>JBEKJV010000021.1:0-19988 GCA_050011055.1 Nitrososphaerales archaeon | reverse complement strand
CCAAAGAAGCTGGAATCTGCCCCGGGGGGGATTTGAACCCCCGTCGCTACCTCGAGAGGGTAACATGCTTGACCGGGCTACACCACCGGGGCCTTGGCACTCGGCGTTTGAAATCCCGAATTAAGCTTTGGCAATGCGAAAGGAGGATTGAGCCTGCGAAGATCCTGTGGCCCGGTGCTGCGTGTGACCAGATCTGTGCTTGAGGACTAGGTATTCTGTCTGAGAACCGACTTCGCGGCCAGCTTGATGTCCGATGGCTTTACTGTTTTTCGGCCAGCATGAGCGGCCAGTTCCACTGCTGCCTTGGAGATTTGCAGACCCACAGTCTCTAGCTCTGACCTCAGTTCTATCGCGGCGTCGTCTCCCACCCTATCTGCGCCGGCCTTCTTTATGACCCTGTAGACAGCAGCAAGGCCGAACTCAGAACTGGACATGATCTGACTAGAAGTAAGGGGTCTTTAAGAACCTTTTGGGCGATTAGACGGATTTTTCGGCGTTTCTTGGTGATTTGAGGTGGGAAAGGGCACTTGCCATCCACTGCGTGCAGGTTTGCGTCAGGAGTGGAAGGAGTGGTCTGAAATACCACCAGAGGAAGGGTTAGGCGTGCGTTTTATCGATTCGCACGTCCACCTGTTCGATTATCGGGAGCAGAGTCCGAGTCTCAATCTAGTCCGCTCCTCAGAGATAATGTGTCTCTCATCTGGCATCGACCGGGCGAGTTCCATGGCGACGCTCGAAATCGCCAAGAGTGAACCCCGTTTGGTGAAGGCGTTCCTAGGAGTCCACCCTTCAAAGGTCGAGGCCGGAGAGGACATTGAATGGCTCGAAGGAGCACTTCATGAGGCGACAGGCGCGGGGGAGCTCGGACTGGACCCGAACTACTCAGAAGTGTCCCCGAAGAGCCTGCAGATGACCACGTTCGTAGGGCAGCTTGAAGCTGTCGAGAAAGCGCGGAAGCCGGTCCAAGTTCACTCGCGAGGGGCAGAGAAAGAGTGCCTTGAGGTCCTCTCGAGCTATAACGTGAAACCCGTCCTCCTGCACTGGTTCCAAGGCGAAGCCGAGCTGAACGAAGCCAACGACAGAGAGTACTTCGTCTCCTTCGGACCGGCCCTCCTGTTTTCTAAGAAGCTCCAGAGGATGGCCTCCAGCTTGGACCCCGCACTCTTACTTGCCGAATCAGACGGGCCAGTTACGTTTGCGCCTTTGGGTGGAGCAGGGGGGCCTTCTCTCATTCCAACTGTGGTCTTCGCGCTCGCTAGACTTTGGAAGCAGACGTTCTCAGAAGCGGAAGAACGCATCCTGCAGAACGGTCTCGGCTACCTAGACACCATCGGGAAGACTTAATCACCCAGGAGTTTGGGGAGGTACAAGTTTGGACAGGACCAGAAGGCTTTCAGAGATAATCATGGAGAGGCATCCGGAAGCTTTCAGCGCAGACTACGAGAAGAACAAGTCGGCCCTCAAGGAACTTGCATTGATCCCTTCAAAGCAACTCAGGAACCACATCGCAGGATACATAGCCAAGTCACTGAAGGAAGACAATGTTGAAGATGAAGCGCCAGTTGAAGTAAAGGCGGAATAGACCGTGACCCCAGAAGGAGCGGGGGTCAGAGTGGACGTGAGGCCGGTTTCCTCTCTGATGCCCCACGAGGAAGTCATTCCCTCTCACCTCGAGAGGATCGCATCAGAGATCAAACAAGAAGGGATCCAGAGAGACCCGATCATCATTGACGCTGAGAGTGGCGCAGTCCTCGACGGGATGCATAGACTTGCAGCCTTCGTAAAGCTGGGTCTGGAGAGCGTGGTCTGCTTCCCGCTGGACTACAGCTCGAAGAATGTGAACGTTCACAGGTGGGCCCGAACGTACTCCTCAAGCGGACGCGGAGATTTGAACCAGGCGCTTCTCGATGCCGGAATCTCGAGGAGGAGCACTCTGTCAGAGGCGTTCGCCTCTCTTGACGCGCGGAAGGGTGGGCTTGCTGCATTGAGTTCACGAAACGTCTTCCTTCCCGCAACTCCCATCGACCTGCAAGGCGCCTTCGCGGTCGTGCGAGGACTGGACGCATTCGCGCTTGAGTTGGGCTGGAAGAGGGAATTTGTTCCGGAAGACGAAATCGACTTTGCCCTCCAAGACGAGAGCAAAATCGTAATCCTTGTCCAGAGGCTCGGGAAGGACGACGTGATTGCTGCTGCGAGGAACGGGAAGCTATTCCCGTGCAAGACATCGATGCATACTATCGACCCCAGACCGGTTGCGGTCAATGTCCCAATCGAGAAGCTCGGGTCTATGACAGGGGCCGAACTCAGAAAGCAACTGCAGTTCTCGGGGGGGAAACTGTTTCCCCCGGGTACCTATTACAGAGGAAGAAAGTATAAGGAAAAGCTCCTCATCTTCAATCCTGAATGATCAAAGTCAAGTGTCTCGGCTACATAGGAACGAGCGTCGGGGCGAAGGAAGTCCAATTGACAGATGAAGCGCTCGATGCTGAAGAGATTGTGGCGCGGCTAAGGGCACTCTCGACCGAAGCGGAGCCAGGATTCACGAAGTACAACACATTGGTGATGGTGGAGGACGGCGAGGCGTTTGTACCCGCATCGGTGAAGAGAATCGTGAAGAGCGGCCAGAAAGTCATCCTGATACCATTCTCGCACGGCGGGTGAGAGCGTGGAAACCAAAGTAATCTCCGTAATCGTCGAGGAAGAGGCAGACCCCGATTCCGTCAAGAAGACCGTACAGGCCAAGATCCGGGGATCAATCGTGCAAACAGTCCGGGCAGACGCAGCCACAAACGGATTCTTTGTTGAGATGATAGCGGCACAGACCCTCAGTGCGAACGGGACTCAGAACATGCTGGCTAAGAAACCGGAAATCGACCTCCTCCTGCGCTTGGCAGGCACGACCCAGATCTCCAGGGCCATCGAACAGATAGGGGCCAAGAAAGGGAAGCCATTCCTCCTTATCATAGCGGGACCCGAAAGCACACTCGCAGGATTAAGCGCGAAAGAGCTCGGAGGATTGGAGCTTCGGAAGAGGAAACTGTCCCCCGATGAACTGGAAGGAATAGAGCGAGCAGCGCTCCTGAATGCCCTGAAGACTTAGGTCGCCCGTTTCAGCTTCGTGATACTGAGGATCTCGTTCGGGGATAAGACCGAGACCCCCGTGTACTCGCCGAAGATCTGGATCAAGACGATTTTGTCTGGCGAGTCTAGACTCACCTTCCTGTCGACCGCATCAGCTATCGCGTCGATGAGTTGCTTGTCGGAATAGGGCGAGTCCCTCGCCTCGATTGTGATCCTGAAGCTTTCCGCAGCACCTATGTTCGAGGCTAGCTCGGTGACGGCCCCGACTATCTCCTCAATCTTGGTGTCAACAACTCTGCCTACGGGTATGACCCGCATGATGAACCTCACCTTGAACGGCTCCGATCGGACGAACTCGCTGATGAACGACAGCAGGACCTTCGGATTCTCAACCTCGACCTCGAGGACCCCATCGTATGCTGATCTCTCGATGGTCACTTTCCTGATACCCGAGAGCAACGCCACCTCCTTGAACTCAGCGGAGGCCCGCGCTTCGAGGCCCTTGGCCGACGTCACAATCAGATTCATCGTTCTCGCGTCTCGTCCGTCACCCTGACCGGACCCGCCCTTAAAACTTGGATATCGTCGCCCACCACCCGGACGACGGTCGACTCGAGACCCTCAAGCCTGCCTCCATCAAGTATCAGCTCCACGCGCTCGCCGAGTTGGCTCGCTGCCTCCGCAGCCGTCCGAGCAGAAGGTGACCCCGAAAGGTTTGCGCTCGTCCCGGTTAGCCAGCCTCCGCAGGCCTCAATCAGAATCACGCAGAGGGGCAGGGCTGGCACCCGAACCCCTAGAGTTTCGGTTCCCTGGTGGAGTGAGAAGGGGAGGGTCCGCTTCATGGGGGCGACAATGGTCAAGGCGCCGGGCCAGAATCGCCTCGTGAGCTCGAGAGCCTTCTGGTTCATTTCGACCAGCTCCATCGCAGCGCCATTCGAGGAGCAGAGGACAGGGATAGGTCTCTGGTCGCGCTTCTTGGCCCCGACAAGCCGCCGGACAGCATCCTCGTCCGTGGGATTGCAGCCAAGCCCGTAGACAGTGTCTGTGGGATAGACTATCAATCCTCCGTGACTGACTACGGACTTGGCGCGATCTATCGAGTCTCTGTTAAGGCGGACGATGGCCCCGGTCAATTCCCGCGTGCCCGATTCACCGAGAGGTTTAATAGACTAATTGAAATCGCGCTGACCGTCAAAATGTCCGAAGAGGACCAGGAACTGGAAGAGGACTTTGACGAGGACTCGGATGAAGACGGGTGGGAAGAGGACTCGGATGAAGACGGGTTCTGAGAAGACTCCCGACCCGATGCTTTGAACGAGAAATCGGACCATACTTTAAGACCTGACCCCCACCAACGTCGCGGTATCGACTTGACGATAATCCTCAACCTGAAGAACTACCCAGAAGTGCTAGGGGAGGGTTCACTGCGAATCGCCGAAGCTGCACAGCGAGCATCATCAAGGACTGGCGCTGAAATCATCGTCGCCCCGCCTGGTCCAATGGTCGCACTTGTTGCCTCCAGAGTGGCGATTCCGGTCTTCAGCCAAACAGTCGGAAGTGAGAAAGGCGACAAGACCACGGGAGCTTTCCTCCCGGAGGCGGTGAAGGCCGCCGGAGCAAAGGGTACTCTTCTCAATCACAGTGAGTCCTCCCGCCCTCTCGGCGAGCTGAAGCGGCTGATGCCTCGGCTCAGAGGGCTTTCGCTCGCGGTCTGTCTCTGTGCAGGCTCGCCTGCACAAGCCATGACCCTCTGCAGGCTGGAGCCAGACTATATCGCGGTCGAGCCGCCAGGACTGATAGGCTCAGGCATGGCCGTATCGAAGGTGAAGCCAGAGCTTGTGAGCCGAACCGTTTCGAAGGTGAGGGAGACCGGATACAGGGGCAAGATACTGTGTGGGGCAGGGATCGTCAGCGGGGAAGATGTAGAGAGTGCGGTTGAGTTGGGAGCGGACGGAGTCCTCGTTTCAAGCAGCGTCGTCAAGGCGAATGACTGGCCACTGAAGATCGAGGAGCTTGCTCATTCCCTAGAGCGAGGAACCTCGCGACGGCTGAACACGGAGGAATCCACGTATCCATAGGCCATAGGGTTCAGTTCAACAACGTAAGGAATCCTTGCAAGAAAGGAGTCCGGCATCTCCTCAACGTGAGCCTCGACGAGGGGGACTCCAAGCTCGGAGCCAAGATCATCGGGGGTTTCGGGGAGACTCGCCGGACCGCCACGGAGAACAGGGCTTCAACAAAGACAGGAACCGCGATGGTCTAATTGGAAGGGTCGCGATCGCAATGACTCGGCGTCATCCCTTGGTTCGCTAGCCTGACGCAGAGACGAGCCTCTCCAGCTCGTGCAGGAGCGGCGCACTCCCTACGTAAGCAGGAGACGTCTCGGAGAGGCTCTTCGGCTCGATGTCCAAGATGTTCCTCCTTCCGTCGGTCGCGTAGCCTCCAGCCTGCTCGTTGATGTAAGCAATGGGGGCGGTCTCGAAGAGGACCCGCAGCTTCCCTTGTGGCTTCCCTACTTGTTCGGGATACGCGAAGATACCTCCCCTCGACAGGACCTGGTTGTAGTCTCCCACGAAGGTCCCGCAGTAGCGTATTCTCATGCCCTTGGCCTCGAAGGAATCGACGAAGTCGCGGACAGCAGGAATCCAGTCCTTCCTGAAACCTCCGATGCCATAGACCTCCGGCTTTGCCGGCACCTTGAGGTCGATCCCGAGCAGCTCGAAGGATATCTCGGCCCCCTTCCTCACTCCCACGAACCTGTGGACGCCCTTGCCAAAGGACAGAGTGATGGTGACAGTGCTACCATATGTGACATAGAGCGCCCCGACAATGTTTCTTCCCGAGCAGGGTAGGCGCTTTGAGTAGAATCCGAAGATGCTCCCCAGCGGGTTGTTCGTCTCGACGTTGGAGCTGCCGTCGAGTGGATCCATGGCGACGCTGAGCTGCCCCCTCGCCTCGATAGCCTCTGCCATCTCTTCAGATGCCACCTCCCTGACCAAGTTCGTTCCCGTCATCGCTTCGACGAAGACGTCGTTCGCGAAGACGTCAATTGCCTTCTGGCGCTCCCCCGAAGGGTTGACTTCGGTGAGGAGACCCGACCTGAATGGTATGTTCTCCCAGACCCTTATGCTGGCCTCTGCGATCGCGGTTGCGATCAGGGCAAGGTCCTCCGGTGCGTTGAGTCGCAAGAATTCTTCCAGTTTCATCTCTCGAATCCCGGGTGCATCCCGTCTCATTTAGACATGCTGGTCTTCAGTAGACGAGTGATGACGCGGAAACCCTTTCGAGTGTCGGCCTGAGTTCCTCGCCGTGGAGCGGCCAGAAATCATCGGGCCTGGGACCACAGTTTCCTGCCGAACAAATGCTCATCTCGGGCAGCGTTGGTCGAAGCGCTACCATGTCAGAAGTCGTCGGTCCCGTCAGGATTGGTCGTCGTTTCACATCCTCGCTCGTTCTCTGAAATGAGAATCTTCGAAACGCCTAAATAGAATCCGAAAAGGCGGCCGACTTATGAGTCAGGCTAAGCCAAACCCATTTGAGAATTCACTCGAGCAGCTGCGGATTGCTGCAGAGTACTTGAAACTCGACGAAGGCATTCACCAAATCCTAGCTCATCCGAAGCGGGAGCTGACGGTGTCGCTCCCGGTGAGGATGGACAACGGGAAAACGAAAGTCTTCACGGGATACAGAGTCCAGTACAACGATGCAAGAGGGCCCTTCAAGGGAGGAATCAGGTACCACCCGGGCGTGACGCTGGACGAGGTAAGAGCCCTGGCGGCCTGGATGACCTGGAAGACCAGTGTCGTCAACATCCCCTACGGAGGAGCGAAGGGAGGCATCATCTGCGACCCGAAGAACATGTCCCAAGGGGAACTGGAACGCATGACACGCCGCTTCGCGGCAGCTATCAGCTCAATCATCGGCCCCTACAAGGATATCCCCGCCCCTGACGTGTACACGAATGGACAGACCATGGCATGGATCATGGACACCTACAGCACCATCGTAGGTATGGCGTCCCCGGGAGTCATCACAGGGAAACCAATCTCCTTGGGAGGCTCGCTCGGAAGGGACAAGGCAACCGGAAGGGGAGCAGTGTTCTGCACCGTGGAGGCGGCAAAGGTGAAGAAGATGGACCTGAAGAAAGCAACCTTCGCGGTCGAAGGCTACGGTAACGCCGGCTCCTTCTACTCGCAGATCCTCCAGACCTACGGACCGAAGCTGATGGCAGCGAGCGACTCCAAGGGAGCAATCATGAGCAAGAACGGCATGGACGCCGACAAACTCATCGCCCACAAGGAGAGGACCGGTTCCGTGGTCGGCTTCCCCGGAAGCCAGCCGATATCGGGCAAGGAACTCCTCCAGATGGACGTGGACATCCTCAGCCCTTCAGCGCTCGAGAACACCATCCTACCAGACATCGCAAAGGGCATCAAGGCGAAGATCATCGCCGAGTGCGCCAACGGCCCAACAACCCCAGCGGCTGACAAGATCCTCGATGCAAACGGGGTCTTCCTGATCCCGGACATCTTAGCCAACGCAGGCGGTGTCATCGTCAGCTACCTTGAGTGGGTCCAGAACTTGGAGAGACTCGCGTGGGCCGAGAACGAGGTCAACTCGATGTTGGAGAAGAAGATCACGGGTGCATTCAAGGACGTCCACGAGGCGAGCCTGAAGCACAATACCTCGATGAGGACGGGTGCCATGATAGTCGCTGTGGGCAGAGTTGCCGACGCAGTCAAGAGTCTCGGCATCTTCCCATAGGCAAACTTCGAGCGTTCAGGGCGCCTCCGGTCCAAGACCGGCGGCGCTCTCGTTCCATTTTCTGTATTTCGCGAAGCTACGAGACGGTCCTCTGCAACGGATTCGAAATACCGTTAAATACGGTTGAGAGAGATTCGGGACAATGGCTCGGGATAGGATGGCCCCGTTCCTGAGGAATGACAAGAGCATGCTCTTAGCGTACGACCAAGGCCTAGAGCACGGGCCGTCAAGAGACTTCGACGACCGAAATGTGGACCCCGCATTCATAATGGAGACAGCTGTGAAAGGGGGGTTCAACGGAGTGGTGCTGCAGAAGGGCGTGGCCGTGAAATTCTATGATGGCAAAGTGCCCCTTATCGTCAAAGTCAACGGAAAAACGAGCCTCCCCCAGGGAGAGCCCATTTCGAGGCAAGTGTGCTCGGTGGCGCACGCGGTGTCGTTGGGTGCGAAGGCAGTCGGCTACACCATCTACCTGGGATCTAGCCATGAAGCAGAAATGCTGTCGGAGTTCGGCCGGATACAGGAGGAGGCGCACAAGCAGGGTGTCGCCGCCATCGCATGGATCTATCCGAGAGGGGCAGGAGTTCAGAACGACATTTCGAAAGAAATCGTTGCTTACGCGGCTAGGACGGGCCTCGAGCTGGGTGCCGACGCGGTGAAGATCAAGTACACTGGCGATAGCGCCTCGTTCTCATGGGCGGTCAAGTCAGCAGCCGGGACGAAGGTGTTCATGTCCGGTGGGCCGAAGGCCCCGACGGACGAGGCATTCCTTCAGCAGGTGAGGGGCGCGATGGACGCAGGTGCGACCGGCCTCGCGGTGGGAAGGAACGTCTGGCAGCACAAAGAGCCCCTCAAGATGGCGAAGAGCCTGAGGAAGGTCATTTTCGAGGGTCGGTCAGTCCAAGAAGCGCTGGCGTTCTAGCCGCCAGACCGTCGCAGTCATGGGCATGCCTTAAGACTTGCAATCGCGGTGGAAGACGGGCTCGCTTTATTTCTTCAGCAGTCTCCACGACATGACTATCCCGACTATCGAGAAGAAAGCTGCGAATCCGAAGACCACGGAGAAGTCCAGCCAGAGCGAATACGACCCGACTGCCCCTATCAGCATCTGCCTGATGCCGTCGATGGCGTAGCTCACGGGGTTGACTTTCACCACGTCTTGGAGCCAATCAGGCATTATCCTGGTTGGAAAGAGCGCGTTGCTGGCGAAGAGCAATGGCAGGTTCAGCAGGTTGATGATGGCCATCTGCGTCTGCCAGTCGCTCGACCTGAGCGAGAGCATCACGAAGAGCCCGGAGAGGCCCATCGCGACGAGGAAGATGATGACGAATGTACCGGCGATTCCAAGCAGAGTGAAGTTGCCGGTCTCCATTCCGAGCGCAATCCCTATGGCAAGGACGACGACGGCCTGGATGAGAGACCTGGCCACGCTCTGCAGGATCTTGCTCATCACTATCGTTCCCCTGCTCACGGGAGTGGTCAGGACCTTGTTCATGAAACCGAATCTCCTGTCCCACACTACAGACATGCCGCTGAAGGCTGAAGTGAAGACGACTACGAAGATCAGCATGCCACACACCAGGTACGAGAAGTAGCTTGCGGTCCCGAAGAATTGTGTCATGAGGGCGTTCACCTCGGCTGGCGTCGCATTGGGCCCCAGGCTGCTGGTGATGAACGAGCTGAAGTTCAGCGCCTTCCCAAAGAGACCCATCCATATCACGGGTTGTATCAGGGATATTATCAGCTGGTACGGGTTGGTGTACCACTTCCTGAGGTCCCTGTTGGTCAGCGCCCAGAGGCCGTGGATCGGACTGTTGTTCGACTTCGGGGCTACTGTGGCAGCCCTCACCTGCTTCGGCGTCGCGGTTTCCTGCGATTCAAGGACCTGGGCCGTGGTCGCGGACTTCCCGGCCGCCGATTCTCCTTCTTGGGCCAAACTCTAGCTCACACTCGCTCTCTCTCGCTCTTTCTACGACCGCGCGGTCCGCATCGTCCTTCGCTGGCTCCTCATCGACCACTTGTTTGTCTCTTCCTCCCTCAGGGTGCGCCCGGTCAGCTCCAGGTAGGCTTCGTCAAGGGTCGGGCGCGTCAGGGATATCCTTGTTACGTGGAGCCCCTTCGACTGAATCAGGCCCATTATCAGAGGCGAGGCCTCCTCCCCCTTCTCCGTCTTTATCCTGTAGTCATTGTCAGTCTTCTTGACGTCCTTCACCAGGCCAATCTTGGCGATGTCTGCCGAGATGTCGGGCTGCCCCTCACTGACGCCCACAACGATCACGTCGCCCCCGACGCCGTCCTTCAGCTGCTGAGGGGTTCCTGTCTTGATTATGTGCCCGTGGTCGATGATCGCTATGCGGTCGCAGAGAGAATCGGCTTCCTCAAGATAGTGAGTGGTCACGAAGAGGGTCATGCCGTACTGCTCCTTCAGCGTACGGATGTACTTCCATACGGCGGCGCGCGTCTGCACGTCCAAGCCTAGGGTCGGCTCGTCAAGGAAGAGGAGCTTCGGATAGTTGATCAAGCCGCACGCCAGCTCCAGTCTCCTGCGCATCCCTCCGGAGTAGGTGCTGACCTTCCTGTCCTTGGCATCCTGGAGTTCCACGAGCGAAAGCAGTTCGATGGCGTGATCCTTCGAGTTGCTCCGAGGGATGCCATAGAGGTCAGCGCAGAGAAGTATATTCTGGAGGCCCGTCATGTCCTCGTCGGCCGTGTAGTCCTGAGGCACGACCCCAACGTTCCTTCTCACTTCGTTTGGGTGCTTGCCGACGTCGAAGCCGCACACCTCCGCCTTTCCAGACGTAATGGGAATCAGAGTCGTGAGCATGTTGATGGTCGTGCTCTTCCCCGCACCGTTGGGCCCGAGGAATCCGAAGATCTCTCCCTCCTTGACATCGAAGGTCACTTCATCGACGGCCCTCTGCTGCCCGAAGGTCTTGGTGAGCTTCTCCACGGAGATGATACCCTTGGCCGAAGACTTGCCGGCCAGAGCCGTTGGACTTGAGGTCGTCATCATGCCGTCCTCATCGCTCGATTCTCTCTATCTTGGACTTCGCGTCCTTCAGAATGGCCGCGACCTTCTTCGCCTGCTCCGGCGTCATTTCCGGAAGACGCAACATCATGCTTCTCCTGAGCTCCATCCCGCTTCGCACCGCATCCATCTTTCCGTCGGCCCGCTCGAAGAGCCTGTGAATTCTTTTGACGGTGACTTCGCTCTCCTTCAGGAAGGCCTTTCCGTTCTTCGTAATCGAGTACACCCTCTTTTCGTTCTTCTGTGATGCCGTTACGTATCCGATATCCTCGAGATACTGCAGCGTAGGGTAAATCATTCCCGGGCTCGGCTCGTAGATGCCCCCGAACGTCTCGGAAATGCCTTTGGCAATTTCGTAGCCGTGCATGGGCCTCTTCTGTAGCTCGTCAAGAACTAGGACTTTGGCATCGCCCCTGTGCATCCAACCCCTTGCGTGTCCCCACGATTGGCGGAACATGTCTAACAAGATATATCACGATACTACTGCTATTTAAAAAGTCCTCTAGGAGGATTCTGTTAGATTCTCGGCACATATCTTAGGGCCTTCGGCCTCGAGCCCATGAGATTCACGTGATTCTCCTGGCCACATCTGCCGGCAAAGTATACGACCGCAATTATCAGCGCAGAGACAGAGTAAGCTGCTGCCAGGAAAGCGGAGAACCAGACCGAGGTCTGGTTCTAACTGCCCTAGGTGCCCCTCGCCATGGCAATGGCGTTAGAACAATCGCAGGACGCGTAAGTGAAATCCAGAGCACGTGGAAGAACCGGCCCGATGGGGTCCGAAACGCCAAGACGCCTCATGAAAAACCCTGTTTATTACTCAGATGAGTTAACGAGGTCTGTTTCAAGACTATTTCGATAGCCCGGCTAGGGGCTGCACCCCAATGGGTTCGAATCCACTTCAGCCTACAGGAAGGTTCGGCCGCGCGCGCTTCCGGATGACTGCCCAGCCATCACTACCTAGTCATCATTCGCCTGAACACGGGGACGGCTATCGCGGTCATAACGACCCCGAACGCTATCAAGATGGTCAGCTCAGTGGTTATGTCCGGTATCCCAGCGCCCAGAACCATGACCTTCCGCAGGGAGCTCGATGCGTAAGTGAGCGGGAGCACTTTCGATATGTCCTGCATGTACCAGGGCATCTGCTGTATCGGGAAGAAGACTCCGCTCAAGAACATCATGGGGAACATCAGCGTGGTCATCAGCATCGTCGCCGTCTGCTGGTCCTTCGCAAACGAGGTTATCACGATGCCCAGACCGACGAAGCTGAAGACGCCGAGCAGAAGTAGCCCGAAGACAAGAGGGATGCTCCCTTCTATCGTTACACCAAACAGCCCGACAGCCAGAGCCAGTATTATGAAACCCTGGAACAGGCCTCTCGCCGTCTGGCCCAGGGTCTTGCCGAGGATGATAGACAGCCTGTTGATGGGCGCTACCATCATTCCGTCCATGGTGCCGATTTCCTTCTCCTGCGATATCGCCGCTGGTAGCCCAGTCATTACGCTCATCATGACGGTCATGGCCATTATGCCGGGAGCAACGAAGTCAAAGTAGTTGGGGGCACCGGGAACGACGCCCTGCGCCTGGACTTTGAGCGGCTGCACTATCGCAAGGGAATCGTTCGCCGTGATTCCTAATGCTTGAACCTTATTCTGAGCCATCGTGGTGCTCATCTTGCTGAACACGCTGGACAGCAGCGTCTGGATTGTCGCCGACACCTGGGGGTTGGACTGGTCGGTTATGATCACCACCGTCCCCTGTTTTCCGCTGGCGAGACTCGTCGAGAAATTGTTCGGGATGAGTATCCCGCCTTCGATGTCGCCCCTTTGAATCAGGTTCTTGATATCGGCGGCGCTCGACGCAGTCGTGAGTTTCATCATGCCCGTCTTGCTGTTAATCTGCTGCAGGACTGAGATGAACGTCTGGCTTGCGACTGTTGAGCTGTTGTACCCTGCGTCCGAGTTGACGATCGCGACAGGCAGGTTACTGGCCGAACTGCCGCTCGTAGGGTAGATGAAACCGACCATTGCCATCATGAACAGGGGCATCACGATGAGCAGGACCAGACCGAACTTGTTCCTGTAGAGCTCGAGGATGTCCTTCCAAGCGATTCTGAAACTGTGCGAAAGAAGTGTCTTGGTCCCCATCCAGTCTCACCTTACCCTCCGTTGCGGGGCCCCAAATCGTCTGTGCCTCTCTAGCGGAATCTTCTGGTCCGCGCTGTCTCTGACTTCGTGGCCCGTTAGGTGCAGGAAGACGTCTTCGAGCGTCGGCTGCAGGTTCTCTACGGACGCTATCTTCCCGCCCTTGCTTCTCACAGCGTCAATCACGCTATCGAACGCGTCGTCGCCGCGCGCAATCAGCCGGACGTGGGTGGAATTCTCCTGGGAAACAGACTGAACACAATCCAGGGTTCGTAGGGTCTCAAGGAGCTCGGCCGTCAGATTGGCGATTCCCAGTTTCAGAATCGTGTTGTCCCCCCCGGAAATCAGCTTCTTCAGGTTGGTCGAGGTGTCCAGAGCGACCACCTTCCCATGGTCAATGATGGCGATGCGATCGCATAGCATGTCGGCATCGACCATCGTGTGCGTCGTCACGATTATGGTGGTGCCGTTCTCTCTGTTGAGTTTCTTCACGAACTCCCGGATCTCGACGGACGATTGGGGGTCCAGACCCAACGTCGGTTCGTCCAAGAACAGCACTCGGGGCATATTCAGCAGAGCCCGTACTACGTTCATCCTCTGCCTCATCCCAGTTGAAAACGTTCCTACCAGGGAGTTCTTCCACTTGGTCAGCTGGACCAGCTCCAGCAGTTCGTCGATTCTCTGGGTCAGAACATCACCCGGGATCTCGAAGAGACTGCCGAAGAACCAGAGGTTCTCTCTTGCTGTCAGGCGGTCGTACATTATCATCTTCTCGGAAACGATGCCAATCAGCTTGCGAACTTCAGTGTCATCCTTCACGATGTCATAGCCCCCGATCGAAGCGGTCCCCTTGGTGGGTCTCGCCAAAGTGGAGAGAATCCGCAAGGTTGTGCTCTTACCAGCACCGTTGGGACCGAGCAGACCGAATATCTCGCCCTTCTTGACATCAAACGAGACATTGTCGAGCGCAACGAAGTCGCCGAATTTCTTCGTAAGGTTCTCGACCCTGATCATGGAGCCCCCTTCGGGAACGCGGTCAGCTGAAACGAGTGCGGTTTTGCTCAGGCCTTTCTCACCTTCAAAACTGTTCTCCCCATGGCAGCGCTCTCGGCTGGGGTTCGACTGTTTATCTCCCTAATCGAGACCGTCGCCCGAGTCAGCTCTCTCTCCAGATTGAGCGTGTACTGGCGAAGGACGAACAGCCTGTCCTGATTGCTTAGGCCGCTTCTATCGGATTCGGCAATCATGTGGACAAGTTCAATCTGCAGCTCCAAGGAGTTCAGGACGAATCTTACCAAGTCATCTGGCTCCATCAGATCGACCAGCAGCTGTCCCATGAGGTTCCACCGCTCTGTCGATGATTTCATCATCTTCTTGGCGTTGGCTATGTTCTCGAGTCCCGCAGGTGTTATTTCATAGAGAACCTGTGGAGGCCCGCCCTTCATCTTCTTCTGAGCCGCAATGTAACCCTGATTCACGAGTTTCCGAAGCACAGGATACACAGCGCCAGGTCCAGGGCGCCAAGCTCCTTCTGTCTTGGTCTCGATTTCCTTGATGAGATCATAGCCGCGCATCGGCTTGCGAGCGATACTCAGAAGTGCATAGAAGTGCAACAAACCTCTTGGGGCACCTTGAGGATGCGGGCTTCCATCTTCCAAGAAGCCTGGATCCCGCTGATGAAACCCCAATCGCGCCGCATTTCCCATGACTAGACGCGAAATGAATAGACTATATAGGAATATCTCAAGCAGTATCTAATGCGATGGTCCATCAGCTGCTCCCGCTGAGATTAGACTAGAATGTAGAATCCTGTTGAGAGACATGAGAAACATTTTCGACCTTTACGTCCCTGATGAACCCGATTCTGGCTCAGAGTACCCGTAAGAGCTTGTTTCAAGCTGATTTCGATAGTCTGGCTGTGCTGCAAGAGGTTCTTCTAATTCCCGCCTCGCGGGATGGCTTTGTCCCTGAGAATTAGGCCCTGGGAGATTAGGCTCTGAAAGATTGGGTCGTTATATAGAATAAGGGTTAGACGTACGGACACACCGAGTCATCCATTCATGGCACAGTCTCAGTACCCACCTCTTTCTAGAAACAAGAACTTCTTGGCTCTTCTGTTCGGCAGAGGGGCGTCCTCGCTCGGGGACTACTTCGGGAACCTGGCTCTCTCTTGGCTCGTCTACGCAATCACTAGTTCGGCGTTGGACCTGGCAATCACATGGGTCGTCTTCATGATACCGAGGGCGCTGGTGCGGCTACTCGCTGGAGTCTACGTCGACAAGTGGAACAAGAGGAGGACGATGCTCGCCACCGAGATCATAAGGGCAGTGCTCTTCGGCGCAATCGGTGCGGGGAACTTGGTGGGCTACACCCCCTTAGCTTTCATCTTTACAGTTGCCTTCTCCGTAGGTCTGCTTGGTGCACTCTTTGACCTGGTTGGCAACACGGTAGTACCATTTCTGGTAGGGAAGGACAGTCTTCTGAGGGCGAACTCGACCTTCACGGCAGTCTTCCAGGTGGACAGTATAGTCGGACCAGCGCTTGCGGGGATCACCATAGCACTGTTTGGGACCGCTGTCGCGCTTCTGGCCGACAGCCTGAGCTTCGTGGTGCTGGTCTTCGCACTCTTTATGATCACAGTGCCGCCTATGCCTCTCGGACAAACGCGACGTACGTGGAGAAGGGATTTCAAGGAAGGGTTTGCGTACTTCAAGACAAGAATGGATCTCGTCTGGATGTCGATCTTGGTTATGGGCTCAAACTTTGGCCTTGGGGCGCTCTGGTACGTCTATGCGCTAATCTTCTCGGATAACGTCCTGATGTCAGGTAGTTTTGGCTACGGTATGCTCGGGGCGTTCAGCGCAGCCGGCATTCTTGCGGGCGTTATGTACCTTGCCAGGATAGGAAAGGTGCAAAGGAGAAGGCTGGCGATTCTCACTTCGCTGTTTGGAATGGGAGCGGCCGTAGTGGCGCTCTCCCTTACGACAACCCTGCCGGAGGCACTCGTGGCCACTTTCGTGTTCGGCCTCTTTCTACCGTTTTCCGACACCATCCAGACAGTCTACTACCAGCAGACTGTTCCGGGCCCAGTTCTCGGGCGGATATTTGGATTCAAACAGTTCGTTGAATTCCTGACAGCCCCTGTCAGCGTGGCTTTTGGGGCATTCATGGCGAGCTACTACGGCGTCACGCACGGGATTCTCGTTGCTGGCGCCGTGGTCGTGGGCTGTGGTCTGATAGGCGTCTTTGCTCGCCCATTGAAGCACCTGATCCCGTTGCCTGAGCCTCAACAACCCAGTTGAGTCTCGCAAATAGGCACTATCTAGCGCCACTGCTTGTGAGGCACTAACCGCTCACATGGCGTCTGTGTGGCGGCTGTAGTCGCGGCTGTCTGGCACCGATTTGGAAAGAGAAGGCAGTGAGACTTGGCGCGCTTGACAGACCGAGAAGGGTGGACTAAGGCTTAGCCCGGCCAGGGGCTGTACCCATATGGGTTCGAATCCATTTCAGTCTGCAAGAAGATTCGGGTCCAGTGGGACCCGCCCACAGACGGGTCTCAAGAATGGAGTTCAGGCGACGGCTGATGCAACAGAGGCTAGTAGTTGAAATACAGCCCAGCTTGATTTATCCACATGTCTCCCGATGAAGGGATAGTCCGAGCTATGGTGGATACCTACAACGCCCGAGATCTTAACAGGTTCGTTGATTGCTTCGCTCCTGACGTCGTTACTCTGGATGGACTAGGAAACCAGACAATCAAAGGGCACGAAGGCATGCGCAAAGTCTACGGCAGGTTATTTGACCAGAGCCCGAAACTTCACGCAGAGATAAAGGCAAGAATGGTGGTAGGGAAATATGTCGTCACCGAAGAACAAGTAACCGGAATGAATCTAGAGGGGCATCCTTCCGAGGCACATATGGCAATTGTCTATCGAGTCGAAGACGGAAAGATAACTCGCGTCCAAATGCTTCAATAGAATAGTCTGACTTGGCCACCTACTCAACCCGAATCAAGCGCCCTTAGTTCTACAGAGCTCACTCTGGTCTTTGGCATCTACTGGCCCTGCACAGAACGCTTCAGTGATTCAGAATAGGCGAAGAGCGCGCGCGGTCATCTGAAGCCTTCCCGGACTCGGGCGATACCATTTAATATAACTTATGTTATAATCTGAAGCATGAACGAAACCTACAGGGCTCCAGATGCGACCGGGAATAATAACGAGGCTCGCGAGTAGCAGGCGAGAATCATCAATGTCAAGTCGACTCAAAGTTGGAGATGCGGCACCGGACTTCGCGCTCCCCTCACAGACCGGCGAGTCCGTGAGCCTCGAAGGCCTCCTAGGAAGGAAGGAGATTGTCCTGTACTTCTATCCCAAGGACAACAGTTCGGGATGCACCGCTGAGGCATGCGCCTTTCGGGACAGCTACGAAGTGTTCAAGGAACGCGGAGCTGAGGTTGTTGGGGTGAGCTCTGACTCCATCGATTCGCACAAGGGTTTTGCGTCAAGAAATAACCTGCCGTTCATCCTCCTCAGCGACGCGGATGGGAAGGTCAGGAGACTCTACGGCGCTTCATCGACGTTCGGGCTCCTTCCGGGCAGAGTCACGTGCATCATAGACAGGAGAGGCATAGTCAGGCACATCTTCTCTTCCCAGCTCAATCCGAAGAAGCACATCGACGAAGCGCTCGAAGCACTGGCGAAGATTCGGGAGGCTGAAGGAAGGAATGATGAGCAACACCCTACGACGGGGTAAAGGAGAAAACTCAATAATGTCGACTTGCTCTTGTTAGGGCTGACCGACGAAGAGTGGTGAGGGCGTATATCGGAAGAATCATCATCGGGTAA
Organism: Nitrososphaerales archaeon; assembly: GCA_050011055.1. GTDB lineage: Archaea > Thermoproteota > Nitrososphaeria > Nitrososphaerales > Gagatemarchaeaceae > UBA183. The sequence goes on along the minus strand of JBEKJV010000021.1, from coordinate 2,121 downwards.
ATACGAAGCTCCTGCCATACTGGCAGAGGACGTGATCATCTTTCCCCATTCAGAAGTCACGATAACCGCCCGGGATCGGAGGAACACAACTGCTCTGCTCCAATCAGTCAAGGAGCGTCAGCTCATCGTCGTTATGCCTAGTTACAATTCGAAGGACGCCACGGGTTCAATAGGCACACTTGCGCTGGTCCGAAAGACAGCTCTGGTCGAAGGAGGCGTGAAGGCGTCTGTGAAAGGGTTGTGGAGGGTGCGAGTTGAGAAGGTCCTTGAGGAGACAGCATATGCGAGGGTCCGCTTCACGAAGGCAGAGGAAATTGACGATGCTTCCACTGGTAATTCGGGAACTATGGAAGTTGTTCTTGATCAAATCGACGAATTTGCCAAGCTGATTCCCGGTATCCCGACTGAGATAACCGAAGCCTTGAGAAGCGCTGAGACACCCGGCAGGCTAGCTGACTTGTGCGCTAACTCCCCGGGCTTCTCCTCTGAGGAGAGACTTGACCTGCTGAAGACCTTGGGAGCAGAAGAAAGACTCGAGAAGGTCAGTAGGCATTTTGGGAGACAGCTGACTGCCCTGAGAGAATTGGTCAAGGCCAAGACGATCCCTGAATGCGAGACCTGCGCGGAGCTTGCCGATAGGGTCATCGAATCGGAGCCGAGCCGGAGTGGCGAGATCGCCCTAGAGTTATTGGTCCACGTCGTTCAGGAGCACCCTGACGAGTTGCTGAGGTTGATTGCAGAGAAGTACGGTCCCACTTTCATGAGGAGGAGGGCTCTGAAGTGAGGTCATCGAAGGGCAGGACCGACTTCCTCGGGCACGTGCACCTGAGACGCGACTTGCGTGCGCTACGCATCTGTCAGTCGATTGATCTAGGCTGCACGGACTGTTTATCAGTCGATCGATCTAGGAGGGCCAGAAAATGGCAGACATCATATATGCGGACGGCCTGACCAAGGTCTACCGTGGGAAGGTGAAGGCCGTGGACCACATCTGCTTCCACGTGGCGGAAGGTGAGATTTTCGGCTTCCTAGGCCCCAACGGGGCTGGCAAGACCACCACGATCAAGATGCTCAACACGCTCGCCTCGATAACCGAGGGGCGGGCCACGGTCGCCGGCCATGACGTCGCGAAGGACCCTGGCGCAGTCCGCAAGAGCATAGGCGTGGTCCCCCAGGAGCTCACCGCCGACGACGAGCTGAGCGGGACCGAGAACATGATGCTGATGGCCCGGCTGCACCAAGTCAAGGGGGCGACAGCGAAGGCCAGGATCAGCACGCTCCTCCGTCTCGTCGACCTGGATGAGGCGGCCGGCCGCAAGGTGAAGACCTACTCAGGCGGGATGCGGAGGCGGCTTCAGCTGATCATGGGGCTGCTCCACGAGCCCAAAGTGCTGTTCCTCGACGAGCCGACCCTCGGCCTGGACGTGCAGACCAGGAGCAAGATGTGGCATTACATCAAGGGGCTGAACAAGGAACGAGGGCTTACGGTCTTCATGACGACCCACTACCTAGACGAGGCCGACTCGCTCTGCGACCGCGTCGCGATAATCGACCACGGGACCATCAGGGTCTCCGGAACACCGGCAGAGCTGAAGGAGGCCCACGGCGGGGACATCATCACCCTGACGCTCAAAGACGACAAGGAGGATCTCACCGGGTTCCTTTCGGCCATCGAAGGGGTGAAGGGTGTCACGCGAGAGGGGAAGGTGTACAGGATCAAGCTTCCGAAGACGGAGAAGGCCCTCCCGGCGATAGTCGCGGGGGTCGTGCAGAAGGAAGCAGAAATCGAGGAGATCACCTTCTCCAAGCCCACCCTGGATCAGGTCTTCCTTGAGGTGGTAGGGAGGTCGATGAGGGATGAGGAGACCTCAGGGAGCGACTCTGGCTGGGAGAACATCAAGATGGAGAGGGCGCGATAGGCATGATCGACGAGACCCTCGCGCTCACATTCAGGGCCCTGCGAAAATGGGTCCGCAACCCCGCGTCCATCATACCAGGGCTGTTCACCGCCATGTTCTACCTCCTGCTATTTGGCAGCTCGTTCAACCCCGCCAACCTGATCCCGTCGGGCTCCGGCCAGGGGTCGTCGGTGCTGCAGACGGTCTTCGGAGGCGCCCCGAC
>JBEKJV010000020.1:0-30436 GCA_050011055.1 Nitrososphaerales archaeon | reverse complement strand
GCCGTCCCCAACCTGAGGAAGGTGAAAGTAGACGTCGACATCGCAAAAGAGAGGAGGATAGCGCACTTCACCGACCGAATCAGGGCAATCAGTCTTGAGAGCGATGCCGGAAAGGTCATGATCGACTGCGGGAACGAAGCTGACAAGCTGCTTGAGCTGGTGAGGGCCATCAGAGAAGCCGACCCCGATTTCGTCCTCTCGACCGACGGGGACACCTTCCTCTTCCCCTACTTGGTTCGGCGCGCAGAAGTCAACGGCGTCGCTGACAGGCTGACGCTCGACAGGGACGGGACTATCATGAAACTTCCTGCGAAGGGCGGGACCTCTTACTTCAGCTACGGCAGAATCCACTACAAGCCTTCGGCGATGAAGCTCTGCGGCAGGATACACATCGACGTCAACACGTCCTTCGCTTACTCCGAAGCCGGCTTCGAGGGACTCTTCGAGCTGAGCAGGGTATGCCGAATGCCCCTTCAGACGTCCAGCAGGGCGAGCATAGGGAAGGCCCTTTCGAGTCTCCAATTCTACCACGCCTCCAGAATCGGCCTGCTCGTCCCTTGGAAGCCGACGCTGGTCGAGCATTTCAAGGACAGGAACGAGTTGCTCGTGGCCGACAGGGGTGGGTTCATTTTCGAGCCCAAGATGGGCGTCCAGGAGGGGGTAGGCGAGCTCGACTTTCATGCCCTCTACCCAAACATCATGTTCAGGAAGAACATCTCAGCGGAGACAGTGAGATGTTCGTGCTGCTCTGATTCGAAGAACAGGGTACCCGAGCTGGGTTGGAACGTCTGCGAGAGAAGGAAGGGGATAGTCCCTCACGCGATAGAGATTATCGTGGAGAAACGGCTCCACTACAAGGAGTTGAAGAAGAACTCGAAGGGGACCGACTATGACAGGTACAGCGCGCGCCAGGCCGCCCTGAAGTGGCTCGGGGTCACCACCTTCGGCTATCTGGGTTTCAACAACGCGAAGTTCGGTCGAATCGACGCCCATATCGCAGTGTGCGCCTGGGACAGGAAGGTGCTACTCGATACAGCGAGGGTAGCCGAGAGGAGGGGCTTCGACGTGGTTCACGGGATTGTCGATTCGCTCTGGGTGAAGAAGGAAATGGCGGGACGGGAGGACTACCTCGAGCTCAAGTCAGAAATCGAGTTGGAGACCGGTTTTGCCATGTCCTTCGAAGGGATTTACAAGTGGGTGGCCTTCCTTCCTTCCAAGGTCGATCCGAAGATACCCGTGCTCAACAGGTACTTCGGTACCTATCATGACGGTGAGCTCAAAGTCAGGGGGATAGAGGCGAGGCGCCACGACACACCACGGGCGTTCGCAGAATGCCAAATGACAATCCTGAGGGTCATGGCGAAGGCCGATTCTGTGAAGGAGGTAAGGACCAGACTCCCAGAATGCGTCGAGATCTTCCTCAGGCACGCGGAAGCGCTGGAACGCCACGATATTCCCGCATCCGAGCTGGCTTTCACGACCAACCTCTCGAAGGGGCCAGAGGAGTACACTACCATGACAGTCCAGCACGCCGCGGTGAAGCGACTTGTCGGTGAGGGGATTGAACTGCACGCTGGTGAAGGGATACGTTACGTCATCACCGACTACGGGGGCCGAGACTCGAAGAGGGCCACGCCAGTCGACGTCATGGGGGACGATACCATATACGACTCGAAGCGCTACATTGAGCTCCTCGCAGAAACCTGTTCATCAGTCCTCGAGCCGTTCGAACCGCGATGCTCGGCGGTCGGGCTACTGTCTATGTACGAAGCGCACAGAAGCATGCCGCTGATCTGACCGGCGCCGCCCTACCACATGACGACCTTGGTCGGCCTTATCTTCAGTATAGGCGACTCGCCTTCCCCCCAAGGGTTCCTCCTGTAGAAGACGAACCTATCGAAGAGGATCCGCAGCAGGCGCAGGTACTCTTTGCCACGCTCGAGGATCTCACAGTCTCCTTCAACCATCAGTCCTCGGTTGGGGCGGTACTCGTCCACAACTAGGGCCATCTTCGGATTCTCCCTCAGGTTCTTCAGCTTCTTCGTCTTGTAGTCTACTGCTATGATGATGTCCTCTCCATCGAGGGCATAGATCACGGGTACCACATGGGGCCTGCCACCCTTTGAAGATGTGGCGAGCCTGCACAACTCGTGGGTCTGGAGGAATTTTACTTCACGGGCCTTCAACATAGCCATCAAATTGCCGCATCGTCCTATGGGAAAAAGCTTGTTCACTGGAGCCGCGGGTGGGATTCGGACTCACGACCTTTGCCTTACCAAGGCAACGCTCTAACCAGCTGAGCTACCGCGGCTCGACCGAGACCAACCAGATGCCGTTTTTAATCGTTGAAAGAATCTCGGAGCCCGTATCTTCAACTCAACGCATGCCGCGAGTCTTTTAATCTCCACCGAAGGGCGTCTGAGTAGATGCCGGGGTAGCACAGCTTGGCCTATTGCGCCGGGCACGCTCGCGTGGGCGTAACTCATAATCCAAGCTCGGATGCGAAATCCGGAGACCGCGGGCTCGAATCGCCTGACGAGAGTCCCGCCCCCGGCACCTAACTCAGTAATGTTGCATCTAACTCAAGACAGCCTATCTCTTCATCACAATTATGCGAATACCGAATGGTCTTGCGGGACGTACTGGTCAGTCTTTCGAACGGACGAGGAATGATCACAATCAACAAGGCGCCCAAGGCTGATCAGAGGAGAGATTGGGTTCCCACGCTGAGTGTAGACATGAACTGCTCATGGGACCTCAGCGACCCGACTTCAGCAGTGCTGGCGTGAGACGGGCGACGCCCCTGGCGTCCCCAGCAACGCTTATTATGAGACGTCGGTGCGCAGTCAGACAGTTGCACATACCGTTCCTGAGCGTTGCCAGCTACTACAACTTCCTGAGCACCACTATGATTGTGCTCTTCATTGTCGCACTTGTGGTAATCTTCGTCTATGAGTACGAGGCTCTGAGGCGCACGAAGACCTAGCCGCGTTCCCGCAACTTTTCGATTACGGTAAGATTCGACATCTGAAGCACCCGTGTTCCGAGCTTGTTGATCTTGGGCGTCGCGCCGACGACTCTTAGTCTCTCACCGGTCTGGATTCCCAAGACCTTCCCGGACAGCTCCCTCCATCCCACGAGTCTCATTTCACCGGTGTCATCACCAACTACGAGCTCTCCCTTCTTCACCATTGTGCCATCCTTCAGATTGATGTCTTCGACGCTTCCATGAGACAACGCGATGACTTCGACCATGACTTGAGATGCCTCATCTTTGGCATCCCGCAGCTTCGTTGCTATGACGTCCAGGCTTGGTAGCGAGCTCAGGCTCACCACACTGACTGAGTCTTTTGTTTTGCAGTACAGTCTGCTGTCACTCTCGGTATCGGGCCTCACCACCACGGCTTCTCCAATCGCGGGCTCTTTTGCTTCTCTCTCCTTCTCCACGGTCCAGACCTTTCCGCTCTTGTCCACCACCAACAGGATCATCCCCGATGAGCTCGCACTCGTTGCGGCGACCCTAAACTCCATCGGCGGAGCTCTCTGTGCCGGAAAGACCACACTTCCAGCGTCCCCGTGAAGTTCGTACTCTCCATTCGGCGAGCGTTTGGTCTTCGTATTTGTAATCAAGACCTTTTGGCCTTTCCTCAGCTCTGGTCTGGCGGAAGGGCTCCAGATGACTACTCTGGTCTCAGTCTTGCCTCCCTCGCCAGTCACACCGAACTGGAAGAGAGAACCCGGTGAACCATCGGACCGGACAAACTCACTGTACCTCGGCTCCGTGTTGACCACGCACTCGACTGCCATGAACTGGCGTTCCTGAGAGACCTTGGCCAGCTTCTCGGTCACAGCAGAAATCGGGACGAGCTTCGCTGCTATCTTCTCGTCAGCTATGACTTCAACCCTGCCCCTCTTCCCGAGATTCAGGTTGGGCTTTCCATCCAGCCCTTGCTTCACATATCCGTTCACTATCCTTACGGGTGCGTCGACCGCAACTCCGGACTTGATTATCTCCTCGGCCATCTCGTCCCACACGGTCAACTTCGCGGAATGATGGTCATCGAAAAGCACCAACCTTCTGTATTTGCCCGTTCCGCCGTCCTTCCTGTTGTAGACCGAGACGGGGTAGACGGCGAGCACCCTCGCTATCACCGTGAGGTCGTTGGCACCTATGTAGAGGTCCTTGATCGTCATGTCAGAAGATGCTTCGGCCTTCCTTAGCGACACGCCAAGCTCCCCGGCAACCAGGAACAGCGCCCCCTGGTCGGTGAGGTATCCTGCCCCTATCGTCTGCTTCTTCTGTTCAATCCGCCGCATCAATTCTTCCCTGTTCAGTTCTGGGCGGCTCTGGATTAGTTCGCCTACTAGGGCTTCGAAGTCATACATGGCCTAACTTCTGGCGGCTGTCGAGTTGACCTCGGCGATCCCTTCTTCGAGTATGTCCAGTCCTTCAGTGAGCTCATCCTCCAAGATGTTCAGTGGAGGTATGACCCTGAGCGTGTTCCGGCCCGCCATTATCACCAAGGCTCCGTGCCTGAAGCAGTAATCCATTATCTTCTTGGCCTCCTCTTCACCCCTGGCCTTGCTCCGCTTGTTCTTGACTATCTCGATCCCGATGAAGAGACCGAGTCCTCTCACATCGCCGACAATCTCGTGCTTCTCCTTCCATTCGAGCAGCCTCTTCACAGCTTTCTCTCCCAGCCTCCTCGCATTCTCCATCAGGCGCTCCGAATTGATGATCTCCAACGTCGCCAGAGCCGCCTCGACTGCGACGGGGTTGGCGCCGAAGGTGGAGGCGTGCTGCCCTGGCTTCCAACTCTTCATCACCTCCGATTTTGCGACCATAGCGCTCAGAGGCAGGCCGGAGGCGATTCCCTTTGCAATCGTCACCACATCTGGAATCACGTTGAAGTTCTCAATACCCAAGAACTTCCCCGTCCTCCCCACACCCGTCTGAATCTCATCCGATACGAACAGTACGCCTTCTTTCCTCAAGAATTCCATTTTGTGGAAGTAATCTGGAGGCGGCACAACGTATCCTCCTTCTCCCTGGATTGATTCGAAGAAGTATGCGGCTACTTCATCAACCGGGACGAACTTCTCTAGATACTGTTCCTTGAAGTAGTCCACACAGTAGTAATCGCACTCCGGGAAGGTCTGCTTCCAAGGGCATCTGTAACAATAGGGGAATGGGAAGTGAACCGTGTCAGGCACAAGAGGGAGCGAACCTTTCCTCTGGATTGGTTTGCTGGCTGTAAGACTCAGTGCGCCCATAGTCCTGCCGTGGAACGAACCGGAATGCGCCAGAAATATCGGCCGTCTTGTGTAGTTGCGCGTCAGTTTCATCGCAGCCTCTACTGCCTCGGCGCCGCTGTTCCCGTAGTAGACCATCTTCGGGAAGTTGCCCGGCACCATCGAGATGAGCTTCTCCGACAGTTCGACTACGTTCTCGTAGTAGAAGTCGGTGTACGAGTAATGAATGAACTTCTCGGACTGCCTCCTGATCGCCTCCACGACCTTGGGGTGGGTCGAGCCCGTGCTGAGGACAGCGATTCCCGACGAGAAATCGATGAACTGGTTCCCGTCGACGTCCCGAACGAGGGATCCGTGAGCGGATTCTATCACTAGTGGGTAGAATCGAGAGATCGAAGGGGATAGGTACTCCGCAGTCTTCCTGACCACCTCTGCGCCCTTCTTGCCGGGTAGTGTCGGACCAACCTTCGCGAATCGCTTGGCTTTCATGAAGAATCCTGTCCCTCGCCCTAATTGTCGTGCTAAAATACTTACTGGGGAATTGAGAGCTCTATCTCAAGGACTGGGAGGTTCAGCTGCCTTCCGTCTCTTGAGGTGACATTCTCACCGTCGATCTTGATATTCGAGATTTCGACGTTGCTCATGAAGCGCTTCTTGAGCACTTGGTAGACCTCGACCGACACATTGATGGCTTCGCCTCTCGCCCTGAGGACGACCTGTCGTGCACCACCGTTGAACATGGTGATGCAGGCAGTGACGTAGTTCAAGAGCGGCTTCGACTGACCGACGATGACTACTTTTCTCTCTTCAGACATCAGATAGGAACGCCCTTGTGCTCGGTTTTAAAGACTCCTCTCATGAATCTGGAACCGAATCGTATTTTTGTTCCTCTACGTGGGGCCCTTTGGCAATGGTCAACAAGCCCAGACGCAGGAAGCAGCCGGGTCACGGCCCGACCTATCTCATCCTGGGCATAATCCTGGTCTTGATAGCAGCCAGCGTAGTATATGCATACGCGGTAGGATTTGGGCCGTTCAACAAACAGCTAACATCTAACACAACGACCAAGACGTCCACCACAGAATCATTACTCTACGCCAGAATCAACACAACCTTGGGCTCGTTTGAAGTGGAGCTTTTCAATTCTTCAGCACCCAAGACCGTCACCAACTTTGTTAATCTGGTGAAGTCGGGTTTCTATACCGACTTGACGTGGCACAGAATTGAAGATGGTTTTGTGATTCAGATAGGCGACCCGACGACGAAGAACGGAGGGGGGAACAGGTCAACTTGGGGGGAGAGTTCCTCAGGCACCCAAATCACCTTCGAGAACACGCCTTACAACAATTACGCCGGCTACTTGGCCATGGCAAGTACTGCCCAGAAAGTCGGTGGTACTTCTCAGTTCTTCATCAACTTGGCCAACAACACTAGCCTTGACGGAGACTACGCCGTCTTCGGCAAGGTCATAGGCAACGGCATGAGTATTGTCGATGCGATCGGTAACGTGCAGACAAAACCATGGGTGGTGGGAGGGATGACAATCGACGAGCCGGTGACACCAGTTCTAATCTACAACATCACCATGATCAACCAGCCGTAAGGCGCGGGACTTGCTTAGGTTCCGGGCTTGTTCATCCACTCGCATTCACGGTAGCATTCAGAAGGACAGCAGCAGCAACGGCGCGACATCGAATCACCTCTGCAGATTTACCACTCCGCTGGGCGGTCATTGACCGACCCCGCCTTCCTGCCGGAGGACCTATGTCAGCCTCAGGACATTCGGTCTACAGCCTGGAGAAGCTGGTCCACATCCGTAGCTTGATTGGGGTGGTCTTCTACTGAATAGAGCTCTAATGCCCACTCTTCAACAAACCTGCGTAATCGAAGACCATCACCCCGTCGCTGTTCTGCAGCGCGTACTGAAACTGAGACTGATAGTCGGCCTGGCTGGATGTGGCGACGACCTCCACGCTGCCGATTATGCCAGGCTTGATGAATGGCTTCGTATCAGGAGCATAGGTTTCTTTCACGAGCAGGTCAGGCTTAAGCGTGGAGTACATGTTATCCGTAGTCACGGCTGTCTCTCCGCCGAAACTAGCTTTCAGCGAGGCCAGCAGAGACTGCTGGGATGGGAGACTTAAGTTCAACATGTCCAGACTAACTCCATCTTCTCCCAATCCGTAGATTGACGACGGTATCTGCTGGGAGGGATTGGTCATGTACAACGAGAAGAAAATCTTGAGGTCTTTCAGATGAGCCTGAGTGACGAAGGTCTGGAGGTCCTGTTGGCTGAACAGGAGGGCACCCTTCCTGTAGATTTGAAAGAACATGGTATTGAATCCAGACGAATTCGCGTAGCTTGCCATGGCGTCGAAATTGGTCCTATTGACGGCACCATTCCCTTGGTTCACGTAAAGGATTACAGGTTTGATTTCAGGACTTGAATGAGGTAGTAGGTACACGTAACAGACGACCACACCGACGACAAACACAAGCAGACCAGCGATTAGGTAGTACCTGCCAGCTCCACCGGGCTTCCTGCGGCGGGATTTCCCTCCGGGCGCCAAGCTCCAGCGATTTCCCCGCGATAGGATATAAGACGAGCCCAACGGAGCCGCGGAGCAGGGGTCGTCGGCTAGACCTCGAGGCTGGGGCAGGTCCCCCGCCTCTGGGGCAAGTCTGGTCTAGGCTTTCAGCCTCGGGCGCTGAAGATCGCTGGTTCAAATCCGGCCGACCCCACCATCAAAAACACCTTAAATCGAACGCAAAAGCCTTTCACACTCTTGGCCAGAGTCATAGGCCACATCGACCTGGACTACTTCTACGCACAGGTAGAGGAACTGGAGGCCCCTTCGATCAAGGGAAGACCCATCGTGGTCTGCGTCTTCTCGGGCAGAACCGAGGACAGCGGTGTGGTCAGCACATCGAACTACGAGGCACGGGCACTGGGTGTGAAATCGGGGATGCCAATCATCGCCGCCAAGAAAAGGCTCGAGGGCCACGACCCCGTGATAATCAAGATGGAACACGAGAAGTACGAGGTGATTTCGAGCAGGGTAATGGACTTGGTCAGCGAGCGCGTGGACGTCTTCGAGAAAGCAGGAATCGACGAGGCATTCTTCGACATAACATCATCGTCCGGAGGAGACTACTCGGCCGCGACGGAGATTGCTCAGGGAATCAAGGACGTAATCCTCCAGCATGAGGGGCTGACTTGCTCCGTGGGCCTCGGCAGAAGCAAGATAGTGGCGAAATTGGGTTCCGATTCAGCCAAGCCAGGAGGCCTGATGACTGTGCTCCCTGAGTCGACAGAAGCTTTCCTCGGACCGCTCCTCGTGACTAGGCTCTACGGTGTGGGCCCGAAGACGGCGGCGGTCCTTGATGAGATAGGCGTAAAGACTGTGGAAGAACTCTCCCGGACTGACCCAGCCCTCCTTGAGAGGCGTTTCGGCAGGAAGCTCGGTTCGTACTTGCTGGCTGCGGCCAGCGGAACCGACGCTGACCCCGTCTTAGCAAATCTGGAACCAACTCAATTCAGCCGCATTGTGACTCTGAAACACGACACGAGGGACGTCAGGGAGGTACTGGGACAGCTCGCAGAGGGAATGACCTCCCTTCAGACTAAGCTAGTCAGCTCAGGGAAATCATTCAGAACAATATCTGCGATAGGTATTCTGACCGACCTCTCGACGAGGACCAAGAGCAAGACTTTCGAGACTCCGATCAAAGACCCTGCCTTGATCAAGGAGATCGCCCCTGCCCTTTTCAGCGAACTTGTAGAATCGACAGGTAAGGATCTCAGAAGGGTCGGGGTCCGCGTCTCAGAACTCAGCGACAGCATGGACCAGAGGTCTCTCTCTGAGTTCCTGCAGCCGAGCCGGTGAGCCAATGGAAGAGGAAAGACGGGCGCTCAAGGAGAAGGTGGCGGAACTCGCGAAACACGGGCGAAAGTTCGAAAGGGCAATCGACACGGTTATCGCAGGTGGCGTCAAGGAGTGCCGCTTCCTCCCAAGCAAGAGGAGTGTTTTCAGCGTGGTCGGCACACTGGGGGACGAGTTCATCGACCCGGAGAGGCCGTACTGTTCGTGCAGTAACTTCTTCTTCCGCGTCATGGGTGGAAGAGAAGAACTCTGTTACCACCTCCTGAGCTACAAGATTGCCATCAAGACGGGTCGGGTCGTTATCTTGGATTTCAGCGATGATGAATACGGGGAGTACTTTGGTGCCATCATCAAAGATGTCTTTGAGGTCCTCACGAAGAGCGGCTGAGCGCTCGGATAAAGGAGATAAGCAGACTCTTGGGCGCCAACGTCAGGCCACGGTAGCTCAGCCTGGTAGAGCACCTGCCTTGTAAGCAGGTGGTCGTGGGATCGAATCCCACCCGTGGCTCCTTTCATCCTCTAACATGGATTCGCCCTTGCCTTGCGTTGTTACCAATTTGCTAGCAATCTTGGTGGAAAGTCCTCTGCGAAGGCATCCACAAGATCGTCCTTGTTGAACTGCCCATTACTGAAGGCCCTGACAAGGTCGTCTAGCGTCTTGAATCCAGATTGGCGGAGCCTCTGGTTCAGGATTGCCACATCATCGGAAGCAAATCTAGGCAGATGGCCTGTCAGTGATCTGCGTCCCACGGGTTGTCCGAGACTTCGTCACGAGTAGAGAGGAATAGCTAGTAATTGCCTAGACCTCTTCTCTGAAACGCAACTATGATGTCGCTGGCCGAGTCTTCTCGATTAGGCTCCCCACTGTCTGTATCACAAACACCTTCCCCGTCCGTGAGACTGAGCTTATTCTGCTACTCAAACAAGAAAAAGAAGGCTGAACTGAGCCCTAATGTGAGCTACAGTCGACTTTAACCGTTGCTCGGAGACATCAACCGTAAATAGGAACATTGACACTACTTGACTGTATTTGGCTAGAAGGGAGAGGTTGAGATTGAGATGATATTTCAAAAGCTACCTTTGCGGTGTGAGTGCTGTGGTACTCATCCATGTCTGTGCGGAGACTGTTCAGGGTGTGCAGACATTGCCTCTGAGAGACGCATCCTGAGAGGTATCAAGAGAGTCTCGATACTCTGCTGTATTCTGGCAGTAGCAATGGGATTCTTGGTCTTTGCTCCAGTGATAACAATCCAGGCAAATGCGCCTTCAGTAGGAATGGGTTCAATCACCTTCTGCTATCTTGGTCAGGGAGCCTTACTTGTTCATGGAGAGTACTATCCATACAATTCATCAATCAAGTCTACTGTGCAAGTTGGATCGACAATTTCCTGCCCTACGCTTCGATTGAATCAGAATGGATAGATTGTCAAGTAACCTATTCAAGCTCAAAGAGGGTTCTGTATCGTCTTCGGTTGGTCTATGGCACTGTCATAGAATGGTTGTTTAGACGACCTGCCTGACGACAAACTTGACATCGTAGTAGGGACTTCACACGCGAACTCATTATTCTCACCCGTGGCTCTTCGTACTTCTCTTGTGATGCATGAGAGAACATAAGACAACCCCAATCTGGAGCAGGACAAACTTGGAATTCCGTCAACTTGGCAGGACAGGCGAAAGGGTCTCGACCATCGGTATGGGAACTTGGAAGATTGGGGTCTACAGGAGTCTTGCTGAGAGGGCGAAGCAGATTCAGGCCCTCAGGAGAGGGATCGAGCTGGGATGCAATCTGATCGACACCGCAGAGATGTATGCTGACGGCAAGTCGGAAGAGGTGGTAGCTGAAGCCGTCAGGGATGTCCGCAAAGACGTCTTCATCGCGTCCAAGGTCTCACCGGGGAACCTGCACCGCGACAACCTCATGGAAGCCTGTATGCGAAGCTTGAAGAGGCTCAGGACCTCCTACATCGACCTCTATCAAGTCCACTGGCCCAACCCCAAGGTACCAATCAGGGAGACGATGGCAGCCATGGAGGAGCTGGTCCGTGACGGGAGAATCAGGTACATCGGCGTTAGCAATTTCAACGTCGAACAAACGAACGAAGCAAGAGACGTCCTCTCGAAGAGCGAATTGGTTTCCAACCAGGTCGAGTACTCCCTCAGGAGCCGTGCAGTCGAAGATGATATTCTGCCTTACTGCAGGAGGGAGAAACTCACCTTAATCGCCTACACTCCGCTCGTTAGAGGGAACGTGCCTGAAGCGATCATCCCCCGGGCCATCTGCGAGAAGTACGGAATGACGCCCATTCAGGTGATGCTCAACTGGGTGACCAGAAGTGAGTGCGTGGTCGCGATACCGAAATCCGCCGACATCAGACACGTGGAGGAAAACGCTTCTTCGGTCTCGGCCCGGTTCTCGGAAGGAGAGTATCAGACAATCGGGAACGGCTAGGCCGCCATCATCCCTCGATGGGCTCAGGTAGGCTAGACGAATTCGTCAATCGTCGCATTCCTATACCCAGAGGTTTAAGGCCGGTCTTTCCCAGAATCATTTGGTCAGGTGGTGCATGCGCACCAGGTCCTCCTCGAAGTGCGCTAGGCAGACAGGAATCTTGACGTTGATCGGGTCCTTAAGCGCAAGCCCCTTGTCTTTCTTCGTCTTCCAGATTTGGGCGTTGAACCCAAGGATGCTCTGTCCTGTCTTCTCACTGATATCGAATCTTTGAGGTCTGGGCAGCCTCTCTAGATGGATGCTCTGTGTCCCGTACAACTTCCTCCAGACATAGTCGGCGATGTATGGGGTTATGGGCGCCAGCAGGAGCAATAGGCTCTTCACGACTTCGTGCAAGGTGTACCAGGCCGCCTCCTGCTCTCCCTTGGTCGCACTGTCTCCATAGGCCCGTCCCTTCGCCATCTCCAAGTAGTTCGATGCGAAGACATTCCAAAGGAACTCCCTCACCTTCGTGGACACAGTGAAAACGTCGTAGTTCTCGTACGCCTTCTTGCATTCCTCTATCAGCTTCCCGAGCTCGTTGAGCATCCACCTATCAGTCCAGGTCAGCTCGGCCGTCTTCGGCTGCGGGAAGGAGCTGATGAACCTACAGGTGTTCCAGAACTTCGTCAGGAACTTGCCCGCGCCGGCAATCCTCTCCTCACTGAAGCGGAAGTCATATCCAAGGCTGGCCTCGGAAGCCCCCCAGAACCTGAACGCATCGGCGCCAAACCTCGCCAGCACCGGCTCAGGGTCCACGAAGTTGCCGAGGCTCTTGCGCATGGCCCTCCCCTGTGAATCCTGTCCCATCCCCCCGACCCAGGCCTGCTTGAACGGGGCCCTGCCAGTCAGCTGGTAGCACTTGAGCAGGGTGTAGTACAACCATGTCCTCACAATCTCCTTCCCTTGGACTCTCACAGTGGCGGGGTAGGTGAGGCTGTAGAACCTACGGTCCTTCAGGTACTTCGTAATGAAAAGAGGGGAGAGGCTCGAGTCCATCCAGGTGTCGAATGTCCTCGTCTCTCCTACGAACTTCATGTTTCCGCACTTCTTGCACTTCTTGAACGGCGCCTCGTCTCTCCAAGGTCTGTAGTACTTGCCCGGCTTGGGTAGGTGGGGCGTGTTGCACTTGCTGCAGTACCAGACCGGAATCTCCGTCGAGTAGTACCTGCGTCGTGATATTGGATAATCCGTCGTCAGCACATTGATCCAATCCAGCAGGATTTGGCGGTGCATGTCAGGATGGAAGTCGATCTTCTTCGCTAACCTCTTCAGGGTCGGCTTGAATTCCAGTTGCTTCAGATAGTACTCCTCCATCGGTATGATTTCAATTGGAGTTCGGCTTCGCTCGCAGAGAGGCGTCCTATGCTGAATTTGCTCGATCTTCGAAGTAACTCCCGTATCCTGAAGGTCCTGGATTATTTGTGACCTAGCGTCCTTCACCGCCACTCCGGCGTACTTGCCTGCGACCGCGGTCAACTTCCCGTCAATGTCTATCGCTACGACCTCCTTCAGTTTGAACTCTCGGAACATGAGAACGTCAGTGTAGTCCCCGTAGCTGCAGACCATCATCACGCCGCTGCCGAACTTCGGGTCAACACTCTTGTGGGCCTTGATTGGTACTTCCTTGTTGTAAATGGGGACCACAGCAGTCTTCCCGATCAGCTTCCTGTACCTCTCATCTTTCGGGTTGACCATCACCATCTGGCATGCCGCCAGCAGTTCGGGTCTTGTTGTCGCGACCATCAGCTCCTGCTTGGTCCCCTTCACCCTGAACCGGTTTGTGACCAAGTAAGTGGGAATCTCTTCATATTCAATCTCCGCGTCAGCTATCGTCGTGTTGCAGTCCACACAGTAGTTGTTGGGTCTATTAGCGAGGTAGATGAGTCCCTTCTTCCAGAGCTCTATGAACGACCATTGGGTGAGCTTCCTGTACTCCTCGGAATCCGTCCGGTATTTGCTCTGAAAGTCGCCCGAAATCCCTAGCGTTTTCATGAGCCCTACCATGTAAACTTCTAGGTCGTCTAGGGCATGCTTGCAGAGGTTGATGAATTCCTCCCGCGGTGTCTTTCTCATCTGAACCCTGTACTTTCTTTCGGCGAAAATCTCGACCGGTAGGCCGTTCCTGTCTATTCCCACGGGGTAGAGGACCTGCAAACCCCTCATCCTCGCGGCTCTCGCTATCATGTCGATCTGAGAGTACTGAGTGAGCGCACCTGGGTGCCAAGGCTTCCCAGAACAATAGGGCGGGGGTGTGTCCATGACGAAATTCGAATTCTTGTTGTTCTTCGGGTTGAATTCAAAGATTCTTTCTGTTTCCCAGACCTGTCTTAACTCGGCTTCTAATTTGGGGTCCCAGGAAGTGGCCTCAAGCTTCGCCGAGAACTGTGGCTGCAATCGCCTGCGGAGCGCCACCCCGACCTATTTGAAGGTACAAGCGCGGAATGGCAAACCTAGTTTCAGAAAGCAGCATGCTGGACAGCCGAAAGGCCCACCTTGAGAGGGAGCTGGCCCGTCTTATGGCCGAGCTGGGCACCTTTCAATCAGCTTTGCAAGCTAATTTCGTTGGGGAGTGCGCAGAATCCTGCTGACTGCCCTCAAGAGGATGTAACCGCCGATTCCGACCGCTACTATTTCCCCGACCATGACGTAGAGCAGTTGAAGAGCGAGGGGAGTGTGCGTCAACGGCGCGAGATATGTTCCTACTATCAGCGTGATGACGACCACTTCGATAGAAGTGGCTAGGACCCACGCCCCCCTGAAACTTCTCCTCCCGATGAACCAAGCAAGTGCAGTGGCGACGACATTAGCGACCGTTCCTCCTATGACATCGATCCAGCCGAAGGAAGTGGCGTAGAAGTTCCCTATGAAAACGCCTAGCCCGAGACCGGCCACTGCTGCGGGCCCAAACAACACGGATAGCGGGAGAAGTGCATCGGCAACCCTGACTTGGACGGCTTGGAAGCTGATTGGGGCGAAGAATACTACACCCGCTGCGTACAAGGCGGCCAGCATCGCTGCCAGTGCGATATCCCGAGACTTTGATCTCTTTTCTCTACCCATTCCCCCCACACCGTGGTTTCTATGGCGGATCGGGTGGAGGTCACTCACCCGCCTTGGCCGGCATCCTGCACCTTCAGATTTAAGCGCTTAGCGGAACCTAGATTCGAGGTCTGCCATATCCTCGGCTGACAACTCCCAGTCGCTTGCGCCGACGTTTTCGATAACATGGGCCGCTGATGACGCCCTCGGAATGGGGAAGACGTTCCGTTTCCCTGCCAGCCACCTAAGAGCAATCTGGGCCTTCGTCTTGTTGTTCTTGACAGACACTTTCTCCAGACCACCGTTCCGCACGAGCCTTCCATGGCCTAGAGGGTAGTAGGCGAGCAGAGCTATCCCTTCTCTATCGCAGTATGGAAGTATGTCTCTCTCCACGTTCCGGTGTATCAGGCTGTAGTTCAGCTGTATGGAACTGAGTTGCGACTTCGGAAGGGCCGCATTGGCTTCTTCCAGCTGTTTAAGGTTGAAGTTACTTACCCCAATCTGCATCAGTTTTCCGTCACGGACCAGCTCCTCCATGGCTGCCATCGTCTCCCTGATTGGTACCTTGGGGTTGGGCCGGTGAACCTGGTAGAGATCGATGTAGGAGGTCCCCAGCCTCTTTAGACTCTTCTCAAATGCCCTGACGAGCGCGTCCCTCCGAAGATGATTCGACCATGCCTTCGTGGCTATGAAGAAGTCTTCTCTCCTTCTATTGAGAATCGCCTTTGCCACGAGAGGCTCCGAGCCGTAAATCTCTGCGGTGTCGAGGAGCGTCACACCCGCTTCGAGTCCGGCCTAGATGGCTTCGACCTTTGTGGAGGCTCCTCTCCTCAAACCAATGAAGGAGGTCGCTATCCAGAGGGGGTCGTAGTTAGTGCCCATCCCGATCTCGGAGACCTTCCTGCCTGTCTTCGCGAAGTCCTTTAGCTTCAACTTGCGGACGCGAAAACCGCCCGTATCTATATGCTCTGCAGTGAAGAGGACACCTGGGCCCCCCCACGCAGAACAGAGACAGTGCAGTGCTTTCGAACTGATCTACATTGGATTGCTACGGCGCGCTCCGTGAGGAGCTCTTCGGCTTCGGCGCGGATTCGGCCGCCAGGACTTCCTTTGGGAGTAACGCGTAGATGTCAGGGTGCTCACTCTTCAACGTTGAGAAAGTCGGTGGCATCAGCCCGTTCCGGCGCGCCCTGCGCACATTATACTCCACGAACCTCTTCAGGTCGCTTGTCTCTCCTGCTACTGCGACGAATGCCCTGATCTTCTCGATCGCCTCTTCATCTTCGACCTTCTTCACGTTGACGAGGTATGGCGCGAGCACCAACCAGACGAGTCGATGTCTTCCGTCTGAGACCGGGTGCTTCAGCAGATCCTCGACATAGAGATAGCCTTTGCCAGTCTTGGCTATCTGGACGGGCACGTACTGTATGACTCTGTTCTTGGTTCCTTGGAGCTGCTTCGGGAACGGGGCTCTTCTGAGGTTCCTGACGCCCTCTGAGATGACCACCTGGGCACAGTCTCCGAAGAAATCATTGAGCAGGTTGCCACTCATGTGAACCGTCCCACCTTCCAGCGCCTGTCTTGTGAGCTTCCATTTCGAGGACTTCGTCAGTTCATACTTGGAGGTTAGCGACAAGTAGTCTTCAAAGGGAAGGGCGTATCGAGATTGACCCTCACCGCCGTCTGTCTGCCGTGCCTGTGCCCCAAAGCACTCCGACATGACAACGACTTTGTCCTCCGGCGCCTCCTTGATGAAGAATTGCTTCGCTCTCTCCGCCTCTTTCTTTGAAAGTCTCAGCGTCAGGACGGGGTCCTGGCTCGCAACCAGTGCCGCGGCGAAAAAGCTCGAGAATTCTATGAGCCCAGAGATATGGGGCTCGTACTTCGTCAGGCCTAGGGCGCTCAACAGCCTGCTCTCGCTTTGCGCGACGACTTCGCGACTGGCCAGTCCCTCTTCGACGGGTATGGACTCGAAGAACTTCCTTGATTTCGGCGTGAACGGATACCTGAGTTCTAGATCCGACAGCAACGGTCCTCCGTAGGGCATCTCTCTCTTCGAAATCGACTCTCCTCCGCCTTAAGGCTCTTGCTAACTTCGTTTCGCAGTCGAGACTATCGAGAGCACGTCCCTGTCTCTCAGGACATAGTTCGTCGGGAGATGGAGCCCGGTCCTGATATCCAACGCGTACACTAGCCCCTTGAGAAGGTCTGAGTGGACTGCCCTCGCTAGCTCTTCGACCGTGGAACCCGCGGGCATCAGATAGACGTCGGGAAGGACACGACCGTGCTTGTCTGCCATCTTCTCGGCGTCCGCTACGGGGTAGATTGCGTTCATCTTCAGGAGTTTGAAGACCGCTATGTTCAGGGCAAACTGAACGCCCGTCCTCAGGTATTCTCCAAACACCTTCCTTCTGATGTAGGCGAGGGCACTCTTCTGCGCCTCATTCAGATCCTGGGGCTTCAGGATTTCGAACCTCTCTTCTCCGGGCACATACTTGATCAACCTCTTCCCCTCGGCCCTCCTGAGAGTCAACTCCGCTTCACCGCTCGTCGGAACTACAATCAGACCCTTGTACTTCTCCCTCAGCTTCCGGAAGTTCTCTGCAGCGAAGGGCAGGTCCATCTTATTGGCGATGATTAGGGTCGGCTTCGAGAACTCCCGCAGAGACCAGCAAAGGCTCTGTATGTCCTTCTCGTTCCATGAATCGAATGGCTTGTCTCCAAGCAGGGCCTCATTCATCGCCATCGCAACGTGCTCCTTCCTCACGCCGATGCCCTGCATCACCTCCTCGACCGCACTGGGCACCCCATAGCCAGGAGTCTTCGAAAGCTTGGAGATTTTCGGGAGATTCTGCGTGAACAGTTTCGTGTACCAAAGGACGAGCTCTAGCTCAACGTCCGCGAAGTCAGCGATGGGGTCCCCCGTCCCAGGCTCAGAAATCTTACCGTCCTTGTCTACGCTCCCCGATGCGTCGATGACGTGGAGCAGAGCGTCTGATTGGGCTGCAACGCTCAGGAACTGATTGCCCAGCCCCTTACCCATCCAGGCTCCCCTGATTAGGCCTGGCAGGTCCGTCACCTCGACTGGGACGAACCTCCATCCATCTTCACACTTCGAGTTCTGCGGGTTGTCGGTGACGCCGAACTCCTTGTGGACACAGGGCGTCACGGCACTAGCGATACCTGTCTCGGGTGTCTTCGTCGTGAAGGGATAGTTGGATACCTCACCCGAAAGGAGCGTCATTGAGTTGAATAGCGTCGTCTTCCCTGCGTTCGTCTTTCCGATGAGGCCTATCCTGATCATCGGCTGTTCCTTTGAAGGAAAGGCGTCCTACTTATAGTTGAAAGCCAGACCTTACCCCTTCTGGGCGACCGTCAGGGTGACGGCGCTGACCGCCACGCTCTAACCGCTTCGTACCAGAACGCAAGGGCAGAGAGGATGAGGGCTCCTGAGAACCATTCGAGGATGGGCACATACCGGAAGAATGGGTATGCGATGAAGCTCAGGTAGGCAGCGAAGACGCTGATGAACACAGCATAGAAAATGAACCGCGGGACGATTAACGTCCCCACCCTGAGAAAGTTCCGCATCACGTCGACCTTCACTTCGTTGGAGACTTCGTATTCCCCGTTGCTTTCCGAAACCAGGCCCAAATCCTTCAGCTTGTTGAGGTGGTACTGCGCCAGCGACGGGTTAGACATGAGAAGCGCTCGCTGGACCTCCCTGACCCCGACCTTCCTCTTCTTCAGGGCATAGACGTAGACCCTGAGGGTATTCCCCTTTAGCTCAGCATCGACCATCCCTTGGGTTGGTCTATCGGTTGGAACAGGCCTGGAGACGCTCAAGTGCGGCAGTCGACCACTGTAAGATTCGCGTTCAAAAGCATTGGTCCGAATCCACATGTGTGGGTACATATGATATTTCTCATAGTACTCATGCAGACACTTCTTGCCGTCACTGTGACGGCCTCCTAATCAGCTTGGCCTGTACCTGAGAATCGCGGCAATGCCGCCGAAGGTCTTTAGCATGCTACCTTCTTCAGTGCCCGACGAGATGACCTCAACCTTCGAGCTGATTTTGAAAGCCATCTCCTCGAGTATGTCCACAATGTCCCTCTCGACCACGTCATAGTCCATCCCTCCACACTTCGTGCATCCTCCCGATATCATCTCCTGTTTCTCCTTGACCTTGGCCGAGGCCAAGGTCACCTCAGACTTCAAAGTCCCACACTTCTTGCACTTCGCCTCCAGCTTGACGGTGTCCAAATCATCGGATACGAGGATAACGTCTACGTTGGCCTTCTGCAGTGCGTCTAGTATTCTTGGCAGACCGTAGATGGCTAACCCGCCTGGCTTGTTGACCTCTGCCAAGAATCTCTGGACCAGCTTCTTCTCCTCCACCAGTCTAACGTCGGCGAGCGTGTCTGACGCCTTTTCCACCAGCTCCCTCACGCCCTCCCTCCCTGAGTACGAAGTGTCCAAGACGACCAGCACCTTCTTCTGTAGCTCATAGTGCAGGTACTCGCCTTTCAGGAATTCCTCCTTCGTCGGACCTGGGCCGCCTATAATCATCCCTGTGACCTTTTCATTGTCGATGAATACCCGTGTTGCGTGCTCGCTGACCCTGTGGTAGTAGTACGTCAACTCCATTTCCCTCCCTCTCTCGTACCTCCTGGCCGACTGGCCTCCCTTCCTCGTCTTCCCTGACACCCCCGAGGTCAATAGATCAGAGATCTCCAGCCTGTCTCCACTCAGGATTCCGAGACCTGTCTCGCTGGCGTCGATCGACAGTATACCGTAGACCTTCTCCTCTCGCAGCATGTCCTTGAGCCACTCCAGGTGGAAGTGGTCGTCGCACTGGTACAAGTACGCGGTCACCGGCTTCGGCGGGGCTATCTCGTAGAGGTTGATCACCTCGCTACCGGGTCCGTTGGTCGGAAGGGCCCCGCAGAAAATGACGAGCCCTGTCTCCGGAGGAGTCTTGTATAGCTTGAGCCTCTGCATCGCCCTCGTCAGGGCATCCTGAACGTGATTCCTCGTCGTGTCAGACTTGATGTTACCAGCAGTCCCCCATTCGTCGCGGAGATTCGAGATGACTTCGTGAATCGGCTTCTTGGGAGGAACGTAGAGTGTGACCAGTTCCGTGCCTCTTCCTTCCTTGCTTGCCAGCTCAGAGATGAGCTTCCTGACCTTGTATAGCTTAACTGAGTCGGTTTTTGTCGACAATGCGGAGCTACCTCTGAGTCAGGCGGAAGAACCTGATGCGGAACCCGAGGAAGCACTCATTAGAACGGAAAAGTCGTCCCTCACCCATTTATAAAACCTGCCGCACGAAGAAGCAGAGGATGCGAGGCTGCTACCAATGAGGACTGTCTTGAGAATCGGCGGTTCTGTGCTCGGCTCCCCGCCCTCGGCCAAGGTAGTCGATGCCTACGCGGCCGTCGTATCCGACCTCAACTACGAGGGGCACTCCATAGGGGTCGTTGTCGGGGGTGGCACGGTCTCCAGGGACTACATCAGGTCTGCTGAGCAGATGGGCCTATCTCCGTACCAGCAGGACACGATTGCGATTCACGCGTCCAGACTCAACGCCCGCTTGGTGGCCATGAAGCTGGGA
Organism: Nitrososphaerales archaeon; assembly: GCA_050011055.1. Lineage (GTDB taxonomy): Archaea > Thermoproteota > Nitrososphaeria > Nitrososphaerales > Gagatemarchaeaceae > UBA183. The sequence continues at coordinate 10,149 of JBEKJV010000020.1, read as the reverse complement.
GGAGTGAGTTCTGTCCCCACCTCAATTGATGGGATGCTCCAGAGACTCGCGAGGAACAGAGTGGCGGTTATGGGTGGACTCAAGCCAGGTATCACGACCGACACGGTGGCGGCAATAGTCGCGCAGAGGTGGAGAGCCGATCTGCTCGTCAAGGCTTCTGATAGAGATGGGATATACACAGCCGACCCCAGGCTTGACAAGAAGGCGAGGAAGCTGGACCGGATCTCCTACGAAAAGATGAAGCAGATTCTCGGTGGCGAGCACAGGCCGGGGATTCACAGCATAGTCGACCCAGTCGCAGTCGACCAGCTCGTCGCATCGAGGATCAGACTGGTCGTCCTGAACGGAACAGAGCCTCGGGGCGTCGCAAAGGCCGTTCACGGCGAGAAGATCGGAACGCTCGTCACCTGAGAGCGACAGAAGACAGAGGAGATACCGAGCTTGGTCGCCCTAGTTGTCTTTATCGCATTCCTGGTTGCGGTCTTTGCGTCATTCTGGTCTTATGCGAGGGGTTGACCTGTTTCAGCTCGACGCCACACTTCTGACAGAGTATGGTTTTGGAGAAAACATTGCAGTAGCGAAAGGACCTGTAGCACTATTATCATTGTTAGCAATCGTCTCGGATGCTTAAATGACCGAGTCCTCGGCTCGTACTTGCTCGCAGATGGAAACTCGGAATGATGTGACTGCCGGTCTGGGCGCGTGAGACAGAAGAGAAGGATTGTATGCAAACCATCAAGACAGGAACCCATTTCTGGTCAGGAAACGAAGCATGTGTTGAAGGCGCAATAGTCGCCGGTTGTCGGTTCTTTGCAGGTTATCCAATCTCACCTGCTAATGAAATTCCTGAAGAGCTTTCAGAGCGTTTGCCCATTGTGGGAGGGGTTTTCATGCAGATGGAGGACGAACTCGCCAGTATCGGCGCCGTCATGGGGGCCAGCTGGGCAGGCAAGAAAGCGATGACAGCGACTTCAGGCCCGGGTTTCAGTCTGATGCAAGAGACTATGGGCTGGGGATTCATGACCGAGACACCCTGTGTCGTAGTCGACGTTCAGAGAGTTGGGCCAGGCACAGGACAGGCAACCAAGGGTGCGCAGGGGGACGTGATGCAGGCGCGGTGGGGATTCAACCTGTCGGAGAAGTACCGGACGCCTGTGGTCCTGTTAGCCGACGAGACAATAGGCCATGTCAGAGAGCAGATTGTGGTCCCGCCAAAGGACAGCATAGAAATCGTCAATCGCAAGAAACCCAAGGTCGGGGAGACGAAGTTCTTCGGGCTCAAGGAAGTGGCGCCGATGCCTTCGGTCGGAGAGGGCTTCAACGTCGCGGCGACGGCCTCGACGCACGATGAGGAGGGAGTGCGGTTCACTCAAGACGCGGCAGTGCACAGGAGGATGGTGGAGGCGCTGGTCGCGAAGATATACGACCATGCTGAAGACGTCGTTGAAACAGAATGTCACAATATTGACGACTGTGACATTGGGCTGGTCTCGTTCGGCTGCACGTCGCGGGCTGCGTACGAAGCAGTCGAACGCGCGGAAAGGGCCGGGATAAGGGTCGGCCACGTTCGTCTCAAGACAATCTGGCCCTTTCCAGATGGCGCGGTCGCAGGGCTGGCCAGAAGCGCCCGAAGAATAGTCGTCCCGGAGATGAACATGGGACAGGTCGCGGGAGAGGTTCAGAGGGTTGCTGGCGCCATGAAGGTTGTGGGGCTAAACAGGATTGGCGGAGGCGAGCTCATTACGCCGGAAGAAATCCTCGAAGTGATCTCCGAGGAAGTGAAGTGAACTGGCCGAGGCATTCTTCTCACGCAGGTACATGAGGGACCTGAAGCTTCCCTTCTGCCCGGGTTGCGGACTCTTTTCGGTAAGTGATACCTTCTTGCGGGCGGTGCACGAACTGGGTCACGAGGACCTGAGCGGGTTCTGTTTCACCAGCGGAATCGGTTGCACGTCTTGGATTCCATCGCCGTACTTCCTGGCCGACTCGGTTCACACCCTGCACGGAAGGAGCATTCCTATGGCGACCGGCATCAAGCTAGCGCGTCCGAACCTGAATGTAGTGGTCTTCGGTGGGGATGGCGACATAGTGGGCATCGGCTTGAGTCACTTCGTGCACGCTGCCAGGCGGAACACGGACATCCTAGTAATAATGGGCAACAATATGGTGTACGGAATGACGGGAGGCCAGGTCGCACCGACGACGCCGTTCGGGACCTTCACGGCGACCACGCCCTACGGCAGCTTCGAGCACCCATTGGACGCTGCCAAGCTTGCATTTGCTGCCGGTGCGGCCTATTCTGCCCGCTGGACGACTGGGCACCTCAAGGAGTTGAAGGAGTCGATGAAGACGGCGCTCCAGCTCAATGGTTTCAAATTCATCGAAGTCTTGACCCAGTGTCCGACGGCCTACGGGAGGAGGGCCGGCTTCAAGGACGTGGCTGAAATGCTGAAACACTTCAGAGAGAACGCCATTTCGCCAGAGGAGGCTGAGAAGCTGGGTGAAGAGGAGCTGGAAGGAAGGATTGTAGTGGGTGAGTTAGGCCGGAGGGAGCGTCCGACGCTGGTGGAGACTGTGCACGAAGTGATGAAGAAGGCGAAGGGCGATGGCGGGCAGGATTGAGATAAGGTTCGGTGGCAGCGGCGGTCAGGGAGTCGTGCTTGCCGCGCGAATACTCGGAGAGGCAGCCGTTCTCGATGGCAAGAACGTCCTGCAGACCCAGGCCTATGGCGCTGAGGCAAGAGGTAGCCTGACCAAGAGCGAAGTGATAATCTCGGACGGGAAGATTGGATTCCCTGCCGTCAGGGATCTTGACCTATTGGTGACCATGAGCCAAGAGGCGGCCAATTCACTTGTGAAGGGTTTGAAGGAGACCGGGAGGCTAATCGTAGACAGCTCGAACGTAACCCACGTGCCTGAAACCAAGGCGGTCATCTACATGCTACCTATCACAGAGACAACGAAGAAGAAGCTGGGGAATGGATTCTACGCCAACATGGTAATGCTTGGAGCACTCACACGGATCACAAACGTCGTCACCAGCGAATCCGTCGAGAAGGCCATCTGTGAGAGTCTTGCGGAGAAGCACACTGAAATCAACATCAAGGCTTTCAGGGAAGGACTGCAGCTTCGGCCGCAGTCGTAGTTCACGCATGAGTTTATTGCTCCTGTGCAGGAAGGAGAGAACAAGATGGGCGAGGGCATTCAAGAGAATTCGTCGAGCCCATTACCTCACAGAATCTTCTCTGTCAACCATAGGCGTTATCCTTCCCTCCATCGTAATCGCACTTGCTGCGTCGGGCTGTCTAAGGTTCAAATCCCATCCTGATTCGTGGTCTGTTGGTTCCCTCAGGCAATGTTTGGTGCGGAGGTGGGAATACTACCCAGCATGCTGGGCGGAAACGGTCTTATCTCGCCAGACTCCCACGTGATATTGGGCAGTCATGCGACTCATCGAACTTGACGAGAGCGATAAGTCTCTGGTTGAGAAGACTAGACTTCACCTGAAGAAACGGTCGTCCGAGATTTCAGGTGTAGCCGCTGGGTTGCGCACTAGTAGGGGGACGGAGTTTTTCGGGCTTTGCATAGACTTGGAGACAGCGCCTCTTGGCGCGTGCGCCGAGTATTCTGCCATCGGGACAATGGTTTCTAGCGGCGAAAGGAAGGTTAAGACGATCGTGGCAGTTACTGACAAAGGAAGGAACAGATACGCAATTCTGCCACCGTGCGGGAAGTGCAGAGACTTCGTCAGAGCGTTTGGAGACCCGTATGTGATTCTTCAGGTCGGCGAGAGCCTACGAGATTCGAAGAAGGTCAAGCTTTCCGAATTGATCCCATTTCCGTGGAATGAAACTCCTTGAGTCTGACCGTCGAAGGAATCGACTCCCCTAGCTGGCCATGAAATGTAGTGCGGGGGGTGGGATGATAAATAGCCCACAACCATAGGCTCAAACACTTATGAACGCCCTAACGGGAAACTCAATAGAGGCCTACGTCTTGGGGTTCAAATCGGACGCGACCAAAGAAACCTACCTGAAGAAGCTAAGACAGTTTCTAGGCATGTTCAACCTGACTCCTGATCAATTCTTGGAGCTCGCGCAGACTCGCCCCAAAGAGGCCGAAAAACTCCTCCTCAAGTACATCTCGCAACGGAGAGGCGAAGTAAGCGGCTCGACTATTCGAGGGCTGAAGGAAGCGGTGAAGGCCTTCCTCCTAATGAATGACGTTGAGAGCGGGATCAACTGGGAGAAGATTTCCCGAATAATGCCCCACGCTCGGAAGGTGGGTCAGGACAGGGCTCCCACCGTCGAAGAGGCGAGGGAGATACTAGCCAACTGTGACCTTAGGATGAAGGCGATTGTCCTCTTGCTCATCGCTAGCGGCATGAGGGTTGGGGCCTTCGATTTTCTGAAATGGAGGGACGTAACCCCGGTCAAGGTCGGAAGTCAGGAGTTCGCGAAGATTACCGTCTATCGGGGCGAACCGGAGCAGTATACCACGTTCATCACGCCGGAGGCCTATCGCACGCTTATGGAATACTGGGAGAGGAGAAAAAACCAAGGCGATAACCTCATTCCCGAGACATACCTAATTGGGCACGAAAGGGTACCCTCTGACAAGCCCGTAAGCTCACAGACTATCAAGAATCTCGTCATCAAGCTTCTCTGGGAGATAGGCATGAGGACGGAACACAAAAGAGTCCAAGAGTTCAAGGCGGTTCACGGGTTCAGGAAGTTCTTCGAGACCAACGCCAAGAGAATCTTACGGGCTGAAGACGTTGAACGCTTGAAAGGTCATCTCTCGAACTACTACAAGCCCACTGACGAATATTTGGCCAGCGAATATGTCAAGTCGGTTCCATACTTGACAGTTTCAGAGACATTCGAGCTGAAGGGGAAGCTGGAGGTCTCGAATAAGGAGAAGAACGAGAAAATCGGAGAGCTAGAAAGGGAGAACCTAACTCTAAGGAAAGAGGTACAGGAGATCAAGGAGCAGGTCAAGCTTCTTGGTCAGATGATAGCGAAAAGAAAAGCCTAGGTCTCAATCCTCCAGACCCTGGCGCCTGACAAAAACGACCCGCGTATTGATACCTCGATAATGCCGATTTTGGGGGAAAAGTGATGCTGGAAGCAAAAGTCATCAAAAAGGACCCTGGAAGAAGGAAATAGACCCGCGAAGACCCTCCACTTTCTGCTTGTGAGAGGGAAACGGAAGAACGGACAAACGCTGATTTTGGGGGAAAAAATGCTTCGGTAAGGTGGGAATCGCCTAGAGTTCGGCCTTCAATCGACTACTTTTCGCCGAATTCTTCCTCAAAATCAAATGTCAGCCGTTGTCAGCGTTTGTCAGTGTTTTTCCGCGTTTTTCCGCGTTTTGGAAGGGCTATCCATAAACGTCTCCCGTTCGTTGTCAGTCTGGAGGTTGAATCCTGAACCTTGCCACAGAAGAATGAAGATGTGACAACTGAGTCACTAATCAAGAACCTGTTGGAAAAAATCGAAAGACTTGAGTCGCATCTTGTTAACTACCAGGAGAAGGTGAAAGAAGCGCTGGTGTGCGACTACGCCGAACACGAACGGATCGAGCCAAACGCAGATTAGGCCGAACGCGAGGGCGTGGGTACCTCCTGATGAGTCTAATCGAAGTCTCGTGCATCCAGTATGAACCAGAGGCGAACCGCTCGAAGAATGAGGCAGAGCGAATAGCTATTCTTCAAGTCTGTAGGGCGTTGAGGAAGAGAGGATTCTACGGGGGAATCTTCTACGAGCACCTGAAGTACAGGGACAGCGCGCGCGGAAGGACGAAGGGGTTGTCTCAAGACCTCAAGAAGACGCGGCTCACCTTCGAACTGATTTGAGGCGCAAGTACGCTTCAGCGGAACCTCCGACGATTACTAGGAAAATCCCCGCGGAGAGAATGTCGAGAGGGATTCCACTCTGAAAGAGAAGATACGAAATGTTTTGTGTGCTACCTGGTGGTCCGACAAGAACAATCTGATAGAACCCTCGGGCCGGGACGTCGAATGATACCGATTCTTTGGGGTGGACTGTGATATTCACGATCGGAACTCCTGGGTTAAGGCTGGAATCGACGGGAGATATGACCAGCTTTGCCGAACCGTTGAAGGAGGCTAAGGTCAGTGATGTGGATGCGGGCAGAAAGAAGTCTAGCTGAGGTGTGTTAACGGGAAGATACCCTTCTTCATTCCGGAAGGGTATGAGAAGTGACGACGTCATCAAGGCCAGGCCGATTACAACGACCAGCCATGCAATCCTCTTTTCAGTGGTCATAGCAAATCGTCAGTCAAAGTCCATCGTACCGAATCTGAAGAGCGAAATCAAAAATAGAATTGACCCGCCAAGCAACCTGTAGATGATTCCAACATAGACCGATACACCGGGCGCTAATTGTGTCGCCATGGCAGTGTTGTTTGGTTCATAGGTTATGTAGAATAGGTAAGATGTAATGCTGTTGACTATGTTGTAGTCCCCATACCCCAGCTGAAGGTTGACGGCCCAACCGGGCACCCCAGCCCTGTACAGGTTCACGCCGAGCAGGGTGATGACCAAGAACAGCAGCAGTGAGATAGTTGTAGACTTGGTCAACAACGACAGCGCCATAGCCAAAGAGTCCAAGAAGAAGAGTAAGAGTAATTGTTCCATGATAGAGATGCCCCAATTCGCCAGACTAGCCGTTCCTAGGCTTATGTAGACTGAAGGGCTGAAGAAGTAGCCCATGTAGACGAACAATGCAACTACGTCCACCACCAGAAGCAAGACCACCGTAAGGGCATAGAGGGAGAGGAACTTGGCGAGAATAAAACGAGCCCGCGAAGTGTAACCAGACATCAGCTGTCGGGAGATTTCGCCCCTCTCGGTGGCTATAGAGAAGGCCCTAACTGCTGAGATTGCTACAAGGAAGATTATTACATAGATTAGGTTCCAACTCAACGAATAGCACATCGTCAATGTACTTTGTACTTCGAGAACATAACTTGACGTGGCCAAGTAGACTAGGAGGAAAAGTATGACTTCTACGAAGGGCGGCAGCATGTCGTTCTGAAAGGTCCATTTCATAATTCCGGAGAACTTGCCCATCTGTGCTACCCCGCTGTACCGATAGACTCCTCGTAGATTCTCGATATCGGCTTCGGCGACTTTCTGAGACTCGACACTCTACAGCCGGTGGCCTTACCCAAAGAGTCAGACGAACTGAGAGCATCCTGTGTCGCAACAATTGACACGAATACTACTCTATCGCCGGTGATTCGTGCCTCGCTGCAAATTCCTTCGTCGGCCATCCTAGAAGCAAGACGGTATGGTTCGGGGGCGACGGCCTCAAACTCGTTGGATTGCTGCACAAAATCGGGCAGTCTGCCGCTTGCGATGAAGCGACCAGATGCCATCACCCCCATCCAGTCAACAAGTGACTCGAACTCTGCAGGGACGTGTGAGGCGATGACAAAAGAAGTACCCTCATCTGAGAGACGCTTGACCAAGCCAGCGACCTCCTTTCGGCCGCCTGCATCCATGTTCGAAGTCGGTTCGTCCCAGAACACCAGCGTCGGTCTGTTGACCAAGGAGACCCCTAAGCTGATCTTCTGAACCATTCCACTCGAATAGCCAGCCAAGCTCTTCTCTACGTAGTCTGTCATGTGAAGTTCCTTCTCAAGTGTCAGAATCCAGTGATTGTCAGGCCTTGCAGACCCCATCCTTGCCGTCCATTCTAGGAGTTCCTTCCCGGTAAAGCTGGTTGGCATGCCCAATTTATCGCCAGAGAACCCGATGCTTTTTCGAACTCTAGCTACGCCTTCACGCCACCGCTTATGGCGACTAGCATCAAATTCATCGCCGTCTATCCTGAGTATTCCTGCTTCTGGGTATGTCAGCCCTACGAGCGAGTTTATCAGAGTAGTCTTTCCCGAACCGTTCCGACCAAGGATGAGGCATACCCTGCCCTCAAAACTCGCTGTCGCTCCGTCGAGGGCAAGGGTGCTCCCGAAGCGCTTTTCGACTCCGCTGAACGCTATCCTCGAGGTGATTGACCCTCCTAGCGGTAATAGTCCAGCAACTTGGTCTTATTGAACTCCTCGACCACGGTAGGCAAGAGCCTTACGTCTATGATGTTGATAATAGATTATTGAAAGGGCCGCCACGGCCGCCACCACTAACACGCTAACGATGGTCTCCGAGCCCAATGGTAATTGGGAGCCACCAGACACGGGAAGCAGGTCTATGTTAGTCGAAATGAGGTAGAGTGATCCGGAGTAACTCCGCAAGTAGTCACCTAAGGTCGTCGAATAGGTTGCGATACGGCAATTCGTTGTTGTGTTACCATCCAAATCGCAGACACTCCTGGCCGAAGAGTATTCCGGAATGGTGAACGTTATCGCCAGCCCGTTGTAGTAATCGTAGCCGCCGCTTGGTTCAAGGGGCGAGTATTGTGGGTACCCGGCGGGTACTTGGTTTGTGTAGTTCATTCCTAGAAACACACCAGTCAACGGCGCAGCAAAGACGGAATTAGGCAGATAGTATTGGGGCAGTGTTCCCGTGAATTGAACGCCATTGACAATGGGTGTCCCAGGCAGACCACAATTGTCGCATACGCCGTCGGCACCCAAGACAGCACTTACATTGTGCGCTTGACCTTCTATGAAAGTGGTGCCGAAAGTTATTCTCTCGCCGACCGAGGGAAGAGGGACAGACCAGAATCCGATTATCCCTTCGGATTTGTTATCGCTGTACGCCATTCCGGTTGGGACATCTATCTTCATATCCAACGAAGTCATAAAGTTGAATGGAATCGATGCCACACTGTTTGGAGTGCGCTCTTGTCCCCGTATGCTGTAATTCACGATTAGAAAAACAGAGTCTCCCACCCGCTGTTTCACATCCCACAAGAGCGTAGCATTCGCCCAACACGGGCACCCTGTCCCAAAGGAGCGCAAGAAAGTTCCATTGGGGAGGACGAACCCCGGTGAACCTGTGATGCCGAGAGACGAATACTCTGCGTAGGCGCCTGACTTTAACCAAGGAAAGTCTGACTGGTTCACGGTCACGATGAAGGGAACCGAATTGCCAAATAACAAGATAAAGGAAAGGGAGATGGCTACCACTCCGCTCATTGGAGCCATCCCTTACGGCGGTGCTGACGCTAGTACGGTGGCTTCGTTGCTGCTACTCGGAGCGCCGTTACCACTCCAACCATTCGTTTGGACAGTGACCGGTCCCACATTAGCGGGGTATGAATGTTGATATTGAGTTCCACTAGCGTAGTTTGCGGTTCCGTAAGTTGTCGTACCCGACGCAGATAAGCAACCGCTCATCGTGTCGTTCGCATACCCACTCCAAACAGGGCTGTTGCAAGCATAGGTCTGCACCAAGTACCGTGTCGTTCCTCCGGAGGAGACCTCCCAAACACTGTTTCCTCCGTCAGAGTGTGTACACGTATTGTATAGAGCACTTGCTTGGACGAACATCGAACCATCGGAACTGGTCTGCTGATTCGATGACTGCTGCGTGCAAGGCGTTTGAGGACTCTGGCCTTGAGGCTGTGCGGCAAACGATGGAACTGCGAAGCCGAGGACTAAGATGGCAAATATCGCGATTATTCCTGCGCTCAACATTTTTTTCATATAAATTACTAGCAAGTCTTGTGATTTAAGGATAATCCCCAACGCCATGCGACGTTATCTGTGCAACAACCGAAAAGCTCAAGCGACATCGTTTGAAGCTAGCTGATGACCGAGACGTGTTGTCAATCATTCATCTATTTCTGTACCTTTATGTCGACCTTTAGGTCACGAAGCCAAACCCAACCCGGCCGAAGACGACCGGTAAGCTGCTAACCCGTCGGCTGGCCGTTGGTGCGGTTAGACGCTGAGCTTCGGCACGCACGCCAGGTATGCCCGCCTCAGGTTCCCTCGCGCTAGAAGATGGGTAGATTCTCAGGGATGCTGAAGTGGACCTTCCAGAACCGGTCAACAGCATCTCCAAGTTCAAAGATGATAGCGTGGTTCGTGAAAATGCGATCTGCCACATAAACTCCTACGGGAATTGCAGTTAGAGCGTACAGAGAGAGGGGTGAAGGAACCTCCGCACACAACAAAGTGCGGGGGGTGGGATTCGAACCCACGAACCCCTGAGGGAC
>JBEKJV010000019.1:0-24838 GCA_050011055.1 Nitrososphaerales archaeon | reverse complement strand
ATGCCGAAGAGTCTCAGAAGGAAGTCATCTTGGATGAAGATCAGGGTCGTGTACGCCAGGAGCATGAGGAAACCGAAGAAGAGGGCCCCGTGCATTATCCCGCCCGATTCCTCGTTGATGACTTTCCGTTGCCCTAAGCCGAACTTCAGGAACCTCTTCAGCTTGGTGCCGAAATCCCTGGACACCAGGCGGAGGAACTGTCGGAGCCCGATTTTGTACCGCCTTAGATGGCGGTAGAGCCCGTAGAACATGACTACGAAGCTGATGAAGAAGAGGACGTACATCACGTCGTACGCGTAACCCGGCATCAGGAGTTCCCTGGTAGGAACCACCGCCATGCAGGCAGTCCGCCCCCTGGTGCGTTTTTACGCGTTTCTGGGTTCTGCGGGTCCCGTTGGGGAGGAGTGCTTCCGCAGCACCTTGCCCCCTCCGGCGGGGAGCATCCTCAGTACCTCGTCGACAGAGACTCGCGCCTTGGCTTCGTCCTCGGGGCCTCCCAGGTCCCTCAGGATCCTCTTCGCCGTATCCGAGCTCTTCTCCTTTTGCGGCCGGACCACGACATACGACACTGCCACGGTCTTGATGGCGCTCTCGGGTCCGGACACCACTCTGCCCTCCCGGTCCAGGCCGACAGGAACTCGCCACTCGGTGCCGAAGCTGACACCTGGTCGCTGTTGACCCAGTACGCGTCCGCGGAACCCAGTCCCGTCTTCCAGGCACTGCTGAAGGCAACTGTGGCCTGTGCCATTTCGCCGACCTCGGTTTCTGTCTGCTCTTTCCCCCCCTTGAGCACAAAGAAGGGGGAGCCGAAGAGGTCTGCATGGTAGACCACGTCGCCCTCCTGGAGATGCCTCCTCACGAGCGTTGCGTTTGAATGGGCGTCTCTCCCTCCGAGCGCGAGCCTTCCCCTGCTAGTGAAGAACCATCTGAACTTCTCATACCATTCCTGCTTCCTCCTCGCGAGCCTCTTGGTCGCATGCCTTCCTTCGGCGTTGACAATGGGGATTCTCCTAGAGAGGCGGGCCACAGTCTCCCTGATGTCCACGACCCTATCTTCCGCCTTCTTCGCCCCGTCGTAGAGCAGCGAAGCCGCCGCGGCTGGGGACGCCGGGTCGACCCTCGGTTTCAGTCCTCCGTTGAGTACGATCTTGTTGGCATCGGCTGCCGAAGCAGCCCGGGCCGCCTCAGCAGCGAGAGAACGGAGCCTCGACGCCTCCCGAAGCAGGGATGTCTCCTCGGACTTCAGGTTCGATATGGTTGCCTCGAGTTCTCGGCGTTCCCTGTCCTCTCGTCTGTCAGTCGGAGCGGCCCCTTCAATCACCTCTTGAAGGAGGATATCATCGCAGAGGGACGAGACCGTCTGCGACTCTCTCTTCACCTTCAGCCTCTTGGGAGGGACCACGAAGATTTCGTCTCCGTCCTCCGTCTCGCACACGCAAGGGTGGGGTCTCTCTTGCGCTTCTTCCAGCATCTCCCTCAGGACGCCCGTGACCTCTGCCTCCCTCCCCTCGAGCTGCGAGCTGGCCGCCTCTGCGTCGAGAGAGAGCCTCGTCAGGGCTTCGGTGACGTACTTCCTAGGCAGCGACACGTGCTTCCCGATTGCCTTGCCGACGGTCTTCTCTGCCTTCGCCATCTCGAGCACATCCTTCGGTCCGACGGCCGAGGGGCTTAGCCTCCTCTGAGCCGGTGCGGAGTATGCCATTCCTCTGACGAGTCTCCGTGACGTCGACTTGACTTCATTCTTCAACAGCAGGATTGTCCCGTTCCCATCCACGAGGATGATGTTTCCGGGGGGCATCAATTCGACTATCAGTCTCTTGGTCGATTCGCCTTCCCCGAAGTCCAGTTCGAAGACCCGGTCTAGGTCGACTTGGGAGGCCCCTGCAAATCGCGCCCTTTCCAGCTCGCCCCTCAGCCTCGAAGTGAAGTCTGTGGTCTCGGCTCTCTCGGACACCCTTTCCGAAATCCAGACCCCGAGACTGGGTGAGGCGACCAGCCACACGTCTTCGCCTCCTGGCTTCCTGAAGCGGAGCAGCTGGGCGTCTCCTAGCGTGTAAATGTTATTAACGTAGGTACCTCGCAGCGTCGAACCAATCTCCTTGATGAGCGCCAAGACCTCGAAGCCAGCGAGTTCTGTCACAAAGGCTACGGCCCCGCTGCCATTTGATAAGCTATATTGGCTGAGAATCGGTTTGGGTGTGCTCGGTGGGATGGCGGCAGACCGGGTCTTTGTCCCTGGTGACTACATCGACGGGTTGCTGATTGGGGTCATCTTCTATCTCGCATCCTACTACCTCGCGCGGTATCTCTGGTTCAAGGAAGCGGCGCGTGAGAACCTCGGGAAACTCTACAGCACGGGAGTAGGGGGTTACGTACTGACTTTCTTGTTTACGTGGATTCTGCTCTTTACGCTAATCCCTGCATAAGCTTCGCGTAGTCCAACAGAGTTTCGGCGTATCCTCTGTCGAAATCGTCGGCCATCTGACTCGACTCTACGGACTTTGCGGCCCTGGCTATCCTGTCCTGACCCCACGACTGGAGCGTCCCTTCCTTACCCTTTGATATGCTGGCATAGATTCCGGCAGCTGCAAACAGGCTGCCTCTTTCTCTTTCGCTCTTGACCTCTGGCGAGAGAGCGTCGAGCATCCTTTTCGCGCCCTCCAAGTCGGAGTTCCTGAGAGATTCCAGGACCGATGAAACGCCTTCGTGCACGGTCTTACTCGTCAGCACGGCTGTCAGCTGGTATTTAGCCTTCCTAAAGCATCCGACCTAGCCAGATAGACCATTGAGTTAACTCGTTTACGCTGTCTGACAGGTTCGCCACGGTTTGACTCTGCCGTGACCTCTCGACCAATTCGTCTGCCCCCGATGGTACCTCTGTCTTCCAGTTCAGATGAATTACGAAATGTCCTGCGTGTCAGTCAGTGCGCGCGTGTGAAACCGACACTACGATAGCGGTTCCGGGCAGAGCAGAACTGGTGGAAGGAGATTAATACAGGCCAAATTCCCGCTGGCCCGTTGCCGGGCCAAAGAAAGGTCTACGTCGTCTCTGGAGGGGTTACAAAGTTCGCAAAGGCCCACCCCGAGATGGACTTCCGGCTGATGGTCAAGAGGGCCTACGACTACGCCATGAAGGACCTGCCCAAGCTCAAGCCCTCAGACATAGAGAGCAGCAGAATCTGCTACTTCTCGGACCACTTCGCCAGGCAACTGAAAGCCGCCTCGATGGGCGCCACGGGGGGACAGGCCATCCAGGCCGGATGGGAGGCCATCGCCAGCGGGAGGAACGACGTGTGCCTGGTCGCCGGCTTTGAGACTATGTCTAGCGTCGAGACCTGGAAGGGGAACGAGTTCATCGCGCTCGCGTCGGACACCAACTTCGACTACCCGGTCGGGGGGTTCTATACGGGCTACTACGCCCTGATGGTCCAGCGTCACATTTACGAGTTTCTGAGGAAGAGGAAGTACGGGAAGATCAAGGACGAGAGGAAGGCGCAGAGGGCGGCGATCGAAGAAGCGAGGAGGGTGATGGCCATGGTGTCGGTGAAGAACCACATCAACGCCATGCACAACCCGTACGCCCAATATCCGGAAAGGCAGACGATGGAGGGGGCACTCGGCGGAGAGATGATTGCCCACCCACTGAACCGGCCGTCCATCTGTGCGATGAGCGACGGCGCTGCCGTCATGATCCTCGCGTCGGAGAACGCCGCATTCAAGTACACCGACCATCCGGTGCTGATCAAAGGCGTCGGTTGCGGCACGGACACGATGAGGTTGGCCGACAGGCCCCACGGGAAGGTCCCTCTGTTCAGTTGGGAGACCAAGGAATACTACTCTGACCTCGAGTACCCAGGAGTGCATTCCTTCAGGGCCGGGAGGACCGCCGCCTTGGAAGCCTACAAGAACGCGGGGATAGGTGACCCTTCCGAGGAGCTGAGTTTCGTGGAGCTGCACGATGCCTACGCAAGCTCCGAGATACAGACCTACGAAGATATCGGCCTATGCAGGTACGGCGAGGGATACGACTTCGTCGACCAAGGATACCCCTTCCTGAACAACATCGACTACGGGTTCAAGCTCCCTCACAGAGGAACCATCCCGGTGAATCCATCGGGGGGCCTCATCGCCTGCGGGCACCCGGTGGGCGCGACCGGGATAATGCAGGGGGTGTTCGCTTTCTGGCAGCTCCAGAACTCCATTGCGAAGCACTTCGGGAACAACAAGCTGCAAGTGAAGGGAGCTAAGCGCGGACTGATACACTCACATGCAGGTACAGGGAGCTCAGTCACCGTGAGCATTTTGGAGAGGGTCTGAGTTGGCAGGGCCCAAGAAGTTCGCGAAGTTCAGGGACGTCATGGAGGAGGTGAAGAAGACTGGGGCAGCCATCTACACGAACCCAGTGGGAACCAAGGATTTGGTTGTCCTTTCGCCTTACAACATCAAGTACATCCACAGCTACGCCCAGGATTCGAAGTTCTTCCTCGGGCTGGCGGAGGGGAAGCTTCTCGGAAGCGAGTGCAAGAGCTGCCACTACAAGTACGCCACACCCCGAAGCCACTGCATGAATTGCGGAAGCGAAACGAAATGGATCAGGCTTCCACTCCAAGGAAGGGTCCACTCGTGGACCACTTGCTACTACGGCAGCGAAGAGTTCCTCAAAGAGACACCGTTCAACTTGGCCTTGGTGGAGTTTGACGAAGTAGATACCCTGCTACTGTCGAGGCTGGTAGGAATAGATGAGAAGGACATCTACATCGGTATGAAGGTGAAAGCGGAGTTCAACAAGTCCCCACGCTACCTCATCTCGGACGTTCACTTCGTTCCCGCTGGTGGGAGGACTCCTTCCCGTAACTGAAGGAAGCCTATGTTCGAGTCAAGCATGACAGCGCGCGCGCACTGAGGGGCAGTCGTGAGAACGGCCGCCCGGCCGTAGGAATCTGTCGAGGCGTCAGGTCCGACCTAGTTCAGACCTGTCCTGCTCAGAGAGGCGAGTACGCTTTGGCCCGTGGACAACTTGGTCGCCCTTACGGAGTCTCCGTCCCTCTCCAACAGAATCGTCGCGTAGACCATCTGTTCCACTGTCCTGCCTCCGATCGCGACATCGTGCGACGGTCCGAATGTCACCCGGTTGGTCAGGAGGTATGCTCTCCCGTTGAGGTAGGCATCCCTGGCAGTCTCGCTCAGATACAGGTCGAGGGCTCCCTGCCTCTCGGCGAGGTTCGACCTGCCTGGCAGGGCGATCGTGAAGTTCCTAGTCAGCGTGTCGACGACGACCAGCGAACAAGCTGCAGTCCCCTCCCTTGCGTTCATCTTGGTAACGGCCTCTGTCTGTTCGACGAACGAATCGGTCCTCAGGTACACGATCCTCTCAAGGAGACCGGCGGGGTCCCATCCCCGGGCCTCCGCCATCCCTACGAGCCTTTCAGGTCTGAAGGTGCCTTCGGTGTCGACGAAGAGCGACTTCTTGCCCTTCCGTGCGGCACAAAGGACTGCCTGCATGGCCAGCTGCGTCTTCCCTGCGTTGCTCCTCCCGTGCATTTCGATCACGCGGCCCCCTCGATAACCGCCCTCGAGGAGTCCGTCTAGGGTCACCGACCCTGAACTGAGCGTCGGAAAAGAGGCTGTCCGCTTCACCACATCCGTTCCCGTCAATTCTGGAGTCATCTGCCGTCCAACGACCTGTCTTCGCTGTCGTTTCAATACCGATGTCTTTTTAACTCTGACACGGCGCCCCGAGCAAAAGCCCGAATGAATTCTCAGCCCCCTCCTCAGGCCAAGCGCCCACTAAGCGTCCTCCAGAAGGCGACCAACAAGCAGGTCTCGGTTACGCTCAAGAACGCACTCGAGTACAGAGGAAAGATGTCCAACGTCGACTCGTACATGAACGTCATCCTGATGGATGCAGAGGAGTTGGAGAATGGTGCGAAGAAGGCCAACTACGGGAAGGTCGTGATTAGGGGCAACAATGTCCTCTACATCCAGATCGAGGATCGGATCTAGGGAAGCTCCTGCACGCTGCAGCGGTCCCTCTATGCGGAGGAGATTCGGCTCTAGGGCTCTGTGAGTTCACGAGGTCAATCCTACAGAAGTCTGAGCTATTCTAGGCTCTCTTCCTCGCCGGTCGCGAAGAGGAGCGCCTTCTTCTCGTCAAGCTCAACCCCGTAGGCTTTCCGGAAGAACTTGGCGACGGCCGTCACGTCGTGTTCGAGCAACTCTCTGCAGTTGGGATGATTCACTCCGACCGCCTGGGGCCAGTCTATCAGCCACAGCGCAGCTCCGGTGGTGAGGATGTTATACTCGCTGAGGTCGGCGTTGACCAGCCCGGCCTTGAGGAACGCCTTCCTGATCGATTCGATGACGGTGCGTGCCGCCGCCTCAGGGTCCTCAAGCTCCGGTCTCTGCGAAAGCCTGACACCTGACAGCTCCTCCAGCAGAACGGTGCTCCTATTGAAGGCAATCGCCTTGGGGAAGACGGGAGACAAGCCCTCGAGCTTCTTCAGTGCTGTGTACTCCCTCTTTGCGGCCTCGTAGTTAGCCGTCATCCAACTCCGCATCTCGGCGCCTTCTTTGAACCTCTTCTTCCTCACCCTGGTGAAGCTCGTCCTTCCGAGCTTGTAGAACTTCAGGGCGAGCGGCGAACCCTCCTCCGTGAGCGTCTCGTAGACGTCCGACTCCTTGCCCTTCGCAATGACCGCACCCAAAGCGAAGATCAGGTCCCTCTTCACGTAATCTCTGAGCGCCATGGCCTCGACCGCTTCCTTCGTCAGGGCGTATCCAGACCCCCGCCGGCTCACCAACTCCCTCTTCTCGAGCTGTCCGACTGCGAACCGCACCCGCTCAGGAGGGAGCCGGCTCATCCGCGCAAGCCTGCCGATGTCAGCCGTCCCATGTCCGGTGGCTGCCTCTTCCAGCCCAGCCAGCGTCCTCCACTCTTCGTCCTTCAGCGACTTCAGGACGCGGGCCGCCCGCTCAGTTGTCGACATGGTCTAGCCTCCGGCTTCCTTCCGCGCAGTGATAAACGAGAGGGGGGGTCGGTTGGGTCCCGCTTGAGGCCCGAGGAGGCTGGTCCCGCACACAGGGTCGACACAGGCCGCGTGGTTTCGAAATTCTGGTTCGTTTTCACCAAGGATGTCCTGACGAATCCATTTGTCCGGCTCGATTCTGCTATCTCAGGCGCGCGCGTATCGAGTCCCCGTAGACAGCCCAGTATCTGTCCACTCCAGGCTTGATTCTCTTCGAGCGTCCGCCACCCTTGGTGACCCAGAGCCCCACCCCGTCTTTGACAGACCCGATCTCCTGGATTGGTATCCCTGATCCTGCGAATTCATCTTTCACATCGTCGAGCCTGTCCGGGTTGCACGTCACTATGAGCGTCCCTTCGCTGAGGGACTCGAGGGGGTCGAGACCAAATGCTCCACAGACCGCGGCGACCTCTTCTGAAACGCTGATCCTACCTTCGTCTACATGGAACGCGGTTTCCGAAGCGTATGCCATCTCTTCAAGGCCTCCAAGGACGCCTCCTTCGGTAGCGTCGTGCATCGATGTTATTCCGCCTCTGCCAAGGCCGATTCTCGCAGCAGTGAGGGCGTCGGTCACGGTCGAACACGATCTGATGAACTTCTTCGCACGCGATGCCCTCAGGCGGCCCACCTTCCCTTCCGCATAGCGTGGAAATGAGAGCGCCAGCGAGGCGGTTGCCTCGATGCCCGCCTGTTTGGTCATCAGAATCGCGTCGCCTGGTCTTGCCATCGAAGGATCGACGAAGCCTCCTCTGCGCCCGAACCCGAACATCGATCCCGCCCCGACAATCGTGAACCCTGCCCCAGGATAGCTCCCGGTGTGTCCGGCGGCGATCGTGATCCCCAGCCTGCGGCACTCCTCCCCAATCGACCGTACGTAGTCTTCGCGCTGGGCGTCGCCCAACTCAGGTGGGAAGTTGAAGCTGAAGGTCGCGTACTCGGGTCTCAAGCCCGATGTGGTGTAGTCCGACGCGATTAGATGGACGCTCAGCCAACCCGACAACTCCATCCCGAGCGATGGGATGACAGAGACCGGATCGACCGTCAGAATCATGACTTTCTTCCTACCGAGCCCGATCACAGCGTTGTCCATCCCCCGTCCCGGACCCTTGATGACCTCCGATCTCTTGACACCGAGATTCCGGTAGACGACCCCTTCGAGGAGCTCCCTGCCCGCCTTTCCATAGATGATCTTGCCGCGACTAGCCCCGGACTCCACGTGCAAGAACATCCCCATTCAACGGAATACGTTCAGGATGTTCCTCTGCAACAACAGGAACAGGATGAACTCCGTAATGACGAACTCAGGAAGTAGAAACGCTCCGTTGTACAGTGCTGAGTACAGCGCTGGGCTCTCTCCCGCGGGGGCCTCCGACGAGAAGAAAATGATTCCAGAAGCGAAATGGCAGATGAACCTCCCACCTATCCCGATGACTGGACCGAGCAACGGAACCAGGAGCGACCTTGATTTCAAGGAGGATGCTCCTTCCCTTTTCCCCGGCCAGTAGCTCACGAGCCCTGACAGCCCAAGTGCTCCGAAGGCCAGCGGATAATCGAGGAGCACCTGCCAAGGCACGTTCCATATGAAGGGTTCAAGATCCAACACAATCATTCCGAAGACAACTCCGGCAAAAACCCCTACTTTGGGTCCCCTCCGCAGGGATAGAAGAATGATTGGGGCCATTGAGCCCAACGTGATTTCTCCCCCTTGGGGGAAGGTGAATATCTTCACCATGAAAAGGACGCTAGAAAGAGCCACCATGACAATGGCTTCTGCAAGGACGCGAATGCTTAAGCCGCTTCTCTTCTCGCCCGCGCCGCCCATATCGGCGCGGACTCTCTGGGCGTTTATAAACGAGTAAATAACCGACTTATGTCATGCAACCTCCCGACGAGGTCATGACGGACTATTTCCTCCCGCCGCTCCGGCAGCTGGTGGCAAGGTCGTTGCACCGTGAAGGATTCTCCCAGACGAAGATCTCATCATTGCTGGGTATCACTCAAGCGTCAGTCAGTCACTATTTGTCTTCAGAAGGGCAGAGACCTTACTCTGTGATGGCATCCATGTCAGTGAACAGGGAAGACGCCGACACATACGCTGCCTTGCTCTCCGAGGAGGTCAAGAGGAACCCTGTCGACGCCGTTGAGACAATTCGCACAATCTGGTCGGATTTGCTAGGCCGCGGCTCGGTCTGCGACCTCCACAGGAGGATGTACCCGTCGCTCGCCCAGTGCGATGTCTGCATGAAGGCCTACGGCAGGAAAGCCGACAGGAATGCGGCAGTTGTCGATGAGGTGGCTCAGGCAGTGAGGCTGATCGAGTCATCGTCAAGTTTCGCGTCTGCGATGCCGGAGGTCTCGGTCAACATCGCCTGTGTCGCAGGAGAATCTGGAGAGCCAGGTGACGTCGTCGCCGTCCCGGGAAGAATCGTCCGGGTCAGGAACATGGCAAGGTCTCTGCAGGCACCTGAGTGCGGCGCCTCCAGGCACATGGCCAGGGTCTTGCTCCTCGTCAGGAAAAGGCGCCCCGACTTCCGTTCGTGCATCAATTTGAGGTATGATGGCAAGATGAACCGAATCCTGAGGCGGCTCCACCTCAGAACGATCACCGTGGGGGGATATCAGACCACAACCGGGGAAGACCCAACGTTGCGAGCGCTTGCGCGGGCAATGCTTGCGTCGCAAGAGCGATTTGATGCGGTCATAGACTCAGGCGGCGAAGGCGTCGAGCCGAACGTCTACATTTTCGGCGCTGGCGCGAGAGAGGTCGCCCGACAGGCGCTGCATATCGCTGAACTCTACGCGGCTGGCTAGGGTCTAACCTTCAGCGTTTCTTTCGTGCGCTTGATGCCTTCAAGCAAGCTGAAACGAAGGCCACGTAGATTGGCTCCGGATTCTCCGGCCTGCTCACGTACTCGGGGTGGAACTGCGTCCCCATGTAGAAAGGATGCCCATCGAGCTCCATAATCTCTGCCCTACGGCCATTGTCGCTGAAGGCGACGTAGTGCATCCCCGCCTCCTCGAACCTCTTCAGATACTTCTGGTTGAGCTCGAACCTGTGCCTGTGCCGCTCGCGTATCTTCTCCTGCCCGTAGATGTCGAAGGCCCTGCTTGGCTTCTTTAGGAAGATGTCGTGCCCTCCAAGCCTCATCGTGCCCCCCAGGTTGGAGACCTCCCGCTGGTCCGGCAGGAGGTCGACCACCGGGTGAGGTGTCTCCGGGTCCACTTCGGTGGTGTTCGCCTTCTCGAGCCCGAGGACGTGCCTTGCAAACGCGACGCTAGCCAGTTGGAAGCCGAAGCAAAGGCCGAGGAAGGGTATTCCTGAGACACGGGCATGGTTCGCCGCCGCGATCTTGCCCTCGACCCCCCTGCTTCCGAACCCCTGGGGAATGACGACCCCGTCGTAGCCGTCTAAGAGCCCGAGCTTCGCACTATCTTCCTCGATCACCTCGGATTCGATCCAATCTATATTGGACTTCGCTCTATTGACTGCGCAGGCGTGCATCAGCGCCTGATTGACGCTCACGTAGCTGTCAGCCAGGCTTGCGTACTTGCCTACCATCGCGACCCTGACCGTCTTCGACTGGTCGAGGAACCGGGCGGCTACCGCGTTCCATCTGCTGATGCTTAGCCGCCTCTTGATCCCGAACTGCCTAAGGATCGGCCTGAGCACCCCCTGCTCCTCAAGAAGCCTAGGGACCTGGTAGATTGAAGTCACGTCGGGGTTGGATATCACGCTCTCCACGGGCACGCTCGTGAAGAGCGAGATCTTCTCCTTGGTTTCCTTGGGAAGTGCCCTCGAACTCCTGACGACTATGATGTCGGGCTGGAGACCTATCCTGCGCATCTCTTGGACGCTGTGCTGGGTGGGCTTGGTCTTCATCTCGCCTACCACCGACAGTTCGGGAGCGAGGCTCACGTGAACGAAGAGCGTCCTAGACTGTCCCTCCTCCATCCTCATCTGCCTGAACGCTTCGAGAAACGGAAGACTCTCGATGTCTCCAACCGTCCCACCGCACTCGATTAGAAGAACGTCGACCTTCGAGTCGGTGGCCAGCTGCCTGATCCTTCGCTTGATTTCATTCGTGATGTGGGGGATTATCTGGACCGACTTGCCAAGGAACCTCCCCTTCCTCTCGTCGTCGATGACCTTGTTGTAGATCTGGCCGGTCGTTATGTTGTTGGCCTTCGACATGTTCCTGTTGAGGAACCTCTCGTACGTCCCCAGGTCCATGTCAGTCTCGCCGCCGTCATCAGTGACGTAGACTTCCCCGTGGGTGATGGGGTTCATGGTCCCGGCGTCGAAGTTCAGGTACGGGTCGATCTTAAGACAGGTTACTTCGAGACCCGACAACTCCAGAAGCTTAGCTACTGATGATGCCGTGATGCCCTTGCCGAGGCCCGACATCACTCCGCCCGTGACAAAGAGATACTTCGGCATATACCAAGTGAAGGTCGTGCGTAATTAAGGGTTGTGAGCATCGGTTCTGGTAAGTTAGCGGTTGACGCCGAAGATTGTTGTCGGTGTTAAGACGCGAGCAGAAAGTCGTAAGAGGGTCAACCCGCGAGACATTGGTGGCATGACGCCTTGTGGGAGAGGCGTTGCGAAAACCTTCATCGCCTTGTTGGTAGTGGCGGTCGTGATTATTGGCTTCGTGGCGTTGGTAGTGCTGTTCAACATGCCAAACGCAAACCATCTGACTGGGACTTCGACATCGAGTAATCAGACTTGCACACACATGACTGTTTCAAGCTACAGCGACTATTGTTCCGCCCCTTTGAGCTACACTCAGCTGCAAGACTTCGTGAACCGCTCCACGGTGCCCCCTGAATACAGGGAGGGCGCAATAGTCCTCCATGTTGGCTATCACCCTTGCACAATCTGGTTCTACACCCTACCCAACGCGACCGATGTCGTAGTCTATCTTGGGACTGACAAGGCCGCTCAGACCTGCGAGTAGTGCTGCTCATCAACCGCGCTTAACAGGAAGACGAATCAGACCCATCAACCGTCAAGTTACCAGAGCCTGAGCATCGGCGGTCGCAGAGGAGACCTTCTCTCGCCTGTTCGGACTCAGGCAGGATCTTGTCAGGACACGGGCTGAGTGATTACGGCGAGATCGGAAACATCGACCAACAGTTTGCTAACCCTCTCTAGGGAACCGAGCGTCTCTGCCACAGAGGCGCCCTGGGCGACTGGGAGCTGTGCGATCCTTCCTAGGTCCCGACTCATCTCCTGGGATAGGGCGTTGACAGTCATCTTAATGGAGCGGGGCCTGCCCGGCCTCCTGGAGATGAACGCCTGCGTAGCCAGATCGTTCATCTGCTTCAGCCTCGACACACACGCCGCGAGTTCGCGCGAGAGTTGCCTGGAAGTCCGGGAATAGTGCAGTTTTTTCGAGAGCTCCGCCACCGCGTCTCCGACGCTCTCGAGGAAGCTGGCAAGAACTCGGTAGTCCAGAACATCGACGGGCGAAAGCCCGTAGCTCTCGGCAATCTCCGGCCGCATTATCGCGGCCCTGATTGCCCGCACCAGCAAGAAGTAGAGCCGGTCGACCTCGTCGTCGCGCTCTGCCACGAGCGCCAGGAGCTTGGCGTCTCCCTTGGTCAACCCCTCTGTAATGTCTCTGAGCATGCCGTCGAGGATGCTGGACATCCGCCTGACTATCTTCTCCGGAATGATTGCCGATGACTCGAGCAGGAACTGGACAACAACCCTCTTGGAGTCCTCGTCCATTATCTCCAGCCCTACCAGGTGGGCTATCGTTGCCTTCAGCCTGGCCCTGTCTTCCCTGGAAATTACCTTCTTGCCAACGATTCTGATCACGTCGAATCCGAGTAGATAGGCCCCTGTGATATCGTTCATGACCTCGCTCAGGTCCTCCCCCGGATACTCCACCTCGATCTCCCTCGGCTTGTCGGCGACGTCCTCGATTGGCCTCACAATCAGCTTCCTGGCCGAGAGCTCGTCGACGGCCATCGTCGCCCCCTTCTTCACTCCGTTCCTCTTCGCCCAGTCCTTCGGCAGAGAGATGAGGAGGGTCCCGCCACCCATCTCGAGGACCTTGCGTGCGTCCATGGCTCTATATGACGAACGGGTTCTCTATATCTCTTCGGAGAGACGGATTGGTGATGGCCCTGCCGTGCATCTTCTATGCGGTTGAGATGTCCTTTTGACTTCATTCTTGTTGGCTTCTGAAAAGCGGTGCCCACCTCGCGCAACCCTCGCTTCACTGATCCACTCGGGCCTAGGACATTTCTTCAAGACTTCCGCAGAGTATTTATTGGCTCGGCGCTGCCGAAAGCAAGTCATGTCTCTATCCGCTTCACTGGGGGGTTGTGGTTCCGCGAAGGCCCCCGGCCACAGAGGTGATTGAACCCTGGCCAGAACTGCAGTCATACTGAGAATCACAGGGCTCGTGCATGGGGTCTTCTTCAGGGCCTCGATGGCCGAGCTGGCCGCGAGCCGTGGCGTAACGGGATGGGTCAGAAACATGGCTGACGGTTCGGTCCAGGCCTTCCTCGAGGGCGAAGAAGAGAAAGTGAGGCGAGTCGTAGAATGGGCGAAACATGGCCCCCCGCGGGCCCGGGTCGACTCGGTCAAAGTGGAGAAGGTCAGGCTCAGGAACTCGAAGAGCTTCCGGATCGAAGGCTAGAGCCATACAAGCAGCGGCTGGCGGCAAAGGGCCAGTCTCCCGACAGTTTCAAGCAGCTCCGCCACCAGATCCGCGCCACCGACTAACGTTTTTAGCGACAGCAAACAGACACGTCCCGTTGGACTCCTCTGAGAGGGATGTCAAGAAGGCTGCCGAGCTCAAGCTCTGGCTCGAAGGAAGGATAGCCGAGCTTCAGGACGAAATAGAGAGGCTCAAGGAGTCGCTCGGGTACGTGGATGCGACTCTCAGGGCCTCCACCTTCAGACCCGCGAACGAGATGATGGCAGAGGCAAGGCAGGCGCCCGAAATAAGGGAGCTCAAACGAGACAAGGGCGACCAGGTTATAGCGAGGGCGTCGGTTACTTCAGATAGCGTCTCCGTAGAGCCCAGTGATGGCGTGACCCTGAAATCCGCGACCCCTCCCTTCAAGTCGTTCCTGCTGGGCAAGATCCTGCAGGGTATGAAGACCGCAGACCTGGACCTCATTTCCAAGGGGAAGCTGGGGAAGGGCATGGAGCTACGGTTCGACGTCGAAGAGAGCGACGGCGCGATCACGAAGCTGATAGTCGAGAACTACAGAGAGAAGGCCAGGCTCAACGAGATCCTGAACACGGTCTCATGGACCTTCTCCAGAATGCTCGAGAAGTAGTCAGCGAAGAGCAACGAGGACGTCCTCGACTTTCGGGGGCGAAGGGCTGTCTGCGGTCAGGTAGAGCTCGGCCGCTGCGTTGGCGAATCTCAGTCTCTCGGGATCACTGAGGTTCTTCAACCTGCAATAGATCGAGCCGGCATTCCACACGTCGCCCGCTCCCGTCAGCCTGCGGACCTTCACTCTCTTAGTACGGGCCTGAATGACCAAGCCTCCGTTGCTGGAGAATGACCCTCTCGAAGTGTGGACGTCAAGGCTCACCCGAAGCCTCTCAGCGACAACTGCGCACGTCTCTCCTAGGCCCGCAGCCTTCAAGCCTAGAAGTCGCGCAGCCTCGAGGGTTTCATGTTCATTCAAGCTCATCCAGTCAACTAGCCGCCTCTTCGTGATGACCGCCAGGAGGCTGATGAATTCCTGCAGCCTGTCTCTGAAGTCAGCTGGGTCGAAGAAGATCGTCTTCTCCCTCCCGAGCCTATTGCGCAGGCCGGTGAGGAGCCTGGTCCCGCTCTTGTTCGCAGCCCAGTTCACGGAGCAGATCACTCGAGCTCCTCTCAGTGCCTCCCAGTCATCCGAATCCAAGAGGTCAGGCCCGAAGTCCTTCGCCCCGCCTCCGTGCCCCAGCATGACGTTGACTTCTCCCTCGAGTGCAACGGTGAGGCCGGGAGGCTTCGGCTTGACCCTGACCACCGCGTCTAGGCCTTCGAACGGCCCCCTGAGCATCCGCTCGTGGATCGTATCACTGTGGGTGATCAGCAGCGTCCGGAGACCCAGTTGCGCGAGAGCGTACGCCAGATTGACCGCGTTGCCTCCGCGGACATCCTGCTGCGAGACGCCATGGACACCTCCTCCTCCCTGATTCGCCTTCCTGGTGACCGCCTCGGCCAGCCTGGGGATGCTCCTAGTGTGCACCAGCCTATCGACAAAGAAGTCGTGCATGACCGCGACGTCGAAACCCCGGCTCAAGCTACTTCGGACCCCTCGGATTCTCGACTACCATGGGCCCGTTGGATTCCTCAATTGTCTTCTTGGCTGGTTGTATCTCAACGAGCAGCTCCATCTTCGTGTCCCGCATTGCATCTAGGTCGCCCACAGGAGACTACCTGACGAACATTCCATCCCGCGACCGCAGCCATCACGTCCGGGGGCCGCATACTTCCTATTCGTACGCCCTCGTAATCTTGACGCCGTCTATCAGCATCCACGGACAGAGCGTTGGCGTGTCGACCTCCCACCATTCTATCCACTCTCTATCCTTCGAAAGGAGTTGGACCGAGGAGAACATCCTCGAGAGGTCGTCGCCCGCGCGCATCCCCTTGAGAGGCCGCGTCACCTTTCCGTTCTCTACGAGGTACGCTCCGTCCCTTGGCACCGTTGAGAACTCGCCCGTCCTGGTGTTCTTGAACCGAGTGTACCAATTGCTCGTGAGAATGATTCCTCTCCTTATTTCCTTGACCATCTCCTCATACGATGAGTCGCCCGCTCCGACCTCGTGGTTCCAGCCGTGGGGGGTGACCAGACCCGCGCTTCCTGTGCTCTCCGTCTTCCACTTCTTCGCGGTCGTGAGGTTATGGAAGTAGGTCTTCAGTATCCCGTTCTGGATGACTGGGGTCGACCTCGTCCGGGTTCCCTCGTCGTCGAAGACCCGTCCGCCGAGTCCACCCTTCACGGTCCCGTGATCAGTAAGGTTGAACGACTCAGTCGCGACCTTCTTGCCGAGCTTCTCCACTAGATAGGACGTGCCGGCGTCAACCGAGAATGCCGACGCCGCATATCCGACTGTCTCTACTATGTTCGATGCTACGGTCGGGCTCAGCAGGACTGGATAGGCTCCGGGCTCTGGCTCGGATGCCTCTCTCATCCTCTTCGCGTCCCCTCCGGCCCTTCTCCCGGCATCTTCCGGGTCGAATCCAGCGAGGGTCGAGGAGCAACTCAACCCGTGCCCGCTCGCGTCCTTCTCCGCAAAAGACCTGATGTTGAGCGTTATCGACGTCCTCGCATCGGAGCCCCTCGTCCCCGTAGAAGTCAGGATTGTGTACCAGACCGTACCTGCGTCGATCACGCCTGCCGACCTCTTGCCCCCGGCGGCAAGTGACGCAGAGATTGCCGTCTTCGCGAACTCGGGAAGCTCCTCGCCTACCTCGACCAACTTCCTGTCGAACCCGAGGGTGCTCGGGTTGTACTTTGACGCCCTATCGGGGAGCGGGACATATTCTGATTCAGGCAAACCTCCCAGCGAGTCGAAAAGATCCCGGACGAACCTTTTGACGCTGGCGGATTCGAGATTGGAAGTTGAGGCGATCGCCCGCTTCTTGTTCTTCGTGAGGTAGACCATCAGCTCAGCCTCCTCGACGTGATTGGCGGTCGTTACTGAACTATTGGCGAACCTTATCATCCTGTCCTTGACCCTAGCTGTCAGCGCGATTGCGTCGTCCGCGCCCAACCTTCTGGCCGTCGAGATTGCGTCTTCATTGAGGGCTCCCAGGTCCAAACCTGTCACCTTGCTCCCAGTCTAATTCCCTTCAACAGTGTTTCAGGGCCCCCAGTCCACACTGGCGCCCCCTGCTGTGGGTCCCCCTTGCCGCAGACTGCCGCCTCGAACTCCATGTTCTTGCTCCGTGCACTGACACTTCCCCAGAGCCTCGGCGTGGTGATTTCGAGGACTGGCGCTTTCACCATCTCTCTCACTTCTCCCTGCTCTATGAGGTATGCCTCGAGCGCAACGTACCTCTGGTTGAACCTCTTGTCATCTATGTTCCACTCCGTGAATGTCTTGAAGAAGACCCCATGCTTCACTTCCTTGATCAGCTCATCCGTTGAGTAGTCGCCCGGTTCCACAAATGTGTTCGACATTCTGATTATCGGTTCCCTGTCGAATGAGACAGACCGCGAAGCACCGTTGCTCTTGAGTCCGAATTCTCCTGCGGTCGCCCTGTTGTGAAGGAATTCGTTGATTACGCCGTTCTTGATCAGCCTGCGCTTCTTGGCGACCACGCCTTCATCGTCGACCGGCGTATAGCCCATCGAATGAGGGATGTTCGGGTCGTCGCTGACGTTCGCTTCGGGGCTTCCTATCTTTCTTCCCAGGCTGTCGGCCTTCAGATACGACTCCCCTGCCTGCGCCCCTTCCCTACCTAGAATCCTGTCAGCCTCCTGTGGGTGTCCCACGGACTCGTGGGCCGCTATGCCCGAGAGCTCGGGGCTCAGTACGACGTCGACGATGTCGTTCGGCGGCTTGCCCGCAGTCCTGAGGACTTTGCCCATCGTCTTGGCCTCCTCTTCCACCTTGTCAATCAGCCTGATCCGCTTCACAACTTCAAGACCTCCTGCCTCTCCCTGCTGGAGGAATCGTTGTGCCGTCGCTCCCCCTTCCACAGCAGTGAGCGACCCAAAGAAGCCGATGCGGGGCAGCCTCGCCTCGATCTTCGCCCCATCGCTGTTGACGTAGTACTTCTCCTCCAGTTCCGCGCCTAGGGCGAGGAATCTCCCCGGGATCTTGACGCCCGCTTTGCCGTCGTCGATTCTTCCTTCGATGTCGAGCAGGACCTTCCTCAGCCAGGTGGCGTCGACATTCTCGACCTTGACCTTCTCTGGCGCGGCCCATCTTTTCTGGACGGCTTTCGACGAATCGAACGTTATCTTCTTCTTGAGGACGGGCACTGAGGCCTGCGCGAGTTTGACCGCTCTCTCGGCCAGTTCCTTCACGAGCTCAGGCTTCATTTCGTTCGTGGCCGCGAAGCCCAAGGCTCCTCGCGAAATCACGCGGATTCCGATCCCGTACCCCTCAGCGAAGAACGAGGGTTGAGATTCACCGTTCTTCATAATGAACTGCCTGACACGCGTGTTCTGTATTCTCGCTTCCGCGTAGGAGGCGCCCGCGGACAAGGCCTTGGACACCGCCGCTTCGGCTAATTGCTTGCTCTCTTCGAGCTTCAACCGCCCCTCCGCCGGCGAGAGCTTATTTCTGCCTTTCAGCTCACAGCTTCTGCAGCTTGTCGACCATCCCGCGGATGACGTCGAAGCCGCTCTGCCAGAAACCCGCGGAGGCGATGTCGATTCCAATTTGGTCCAGTATCTTCCCGGGGCTCTCCGAACCGCCATATGAAAGAACCCTCAGATACTTCGGGACGAAGCTCCTTCCCTCCTCCAGATAGGCGTTGTACAGGGCAAGGCTCAGCAGATTCCCGAAGGCGTAGGCGTAGCAGTAGAATGGGGTGTGATAGATGTGCGGGATGTAGGTCCACTCCCATCTGAACTCCTCAGGGACCTCGACCGCCTCTCGGAACTGCTCCTTCAGGACGGAGGAATAGACCTTGCATAGGTCGGAGACGGTGGACCCCTCGCTGACTGCGGTGTGAGCCTGGTTCTCAAAGACTACGAAGTAGGCCTGTCTGCCTATCGTCGCGTACATCGACGATATCTTTTCCAGAAGGACAGCCCGCTTCAGCTCGGCGTCCTTTTCCTCCCGCATGAACTTGTCGAAGAGAATCATCTCGCCGAAGACCGAGGCCGTCTCCGCCAACACTAGAGGCGGTTGGAACGTGAGGATAGAATGTCCCGCTGCGAGCTGGCCATGGACGGCGTGCCCCGACTCGTGGGCTATCGTGTAGACGTCTCTCGTCGCTCCTGAATAGTTGAGGAAGAGATAGGGAACGACCTCCGGCGTGACGCTCATGCAGTAAGCTCCGTTGTTTTTTCCCCTCCGGGGGCTCGCGTCGACGTGGCCTTGGTCGAAGACCCTCTTTGCCATCAGGGCGAATCCTGCGTCGAACTCTTTGAACGCGTCGAAGACAGTCCTGACCGCGTCTTGGTAGGCGATCCTCTTTTCCTTCTTCGCGAGGGGAGCGTAAATATGGTATCGGCTCATCTTCTTCATTCCCAGCATTTTCCCCTTCAGCCTGAAGAAGTCCTGGAAGACCTGGCTGTTGACCCTGCAAGCCTTCAGGAGCGTCTCTACCGAGGCATCGGGGACGTCGTTCTCAAGATTTCGCGGAGAGATCGCGGTTGAATATCCCCTCATCTTCAAGTTCTCGTTCCGCCAGTCCCTGACTATCGTCCGGTAGACTTCGCCGAGAACGTCCCCGCTCTCGGCGTACCTGCTGAGGAGTGTCCTATACGCTGCCTTTCTGGTCGCTGGGTCGGTTGAGGCGAAGAGTCGCGCCACCTCGTCGACGACCATCTTCTTCGGCTTCCCCGCGGAATCTTTCAGCATTCTCCCCCTGACCTTGACCGTGAAACTGAAGTCTGACACTATTTTGTCGTAGTGGTGAGTCCACCCTGAGAATCCCGTAACGTTCTTCAAGTTGACCGCCTGCTCGACCTTCTCTTCAAGCGTGTATGGTTTCAACTTCCTCCACAGGCCCAGGACATAGCGGTGGTCTGGACTGGCAGGTATCAGGTCCGCCGTCTCTGAATCTTCCAGCCCGGCCCACCAGAGACGGAAGAAGAGAACCTTGTTGTCAACCTCAGCTCTCAGATCCTCGGCAGTGTCAATGGCCGCTTTGGCCTGCTGGTCCGCGGTGTCTGCGGAGTATCTCATGTAGGAGTACGCCGAAGTCCTCGAAAGATCCTCGACGATGCTCTCGTACAGCTTCAAAGCCGAGCCAACATCTACGGCTGTGAACCTGTCCAGGCGCCCGCGGAACTTCTCGAAGCGGACCGCCTTCTCCTTGGCTGCTTCGAGCCTTTCCTGCATCCCCCGACCCGCCCCTCTGGGCAAGGCGTCCTCGAGACTCCAACGGCCAGGTTCGAATTCCTGTCGCTGCAACGCGCGATTCCAACGCCTTTGGCGTAATAAGCTCTCGGGCAGAGCGCACGGGGATGGGCTTCCCCTTCATCGAGGATTCCAGCCTCCGCGGGCTCCTTCTATTGGAGGGCTGGTAAGGGATAAATAAGAACTAGGATAGATTCTTCCCCGGGTTGGATCTCCCGCTCCCAGTTCTTTCGACAAGCGGCGTTTCACTTCAGGCGATTGCTATCCTGATTGTAGCCATCGGCTTGGCAGGGCTCGCCATTCTGATACTGTTCGCCAAGAAGAAGATCTAGCCCGTGGCTTCAGTAGCGGCCGTCTTCGACATAGACGGCACTCTCGTTACCTTCAAGTTCGACGTGCGGGGCACGAGGATTGCGATAATCGAGGAGCTCTCGAAGAGGGGGTTTGACACCGCGGGGCTCAACATGACTACACCCACCCAGGCGATGGTCGACTCGGCCAGGATGCAGGTCGAGTCGGGGAAGGTCAGGGCCGAATTCGACGAAGTGCGAGCCAAGCTCTACTCGATCCTCGACGCCTCGGAGATGGAGAGCAGCCATACGACTAGTGTCTTCCCAGGAACGCGCGAGACGCTCGACTACCTGAGGTCCAAGTCCGTACGGTTGGGGGTCCTAACCAACAGCGGGAGGAGGGCGGCCGCTGCGATTCTCAGGAGCACTGGGCTCCAAGATTGCTTCGAGTTCGTGCTGTGTCGCGAAGACGTCGCGATGATGAAGCCTAGACCGGACGGGCTGGTTAGGGCCATCTCCATGCTGGGGATGCCAAGAGACCAGATCTTCTACGTGGGCGATTCCAGGTACGACATAATCGCCGCGAAACAGGCAGAGCTCAGGGTTGTGGCGGTCTCGACCGGCAACTACGACGCAGCCAAGCTCAGGGAGGAAGGGGCTGACTACGTGATTTCGGCGATTTCAGAGCTGCCTGGACTCCTCGGCGTCTAGAACTCTGCAGAGAGAAGGTCTGTCTGCTCAGGCCAATAGGCTCAGGTTCTCACAAAGTTCGGCATGTCACTGGGAAGCTCAAAGGATAGCTCCACGAGCCCGGCGGCTCGTCTCCCCTTTTTCCAATGACACTGATACACTAGCTTCTTGGCACCTCTCTTCTCGACAGTATACACATTCGGACGGCCCGAGGCCATTACCTTCCTGAGCTTCTCTTGGGCCTGTGGCGGATGGCAGTCCATCAGGCTCTTCCCGACGAGGGCCTTGCCTCCCTCCTTTGAGCTTACTTCTGCGGCCTTGTCATTCATGTACAGGATCGTGTAGTTCCTGTCGCAGACCGTCACCGCACAGGGCAGCTGTTCTAACCACTCTAGACGACCTACGCTAACCATGTGCTGTGCTCAGAGGTGTCCCGCCAGGCGAAACGGCTTAAGGCTTTCTTGATAAGAGGCTATACCATCTAGTATAGGCTCTCTTAGCGATTCGATAGGATTTGCAGGTCCTCGCGTGTCTGATTGATTCTGCGGGATTGGTTCTTCCAGTCTGTGCGAGTCTTGGCCTAGGGTAGGTTTGGTATTCTCGAATTAGCTCCGAGTCGGATAGCACACACCATCTTGTCTTGAGCTTACGACCAGACGCCTGAGAATATCACTGAAGCGCCGTTGCTCATGCTGAACGAGCCCACTACCCTTGAACCGACTGTCTGGGCAGTAAATGGAACACCGGCTCTGCACACCGCATTGAGGCTGCTGCTTGCTCCTACTGTAGTCACGGGGTTGTCATGTCCGAATGTTGTTGAGGCGTCAGCCTTCCCGGAGACCTGAACGCTGCAACCAGTCATTGTTACGCTTGAAGCGCCGGTGTTGATCAAGGTGACGTCACAGACACCTGTCGCCGACATGCAAGTTGCCTCCTGTGCCGCGACTGTTGCTACGCTCGTGAACGACCCGAAGAGGCCGAACACGAATCCAGCAACTATCAAGCCTAGGATGAGCGTGATCGCGACGAGTATTAAGGTCGCTAGGATTGGTGAGACCGCCTTTCTTCTCCTTCCATCCTGTAGGGCCTTCATCATTGGGCCTTCTCTTTCGTCTTTTCTTATTAACGCGCACGGGATTTTGGTTCAGTTTTCGGGTCAAATTGCTAACACAAAGTAACACAAAGTCGCACACGGAGAAAATCCTCAGACGACATTAAGGCAGCATGAGATCCATTCTCTCGGTAACATGGGAGCAAAGAAGGGGAGAGAGCGCCTAGGCTCTCTGTGTTATCAGCTTTGTAAGTCGCAGTAATTGCCCTTTGAGTTTCGCGTTCTCGCGTCCAAGTTCTTCTTGTGTGCTGACTTGTGGTTTGATTGTTTCTCCCGATAGGTCGAGTCTCGGCATTAGGTAGGCCTCGCATTCTTGGATTGGTTCCGGGTCGGATAGTAAGCTGTAGGTGTCCGGCATGTGTCCGAGTGTTGGTCTTGGACCCATGAGGGCTGTCCAATGGTTGGGATTCATCTCGTTGGATGGTATCCGCTCGGCTGTTGTCTCGGATCCCTTACTGAAATAGTGAGAGGCCAGTCTGACTCTATATTTGGAGGCGGCTAGTTTAGTTATTCTATTCCAGATTGTGTCGTAGCTGGGTACGAGAGAGTCGTTGACCGCGCGCGCATCATCCCCATGGCCAGATCGGGAAGGGCGACTTTTTGTTCATCGTAGGGGGTAAGTGAGAGTGCTGAGACGATTCAACGACTTGCTCGGGACTTGTCACTGAAGGTGTAGTTCTTTGCGGCTAGAGAGAGGAGTATGGCCAGCGCCATCAGGGCTATCGCGAGATAGAAGATGGCGTCGAACGCTGTCGAAGAGGGACCGGTCGCCGGGACGGATATTCCTCCGATGGTCTCGTAGACCGTGAGGGTGTAGGTGGTCATGAGGGTCGTCGCAATCACTGGACCCACGGCCCCGCCCATGTTCCTTAGCATGGTGTTCAGCCCGAGGCCGGTGGCGACGGTCTCCCCCGGCAGCGAGACGCTAATCATGTTGACTATCGGGATGATGACGGAGATGGCTCCCATCAGCGAAACTGCCGCCGCCAGCGTGACGTCCATTGGCGTGGCCCTTCTGACGATGAAGAGCGCGAGACCGGCGATGGCGATGCAGGAGCCCATCACCAGCGTCGGCTTCGGACCGTTCCTCGTCACGAGCCTCCCCAGTCCCGGACCTACGACGAGCATAAGGAGCGTGGCGGGGACGAGAGTCAGCCCGGCCGAGATGACATCCAGGCCTAGCCCCCAGGGCTTCGGCCATTCGGTGTAATAGATCACGGCGAAGAACAGTAGGAACATGGAGATGCCGGAGATGATCCCCACCAGGTTGGCGACCAAGACATTCCTGATTCTGAGGAGCTTCAGCTGAATGAGAGGGTTGGCCCTCCTGCTCTCGGCGACGAAGAAGCCCGCCGTGAGGGCTATCCCGGCCGCAAGGGCGGCCAGGTCGTAGGCCGAGTACCAGCCTTCGTACGGGCCCTCAGTCAGGTAGAGGAGGACGAGCGAGACGCCGGCCATCAGCATGACCGTCGTATAGTAGTCCACTTTCAGCCTGGTGCCCGGGACACCCTTCGGGAGGAACTTGGCCACCACGATGAAGAGGACGATACTGAGGATGAAAGCCGAGTGGAAGGCCCACTGCCACCCCAGGTCCTGGACCACGTAGGCCCCGATGACCAGCCCGGCCGC
The DNA here is from genome assembly GCA_050011055.1 of Nitrososphaerales archaeon. Lineage (GTDB taxonomy): Archaea > Thermoproteota > Nitrososphaeria > Nitrososphaerales > Gagatemarchaeaceae > UBA183. The sequence continues at coordinate 1,081 of JBEKJV010000019.1, read as the reverse complement.
TGCGCCTATGGCGAAGGTCGCACTGACGACCCCCTGTGCCGTGGCTATCCGCTCCTTCGGGAACGTTTCGGCTATTATCGCGAGGGCAAGTGGGACTATGGCGAACCCGACGCCTTGGACGGCCCTCGCGAAGATCAGGAAGTAGATCGAGGTCGAGAATCCACCGATGCCCACGCCCGCTGTGTAGAAGATGAGCGCGAGCAGGAACATCCGCTTCTTGCCGTAGCTGTCCCCGAGCTTCCCGAAGAGGGGAGAGACGGCGCTACCGACGATGAGGAACCCCGATGTGACCCATGCGACCACGCTCGGGGTCGTCCTGAAGTCAATCTGGATCGTGCGGATTCCAGGGATGATCATGGTTTCGACGTAGTTGAGCAGAAGGGCCACGCCGACCATCGAAAGGAGAGCCCGGAGCTGATGGTTCTGGAGTCCGCTTGGACTCCCTGCGACCTTGGCCTTGACCGGGAGGGTTTCCAATCTTCCCGAGGCCCCGTCGGGGCTCGGTTATAATGGTAGGGGAGCGCGTCGGCTGCAGTCCCGCCCTAATCCATATAACCGCACTCGAAACAGCCGCCTAGATTATTCATGACCGCAAGCCCTTCCAAAGACACGCCTTTCTACATCGTCGGCCTTCCCGAGGAACCCATCGAGGCGGCGGAGGCTAAGATGAAGTTCGAGAGACTCTCGTTGGAACTCTGCAAGGTCTTCCCCTTCATTGAGGAGATCAGGGCGGTCGTAAAGTCGAAGAAGACTTCGAAGGATCATGCGCGGTATGAGGTCTCGGTCGAGGTATACGCGCCTAAGGAAAGGCGCGCCTTTACGGAGAACGGTTACAACCTGGCCGAAGTCTTCGATTCTCTGGGACCAAAGATGAAGAGGCTCCTCTCGTCGAGACAATCACGGGTCACCGCGACGCGCGGAAAGACTCCCAGGAAGACGCGCGAGTAGAAGCTCTTTACTGAGCCGACTGGCTGACCTGAGGAATTCTCTTCAGCTGGTCTTTCAGCTGCTCCACCTCGTATCCGAGTTTCGCGATTGTCTTTGAAGCTTCTGAGGCCTCGGACAGGGAATGGAAGACCTC
>JBEKJV010000018.1:0-39998 GCA_050011055.1 Nitrososphaerales archaeon | reverse complement strand
GTCATCAACGAGGAATCGGGCGGGATAATGCACGGGGCCCTCTTCTTCGGTTTCCTCATGCTCCTGGCGTACACGACCCTGATCTTCATCCAAGATGACTTCCTTCTGAGACTCTTCGGCATCACCTACCTTCAGGGGAGCCTGTACCTGACCCTCGAGTTCCTGGGCGATGTCCTAGGCATCGCGTTCGTGGTGGGGCTGCTGATTGCGGTCTACCGTCGATACGTGATGCGCCTTGATAGGCTCGAAACTAGGTGGGACGACGGGTTCGTCCTCGGGATGCTGATCTGGATAGGAGTCTCGGGGTTCCTCGTGGAAGCGCTCCGGTTCGTGTGCTCTGGCCAAGTTGGGGCGTGTGGTCCAAAGGACCTCCAGCCCTTCTGGCCATGGGCGTCCTTCTCGCCCGTGGGGGTTCTGGTGGCTGCACATGGTCTCCGTGATGCTCCTTATTGCCGCCGTCCCGTACACTAAGCTGGTCCACGTCTTCACTTCCGGGGCAAACGTAGCGATGGCCCCGGTCAAGCCCATGGGGAGGCTCAGCACGCCTTTCAACCTGCAGAAGATGCTGGAAACAGGCCAAGTCGAGACTCCTCCCAACTTCAGGAAGACATCTGACTTCACCCCCCTGCAACTGCTCGCTCTGGACGCTTGCACGAACTGCGGAAGGTGTCAGGCAGCCTGTCCCGCCTATGCAAGCGGGCGCGATCTCTCACCCAGGCTCGTGGTTCAGGACCTGTCTCGTGAAATGCGTCTGGGAGATGGAGAAGACGTGCTCTCAAAGGGCGTGATCAGGGAGACCGAGCTGTGGGCCTGCACGATGTGCAATGCTTGCGTCGCAGAGTGCCCGGTGTTCATCGATCAGGTAGGGTACATCACTGAGTTCCGCAGGACGCTCGTGAGCGACGGCAAGCTGGACCCAAAGAAGAGGGCCTTCCTCGAGAATGTCGGGCGCAACGGGAATCCATTCGGACTCTCCGCGTCAGAAAGGCAGACTTGGCTCGCCGACTTAGGCGTTCCGACCCTAGCGCAGAAGCCCGGCGCGGAGTACCTCTACTGGGTCGGGTGCCAGTCGAGCTACGACCCTAGAGGGCGGGGCGTAACGAAGGCGATGGTGAAAATCATGAAAGCGGCAAATGTGGACTTCGCAGTCCTGGGAAGTGAGGAGGCGTGCACGGGGGAGCCGGTTCGCAGGATGGGCGAGGAGGGAAGGTTTCAGGAGCTCGTGATGCGCAACTTGGAGACTCTCAAAAAGTACTCCGTGAAGAAAGTGATTGTCCACTGCGCCCACTGTTTCAACACGTTCAAGAACGAGTACCCGGAGTTTGGCGCCAATTTCGAGGTTGTCCACCACTCTCAGCTGATAGCTCAGCTGATAGGTGAAGGAAGGCTGCGGCTTGGCAGGTTCGACGGCGAGGTGACGTACCACGACCCGTGCAACCTCGGCAGGATGAACGGCGTCTTCGATGCGCCGCGAGAGGTCCTCGAGTCCCTTAAGGGACTTGAACTGGCAGAAATGAAGATGTCGAAGACGGCGGGTTTCTGCTGTGGGGGAGGGGGGGCCAACATGTGGTACGAGGTGCCCGAGAAGAAGAAGGTGGGCCTGATACGCTTGGAGGAGGCAAGAGGGACAGGAGCCAAGACGCTCGCGGTAGCTTGCCCGTTCTGCATCACGATGTTTGAAGACGCGGCGAATGCAATCGGGACCGACGGATTTAGAGTACGGGACATTGCAGAGATGGTTGCCGACTCGCTCGAAGCTCAGAACAAGAACCCAACCTGAGAAGGCACGGGCGGTAGCAGGTTCGACCAAGAAGTCTGCCCCGGCATTGAAGCCCACACGACAAGACCGGGTCAGACGAGCGCGGTCTAGCTGTGCCTCGAAGACAGGACCTTCTGCATGGCGGGCACCAACTGATAGAGGTCACCCACTATGCCGTAGTCTGCGGCCTGGAAGATCGGAGCGTCCTTGTCTGTGTTGATCGCGGCTATCACCTTGGAGTCTTTGATGCCTGCTACGTGCTGCAGCTGGCCAGAGATTCCGACCGCGAGGTACAGCTCTGGCTTCACGTTGACCCCCGTCAGGCCGATGTGGCACTCCTCGGGGAGCCATCCTAGGTCTGAGGCGAGGGGCCTCGAACAGCCAAGCGCACCCCCTAGGGCCTTGGCCAGTGCCCCCACGATCTCCAAGTCCTCCTTCTTCTTCACACCGCGTCCAGCCGAGACTATCACCTTGGCGGCCCGGAGGTCCACTGTGCTCGCCTCCTTCTTCTTCACGGCCACAGTCTTTGAGCTTCTTGCGACCACTCCTACGTCCTTCTCGAAGACTTCACCCCCCGACCCGCTGAAAGCAGGGTAGGCACCGACCTTGATTGCGGCCACGCAGGGGAAGGGGTTGCTCAGTTTCGTTATGACCTTCCCAGCGTACTCGCCGCGTTCACCGACCAACATCTTGCCGTCGGCGGAGACCCTGGAAAGGTCCGGGAGACAACCGTTGCCCAACTTGATGGCCAACCTGGAAGCCACTTCCTTTCCGTTTTTCGTAGCACCTACGAGTATGACGGCAGGTTTCGCCTCTCTTGCCGCGAGGTAGAGCGCCCCCGCCGTCATTTCAGGGGATTCATCAGTGAGGTCCGGCCCCCTGATGACGAGCTTCTTGCCCGGCGAGGAGACAGAGGTCCTCGCCCTACCGACTTCGACCACCACGGCGTGGCCCGAGCAAGCGGCAGCGACCTCTTTCGCTGCAGACACGGTTTCGTTCGCGACTGCAGCGGATTCGGAAAAGGCCCAGACTTCGCTCACTTAGGTATCACTCCCTCAGATGCCAACGCATCGACGAGCTTGGAGGCTGCCTCGTCCGGCGAGCCTTCAAAGACAACGCGCTTCCTGTTCATGGCCTGGGCGGTCATCGAGATTACTCGGACAGAGACCTGGACTTCGCCTAGGCCCAGCTGCTGAAGGGTAAGCTCTTCGACAGGCTTCTTGGAAGCCTGCATTATCTGGATTAGGGTAGGATACCGAGGTTCGTTTATCTCGCTCACCACCGACACGAGGGAAGGCAGGGAGGACTCGACCGATTCCAGACTCTCCTCGAGCGACCTCTCCGCTTTGACAGTCTGGGCTGCCACTTCGAGCTTCCTAACATACCCGATGTACGGTATCCCCAGCCGCTCCGCGACCATAGGCGGAACGAGCCCGGTGTAAGTGTCAGACGAGCCTTCGGAGCAGATGACCAGGTCGAATGGTCCGGTCTTGGTAATCGCGGCCGCGAGCAGCTCGGAGGTTCTTGAAGCGTCCAGAGCCCGGGGGTCTGCTAAGACGTGAACACCCTTGTCCGCCCCCATCGCGAGTGCCTCCTTGAGGGACTTCCTTGCCTCGGCCTTTCCGACGGTAATCGCTACAACCTCCCCCCCGAGCGCGGTTCGGAGGCGCAGAACCTCCTCGACCGCGTTCTTGTCGAAGGTCCCCATCTTTGCCGGAGCACCCTCGAGCAGAGGCTTACCGCTGGAGTCGATCTTGAGCTCGCTCTCGTCGACTGCATGCTTCACGCAGACAGCGAACTTCATAGCGCCTTCGCCAGTTCCCGACTGGCTATTAGAAGCCTCAGGACTTCGGATGTACCCTCGCCTATCGTAAGGAGGCGTGCGTCCCTCCAGTGTCTATGAAGCTCGTCGGTCGTGTACCCATACCCACCGTAAACCTGGATAGCCGCGTCACAAACCTTGAGCGACATTTCAGTCGCGAAGACCTTAGCCTGCGCGGCTTCGGAGGAGTAGTCCACTCCCGATTCCTTGAGACGGGAAGCGTAGAAGTAGAGGAGTCTCCCGGCGTTTATGCCGGTCTTCATGTCGGCGATCTTTTCTCGGGTCAACTGGAACTCAGAGATTGGCCGACCAAAGGCGTTCCTCTGCTTGCTGTAACCCAGCGTCTTCTCGTAGGCGAGTCTGGATATCCCAACGTTCAAGGCGGCCACGATTATTCTAGCTCCATGCAGGATCTGAGTCGCGTAGTCAATCCCGTGTCCTTCGACCCCAACGAGGTTCTCCTTGGGGACGCGGCAGTCCTCGAATGTGACTTCTGAAGTCCTTGAGCCCTTCATCCCAAGCTTCTTCATGTCTTCCCCGAACTTCATCCGTGGGTTCGGGGCGTCCACGAGGAAACAGGACGGCCCCTTCTCAGTGCGGGCGAATGCCATGTAGAGGTCGGCCTCTCCCGCGTTTGTGATGAATGTCTTCGAGCCGTTGATGACATACTCGTCCTTCGATAGTTTCGCCGTCGTCTTGACGTTCCTTGCGTCCGAGCCGGAAGCAGGCTCGGTCAGGCTGAACGACGCGAGCTTCTTGCCGGATGTGAGCGATGGGAGGTAGGTTGCCTTCTGTTCATCGCTGCCAAACCTGAAGATGCCTTCTGCGACTGCGTTGTGGATCTCCACACTCAACGCTATCGACGCGTCAGCAGCACCGAGGAGTTCTATGGCGTTTGCGTAGACTGAGAAGGGGAGACCGAGCCCGCCGTGTTCCGGCGGGAATGGTATCTGACAGATCCCGTTCTCCAGCAGGCGCTTTCGATAAGGCCCAATGGGTTCCTGTCCGAGGTCGAATTTTGGAGAAAGCGGCATAATCTCTTTCTCCATGAACCCACCCAGCGAGGTAAGAATCTCCGAGTATTCATCGTGATTCGACGGATAGAAGGTCTCCAGAAGGACCTTGTGCTCGGCGCTGAACAAGGGCAAGGCGAGAGCTATCGCTGCGTCCCTTGTGAGACGCATTTAACGGTTCTCGTGAAGCATCAAGTCTGAATCGTTAGAAAACTGACTCGGCAAGGTTGAAGAGGATGGTCTTCTTCAAGCAAACGAATAATATCGCCTCTCCGTGGGGAACGACGCCGTGACAGACAGGGTCGGCATCATAGGCGTCGGATACGAGGGTTTTCGACCAGCGCACGCGCGCACAATGAAGAGGTAGCCGATTATGGCGTCTCAGGAGCACCCCACCCCGCTCTGGGAGCCCGATGCAGACTGGAAAAGACGAGCCAACATCACGCGCTTCGTGGATTCGCACTTCGAAGGCAGGTCCGTTGGGGAAGCCGCCTACGAAGACGTCTGGAGATGGTCGGTGGAGAACCTCGGCCCGTTCTGGGAAGCAATTTGGGATTCTGGCGGTGTCATGTCGGGCTCGGAGTATACCAGCGCACTGTCCGACAGCCGGATGCCAGGAGCGAAATGGTTTGAAGGGGCAACGCTCAACTACGCCGAGCATGCGCTTAGGACCAACGCCTCTGCCGGACCAGCGATAGTCCACCTCAATGAATCGGGAGAAAGGCGGGAGATCAGCTGGGCCGAGCTCAGGAGGCAGGTGGCATCGGCAGCGGCGGCCCTGGGCCGGCTTGGCGTAGGCAAGGGCGACAGAGTGGCAGCGTACATCTCCAACGTACCTGAAAGCGTCGTGTCGATGCTGGCAGCCGCGAGCCTCGGCGCGGTCTGGTCGAGCTGCTCGCCCGACTTCGGCGCACCCAGCGTGAAAGACAGGTTCAAGCAGATCCAGCCCAAGGTGCTGGTGGCTTCGACCAGCTATGGGTATGGCGGGAAGAGCTTCGACAGGAGGGAGGCGGTTAGAGACATCGTCGGGTCGCTCCCCACGCTTGAGGCAACGGTGTTGGCATCCGGTTCCGAGACACCCGCGGGTCTGAAAAAGACCGTGGATTGGGACGAGATGATCAGGGGAAAGGAGCGGCTGGAGTTCGAACGGGTGCCGTTCAGCCACCCCCTCTGGATTCTCTATTCGTCGGGGACCACGGGACTACCGAAACCGATCGTGCATGGGCACGGCGGAATCCTTCTGGAGCACCTGAAGGTCCTCTCGCTCCACAACGACCTGAAGTCCGGCGACCGCTTCTTCTGGTTCACGACTACGGGCTGGATGATGTGGAACTATCTCGTCGGGGGGCTCCTGCTGGGCACTACGATAGTCCTCTATGACGGCAACCCCTCCTACCCAGACGCTAACTCGCTCTGGACGCTCGCGGAGACGAACGGCGTGACATTCTTCGGCACGAGCGCAGCCCACCTCGGGGCCTGCATGAAGGCTGGAATCGAGCCAAGAAGCACTCACAGGCTCGAGGCGCTCAGGGGAATCGGGTCCACGGGATCCCCGCTGTCTCCGGAGGCATCAAGGTGGACGTACTCGCGCGTCAAGCAGGACCTCTGGCTCGCCTCGATAAGCGGCGGGACTGACGTCTGCACGCCGTTCGTGGGCGGGTGCCCCGTCCTCCCCGTATACGCCGGCGAGATTCAGTGCAAGTGCCTCGGCGCAGACGTGCAGGCGTTCAACGAAGACGGGAGGCCTGTCAAAGGGGAGGTAGGCGAGCTTGTGATCACCAAGCCGATGCCCAGTATGCCTCTGTACCTTTGGGGTGATTCAGACGGGAGCAGGTACCGCGAAAGCTACTTCGAAGTCTTCCCCGGGGTCTGGAGGCATGGCGACTGGATCAAGTTTACAGAGCGGGGGACCTGCATCATCTACGGGCGTTCCGACGCGACGATCAAGAGGATGGGGGTCCGAATCGGGACGAGTGAAATCTATCGGGTCGTCGAGACGATGCCCGAGGTCGCCGACTGCGTGGCCATCGATCTCGAGACCCCCGGGGGGCCTCCTCGACTGTTGCTCTTTGTGGTGACTTCGGGAGGGAAGAATCTGGATCAAGACCTCATCTCCAGGATCAGGGCGAAAGTGAGGACGGACCTCTCCCCGAGGTACTCTCCCGACGAGGTAATTCAGGTCCCTTCCGTGCCTAGAACTCTCAATGGGAAGAAGCTGGAAGTACCGATCAAGAAGATCTTCATGGGGGCCGACCCAACCGGGGCGGTCAGCGCGGACGCTCTTGCTGACCCGGCGTCGTTACAGTACTACGTCGAGCTCGCGAGACGATTGGGAGTTGTTAGGAAAGTCTGAGAGAGCGCGCGGACGCTCCACCTTCTGGGCGAAGTGGAGCTTGAGAAGGTCGGGGTTGGGATGAAGGTAAAAGCGGTTTGGCGCGCGCTTCAAACATGTCAGCCCCGAAGGAGTGGTCGTGACTCTGACCGAAGGCAGGGTCGACTCCGAGGGGGACCGACTCGCGAAGCCTAGGATCTTCGCGTTCGTTGTCTTCAAGGGGGTCACCGGAGGCCTGATTCACTTAGCCACGGGGAAAGGATTGGAGATTGGCTCGAAGGTCGTCCCAAAGTTCAGGGCGCCGGCGAAGCGCCAAGGGACCATCCTTGACATTGAAAGGTTCGTGAAGAACTAGCTCAAGGCTTGACCGTAGTCAGCCATTTCGAGTAATGTTTGACCTTTCCGTGGACTGTTCCTTCATACAGTTTCCGGAGCCTCTCGGTCGTCGGAAAGGCGCTGTTCCCGACCTTCCTGCCGTCGACTTCTCGAACCTTGGCAATCCCGACAGCGGTTCCGCTGAAGAAGAGCTCGTCTGCCGTGTAGAGTTCCTCTCTCGTCATGTCGTTCCTGTAGAAGTTCATCTTCAGATCGCGGGCAAACTGTATGACCGTGTCCCTGGTTATGCCTCTCAATATGCCCGAGCTCGCGGGAGGAGTGCTGAGGACCTCGTCCTTGACCCGGAAGATGTTCTCCCCCGGCCCCTCGGCGACCATCCCGTTGCTGTTCAACATTATCGCCTCGTCGTACCCCGCTTTCACCGCCTCCATCTTCGCGAGGCCGGAGTTGGCGTAGTTGGCCGAACACTTGGCCTGTATGGGCAGGGCTCGCGGGTCGATCCTGATCCAGCTCGAAATGGCCGCACGAACGCCTTTGTCGACGGCGTCCTTGCCCAGGTACGGACCCCACTCCCATGAAGCGATTGCGACGGAAATCTTGCTCGTCATCGGGTTCAGCCCCATTTCACCGTAGGCCGAGTACGCGATTGGTCGGATGTACGACTCTGGGACGCCGTTCTTCCTGGTCAGCTCGACGCAGGCGTCGTTGAGCTCCTTCACGGAATAGTCGATCTTCATCATGTAGATCCTTGCGCTGTTGAGGAACCGCTCCATATGCTCTCGTAGCCTGAAGATTGCAGGACCCTCTGGAGTGGAGAAGCACCGTATCCCTTCGAAGACTGCGTAGCCGTAGTGCAAGCCGTGTGTCAGGATGTGTATCTTCGCATCGTCCCAGTCGACGAACTTGCCGTCCATCCAGATCTTGCTTTGGGGCTTCATGGTCAGCAAGCCGCCTCCAAAACTCAACCTATTTAGGGATACGGCTTTTTCAGCTAACGTTCCGTTTATTATCGACGCATGACGACCCCTGCAAGAATGAGGAAACCATTGATCATCTCCGCATGCAGGACCGCCACTGGGAAGTTCGGAAAGAGCCTGGTCGGAGTCAGTGCTTCCGAGCTCGGCTCAATCACTGTCAGGGAGGCTCTCCGCAGAGCGAATGTCTCTCCCTCCGAAGTCGAGGAAGTGATAATGGGCAACGTCATCTCCGCCGGGCTCGGCCAGAACCCAGCCAGACAGGCAGCGATAGGTGGGGGGGTCCCCTTTGGCGCCGGGGCTATGACAATCAACAAGGTATGCGGTTCCGGCCTGAAGGCAGTCATGCTGGCCGCCCAGGCAATCAAGGCCGGGGATGAGGACCTGGTCGTGGCTGGCGGGATGGAGAGCATGAGTAACGCACCTCACATCGTCCGAGGCGAGCGCTGGGGAGTGAGGCTCGGTGACGCAAGAATCCTCGACGCGATGATTCTTGACGGACTCTGGGAGGCGTACAACAACTACCACATGGGAATCACAGGCGAAAACGTTGCCGAGCGGTATGGAATCACGAGAAAAGAGGCTGACGAGTTCGCATACGAAAGCCAGATGAAGGCTACGAGGGCGCTGAAGGCCAAGCTCTTCGACGAGGAGATCGTGAAGGTCAGGATCCCGAGAGAGGACGGCGAAGGCGTCGAGTTCGACAACGACGAATGTGTCAGGGCTGACACGACGATGGAAAAGCTCGGAAAGCTGAAACCCGTCTTCAAGGAGGGAGGCGTCTGTACCGCAGGCAACTCGTCCCAGCTGAGCGATGGGGCCTCGGCGGTGGTAGTTGCCTCGGAGGAGACTGCAGAGAGGCTGGGCCTGAAGCCGCTGGCGGAGATTGTGGCGTACGGGACAGGGGGCATGGAGCCCGCCCGCGTGATGGAGGCACCTATACCCACGACCAAGGCTCTCTTGAAGGAGGCTGGGATGACCGTGGCCGACATCGACCTCTTCGAGCACAACGAAGCCTATTCTACAGCATCAATCGCTGTCAGGAGGGAACTCGGAATTCCGGAGGAGAAGTTCAACGTCAACGGCGGAGCCGTGGCACTGGGCCACCCCCTGGGCTGCAGCGGGGCCAGGATCCTCACTACCCTCATCTACAACCTTAGGAGGAACCACAAGGAGACAGGGCTGGCAACTGCCTGCCTCGGCGGAGGCAACGCCGTCTCAATGATCATTCAGAGGCAGGCTCCCTAGACGCCCTAAGGAAGGCCTTTCCCGTCTGCTGAGCCGTGGGACGTCTACCAAGCGTGTCTGAGCTGCGAAAAACGGATAACTCTTCGGGTCTAGACTTAAGTATCGTCGTGTGCACTTAGAGAGTTGACGACGATGTCAGGCCAGCCCGAACGCCTTCTGATACTCTGCATCGACAGGGACGACGACCTCGGAGCGAAGACAAACCTCCAGACTCCTATCGTGGGAAGAGACGCGGCCATCGCAGCGGCGACGAAGCTTGTGATGGCAGACCCGGAAGAAGCCGACGCCAACACGATCTTCGCGGCCGTCAAGAAACACGATGAATTGGCGGCCAAAGGAACAGCGTGCGAAGTGGTGCTAGTCTGCGGCGATGTCAGAAGAGGTTTCGACGCCGACAGAAGGGTCGGGATAGAGATACAGAACGTCGTAAAGGGTTCCGAATACACCGGGATCGTCCTGGTCTCGGATGGAGGGGAGGACGAGCAGGTAATTCCAATTATCCAGAGCTTTATGCCAATCGTCTCAGTTCAGAGGGTGACAGTCAAGCACAGCCAGAGAGTCGAAGAGACCTATCAGGTTCTCGGGCGATATCTGAGAATGCTCGTCTTCGACCCCCACTATTCAAGGTGGAGTCTCGGAGTGCCGGGTCTGATCTTCATTCTCGCGGGGATTCTGATAGTGTCAGGTCACTCCCTCGACGCGGAACTCGTCACTCTGCTGATACTCGGAGGGGCGTTCTTCACCAGAGGGTTTAGCATAGACAGGACGGTAGCTGGAATGCTGCAGAGGGGGCCCACGGGCTACATGAGACTCTTTTCCATGGTGGCCAGTGTCCTGGTCGTCATCGTTGGCGTCTTCACCGGTTACAGCTCAATGGTCAGCCATGTGTGCTCAACGGCCGGCGGCGCGCCCTCCTGCTTTCAGCAGAGCGCAGGACAGCTGATCGGCGGGAGTCTGAACCTCGTGTGGTCAGGAATAGCGATTTACGCAATAGGAGCACTCCTTTCTCATGTGGCCAGGGAGAGCATCCGATGGAGGCGAGACGGTTTCGTACTGGTGATGTTAGCTCTCTTCTACCTTCCTATGTGGACTTTCTCGCAGTTCCTGATTGGAACATCCGCCACAGAATCGACTGTCCTTCTGATTTCCTACATCCTTCTGGGCCTGGCAGCGATTTTCGCGCTGACAACCGCGATATACCCCAGGGTGAGGACCAAGGGCGTCCCCGAAAGGGAATAGCCCGTGCTGGACTCTGTGCTTCGAGCGGTCGGCGCCTACAGGCTCTATGAAGGGAGGCTCCAGGCACAGATTGAAGCCCAGATAATTCCCTCTCATATCGGGATCATACTCGACGGAAACAGGAGGTGGGCGTCGAGCCAAGGTTTCTCGGACGGCATGGGCCATGAGGAAGGGGCCAACAGGGCGGAGGAGCTCCTAGACTGGTGCCACGAGTTGGGAATAAGGACCGTCACACTCTACGTGCTCTCGACCGAGAACCTCGACAGGACCCCCGAGGAGCTGGGAGAACTTTTCGTCCTTCTCGAAGCCAGACTTACGAGGCTCCTTTCGGACGCAAGGATCACCAGATACGAAGTCAGGGTGAGGGCTATTGGGCAGCTCGACCTACTTCCGAAGTCGATTCGCGACCTACTGTCGGCGATAGAGGCAAAGACTGCGGGGTTCGAAGACCACTACCTCAACATCGCGGTTGCGTATGGTGGAAGGGCGGAGATTACGGATGTGGTAAGAGCTGTAGCTCTGGAGGTGAAAGCCGGTAAGCTCGCGCCCGAGGAGATAACCGAAGAGACGATCGGGAGGAGACTCTACACATCATACCTTCCGAACCAGGAGCCTGAGCTGATAGTCCGGACCTCGGGCGAAGAAAGGATGAGCGGGTTCCTTCTCTGGCAGGGCGCATACTCAGAACTCGTCTTTATGGACGTCTTCTGGCCGGCCTTCCGCAAGATCGACCTGATGAGGGCGATTAGAACGTATCAAAGAAGGACCAGAAGACGCGGGAAATAGCAACAACCGTTATAACCGCTGAAACAAATAGGTAGGCCGACTTGAAGATAAGTCTCGGGACCATCAAAGACCAGGGAGAGGAGTTGGCAGCGTTCCTTGAGCCCAGAGTGGGAGTCAAACCGTCGGTTTCGGGCGACACTCTGGAAGTGGAGGACGGTTCGATCAGGGAGGGAGTCAGACCAAGGCATGTCAAGACATACATCAAGCGATTCATGTACATGAAAGGAATCAGGAGAAAATACCGCGTCTTCGTGTCCGGAAAGGAGCTCACGATTCAGGAGATAGAACTCGGCGAGGAAGAGGAGACGAAAGAGAAGAAGCGCAAGGAGGAGGCCTCAAAGGCACCAAGCAAGGAGGAGAGCCCCGAAGAGAAGGAAGAGCCGGAACCCAAGAAGGCGCCAGAAGAGCCGAAACCGGAGAAGAAGGCCGCTCCCAAGAAGCCACGTGCGAAGAAGAAGACGGAGTCCTAGACTAGCGGGTCCGGGAAGCCCTGGCCTGCTTCATCTTGATTCTGCGTTTTGCCTTGAGGATCAGCCTCAGGTAGTTCCTGGCCTCGCGGAGCCCGCGAAGTGAGCTCGCATAATCGCCCAAGGTGAAGCTCTCCGAGCCCTTCCTGAGATTTCTGAGTGCGAATTGGAGCGCCTGCCTCTCGTCCGGCACCGAATACCGCTTCGCTTTCACGAACCTCCCGGGGTTGTCTTCGTCTATCTCGACTCTGATGAATACGACGCTCTTTTCGACGTCAAGGTAGGCTCGCCAGATCGAACGGACTTGCTCTTCTGTGGGTTCGCCCGATATTTCTGCGATCAGGGCGACGATTCTGTCTTCTGCGTCCCTTAGATCTGTACGAGTCTCGTCACGCCAGCCGCTCACACTCATGCTGCTCTCGGTAGTGGTATTTGGGGTGGGACCTGAATTTTGGCTCGTTCATCCTTATAACGGCCACCAGAGGGGCACGCTCGCGTTGCCGAGAAAGGAGGAACAGAAGATCGGTGGTGCCTGCTACGTGGGGCTTGATTCGCTCCTCGAACTGGGGAGGCTCTCTTGTTTCCTCGAACGGGCCCCGTTTCCGCTCTTCGCGTTCCGGCAGGGGCGGGCCACCAGGATTGCAGCTCAAGCAGACCTCTTCATGGGGACGCCCGTGTTCTACTTCTTTGACTCTGCGAAGGTCGATGAGTTCCTCGCATATCGGATTGCGGGTGAAACTGAGGAGGTCCAACTCGTTCCGACTGCAAACAACGCTTCGTACCTGTACGCGCCTGTTATCAGAATCCAGAAGATGCCCGAGCCCTTGGCTGGCAAGAAGGAGTTCCAGGACAAGTTCATGTCGGTAGAAGTCGAGAACATCCCGAGCCTCGTGAAGGTCGGGGCGTACAAGACTCTGTTCGAGGAACCGCCGCTGCCTCTGTTCGCATTCAAGGAAGGATCAGTCTGGGTAATCGGGACGTTCGCCAGAATAGACGACTACGAGGAGGCGTCAATCTTCTTCTACACCCGAAGTGAGGATGCTCTGACGGGCTTCGTGAGGTATTCCTACGACAAGATCACTGAGACGGCATTCGTTAGAAGGACCGACGAGCCAGGCTATCACTACATCAAGGTCATCAAACTGGCCGAGCCGCACCCGCTAGTTCAATTCTAGGGCCTCCGCAGCTCTCCCCGATCGTCCGCCAGGAACCTGTCCGCTTTTGCCAGGAGCATCTTCGTGTTGTCGTAAGAGGCCCTGGCCACTGCCTCCGAGCACGAGAACCAGCCAAAATCCTGATGCTCGGACGAAATCTTCACCTTCTCGTCGTCAGCCTCAGCCAGCAAGTAGACCACCTGCTTGTGGATGTTCTTGCCGTCCCGTCTGTAGAAGTACTCAATCACCTTTCTGAACCCGGGCACAATCTTGATTCCCTTGAGTCCTGTCTCTTCTCCCACCTCTCGCCTGACCGTCTGAAGCTCAGTCTCGCCATCCTCCATGTTGCCCTTCGGGAAGTCCCACCTGCCCGCGTTCAGAAGAAGGACGTAGAGCCTGGTCTCCTTCTTGGTCGTCTTGAACACGACAGCGCCAGCGGACCTCTCTTCCATGTTCGCGACTCGAAGGGCGTGATTATTATCATTTGCAGAGGATGAAGGCAGGTGTCATCCTCATGTGCAGACTTGGGTTTCACGCCAATTTCCCAGTCGGAGGAAGCACGACATCGAGCAAACCCACCTTGGGGAGATCGCCCAGGCTTGACAGGTTCACAGCAGAATGTAGAGGATGAACGGCGAGGTTCGGGACAGGGAAAAGACGTTCAGGGGTCTAAAGACGAAAGACACGCCGATACTCAAGGGCTACCAACTCTACCACAATTTCATCCGACCCCATGAGGCGTTGAACGGAGAAACTCCCGCAGACCGAGCAGGAATCAAGGTCGAGGGCGAGAACAAATGGCTTACGATAATCCAGAACGCGAGCCATGCTCAGAGGGAGACAGACTCTGGGGTAGAATCATGAGCATTCAGAAGTTGCCGAAGAGAGAGAAGACCCAGTGTGCCACTATTAGGGAGACTATGACTCTTCGATTCATCTCTCTACCATTAGGCTTCGTGTTAGATAACCATGTCCAGTCGGTTAACAGGGAGATGAACGGTGAGAATGGCCAACCAAGTTAACAGAACCTAGACCAAGGCTCTGTTACGTTAATCATTCCAAAGAGGGCCAGCACCAGTCCTGTAACAGTCGGGGGAACTGGGTAGTCTTCGGTAATCCCAGCCTCCGAGACCACCAATCCGCCGAAATCGGCGAGTGTGTAATCCCGGTTGACAGCCCGAGGAGGATTGTGGGCTGAATGAACAGAATTCTTGGCCTCATAGCATTGCTCACGGTTGTTCTCTTTGCCTATGGCCTCCTGACGGGAGAGCGAAGCATGACGACGGGGGCGATATTCTTCGGAGGATTGGCAATGCTCTTCTGGTCAGCCAAGACGCTTGGTGAATGAAGATGCCGTTAGAACTTGCCTTTGCGTGCCCTGACAAACAAAACAGCGAAGATGCCATAGAGCAGTACGAACACACCCAATGCGACTGTGCCACCTACTGGATTGAACGGGAGAACTATCAGGCCTACCACTACGGCTGTGCCCAGCAATACGACGGTGATTACACCGTCGATGAACTCATACATCCATTTCTCTCCTCTCGGGTCCACGAAAGAGTGGGACAGTGTCCTCATGCTGGCGTAAGCGCCAAGCACACACAGACCCACGAGACTCGTAAGAAGCGTCTCCATAATGGAGACGAGATTGGACGCCCACCATTCTCCCAGATACGGGACAAGGGCGGGCACATTGAGAGCAACTTGTTTGGCGTAGTTGTCCGACTGGATGATGAGAACCAGCCCTGCGAACAGCATGGCCCCAAGGAATCCCATCACAAGAACGGCCTGTTCTTGGTATTTCTTGTAGTCAATGGGAACCTTGATTCTCTTGGGGAACAACCCGCGGTAGAGTCTCTTCCACGACGACTTCTCTATCGGAGGGATGCTGGGGCTCGTCGGGGCGTTCCACACGGCCTCTTCGGGGTCTTCCTCGCTCAACGGGATTCTTTGGTCTTGAAGCATTCTCCCTTAACCGTTTCAGGGGTTGCGACTGACAGGATTCTCACGGATGCTCTGAAGCATCCCAATTCCGCTCCCAACTATCACAGGTATAGTGGTGAATCACGGGAACCTGATACTTCTCGCACCTCTCATCTTTGTAATTCAAGCACAGATAGCAGAACAGGTCATGGGCGGCAACCGTTTCTTGGTAGTTCGGAGGCTGGGGCATGAAGCCCAAAGCACCTTTCGGGCTCATGAGGAGTGGACTCGAACTCAGACAATCGGAGGGGAGAGACCCTTACGGAAGTGTCGGGACATGGTTAAGTAAGAAGCAGGCCCAAAGTCGGCGCGACACAGGGTTTGCTCTTTCTTCCCCGTCCGAAGTCCAAGTTCCAATACTACATCTATTCAGCCATCGAACTCGCACTCTTGATGGTAATCTCATATGCGATATTGCTAGCCGGACTCTACCTCATCGACTTCAGGCTGTTGGATTACCAACTCATCGTCTCGCTGGTGGTCGCTGAAGTGCCAATCGGTGTCTTCCTCAGCTACATACTGGGGGAAAGGAGGCATAGCGACAGGGCGAAGATGCAGGAGGCCGTGTCTATGGCTCATGCATTGATGGAGTTCGGGCACTTGAAGGTCTATCGTGTGCTGAGCATCGGCAGTTGGGAGAACTACGACTATCCTGCCTTGAAATATTATGTCATAAATGCCCTAACAAACAATGCCTTCCGCGCTCCTGACTTCGTTCACGAACTGGCCGAGACCAAGGTAATCAGGGAGACGACTTTCAAAACTACCGAAGACCTCGATAAGAAGATGTCAGAAGAGAGCATCACACTACACGACCACGAACCTGACCTTCAGGAATTGGGTCTCGACAGGAAGTTCTAGGTTATTTGGCATCCTTCGCCTTGAAGTACTCTCCGAGTACGGAGCGAACAGTCTCAGGAACAGAATCGAGTTTCCGCGCCTTCCGTTCCTCTTCGAGCGCCTTTACCATTGCTTCTGTCATCGCCACCATGACCTTTTCCATCATTACCTATACCCATACATCGCAACCCATATATACCTTACCGTATATAGCATTGGATAGCAATGTCAACCGAACAAGCACGCTTCGAGATGGACAGAGACGTATTCGAGGCGTGGATTCAGAGCCAAGAGAAGAGGAAGTGGTAGAGATGACTACTCCCGTTTTTGATTATCGCGCGGCAAGGGGCAAGGAGATTGCCTCCGTCGAGTCGAACGTAAGGAGGATTGACCAGAACGAGTATCGAGTGAAGTCCCAGTCGGGGAGCGGGGAATACATTGTCCTTTCGACAGAGACGGGTTGGAATTGCTCCTGCCCCGACTTCGCTTTCAGAGGCGTGAAGTGCAAACACGCCTTCGCGGTTGAACTCTCGTTACAGATTAGGCGACGAATAGAGAACGCGAGGCGCGTCGTGCCTCTCGACTACCAGTCGTGCCTTAGCTGTGGCTCTGAGCGGGTGAAGAGGGATGGCCTACTCCACAACCTGAGCGGAGACATTCAACGCTTCGAGTGTCTTGAATGCGGTAAGAGGTTCACAAACAACCTCGGCTTCGAGCGCATGAGGTCTAACCCGAAGGTAATCACGCTGGCGATGCAAATCTACTTCGGAGGCGCGAGCCTTCGGAATGTCGAGAAGGCGCTCAGACTCCAAGGGGTCAACGTCTCCTATGTGTCTGTCTTCAGATGGATTCGAAAGTATGTCGGGCTGATGCAGAGTTACCTCGACACCTTGACCCCGCAAGTTTCCGACACTTGGAGGGCTGATGAACTCTGGGTGAAGGTCAAGGGAAACATGAAGTATCTCTTCGCGGTGATGGATGATGAGACGCGCTTCTGGATTGCTCAGGAGGTCGCAGACTCCAAGGAGAAGCACGACGCGAGCCGACTCTTCCATCAGGCTTGGTTCAACGCTGGCAAGGCTCCCGCGACGATGATAACTGACGGACTTCGAACATACGGCACGGCCTACAAGAAGGAACTCGGATGGAGGAGGCACGACGCAAAGCAGACTCACATCAGGGAGATTGCTTTAGCGGGACAGGTTCACAACAACAAGATGGAGCGCATGAACGGAGAAGTCAGAGACCGCGAGAAGGTGATGCGAGGTCTGAAGAGAACCGACACGCCCATCTTGAAGGGGATGCAGATTTACCACAATTTCATCAGACCCCATGAGGCGTTGAACGGAGACACGCCCGCAGACCGAGCGGGAATCAAAGTGGAGGGAGACGACAAATGGATGACTCTAATCCAGAACGCTCAGCACCAGATAACAGAACCTAGACCAAACGTTTTAAGGCGAACCTTTTCGGCGATATAAATTAGGATTGGTGAAGATTAAAGTCGCCATCGCGGGCGTGGGCAACTGCGCCTCGGCGATCGTTCAGGGCGTCCACTACTACAGGAAGAAGGGCCAAGACGATGGGCTGACCTACTGGGAGGTCGGAGGATACACACCAGGGGACATCGAATTCGTCGCCGCCTTCGATGTCTCGGCAAAGAAGGTGGGCAAGGACATTTCTCAGGCCATCTTCCAACCACCCAACAACACCATCAAGATATGCGACGTTCCTAGGCTCGGTGTTGAGGTCAAGAAGGGGCCCCTGCTCGACGGGATAGGGAAGTACCTCAAAGATGTCGTGCCCATTTCGGGCCAGAAGGATTCTGATATCGTCGAAGAACTGAAGACGAGCCGTGCTGATGTCCTAATCAATTACCTTCCCGTGGGCAGTACTACTGCGTCGTACCATTACGCTGAGGCGGCCCTCGAGGCGGGGACCGCATTCGTGAACGCGATACCCGTTTTCATCGCGTCAGATGAGAAGTGGGCCAGCAGGTTCGCAAAGGCGAAGATCCCAGTCGCCGGGGACGACGTCATGAGCCAGGTCGGCGCGACAGTCCTTCACAAGACTCTTGTCAAGATGGCCGTCGATAGAGGAGTCAAGGTCGAGGAGACTTACCAGCTCAATATAGGCGGAGACACTGACTTCCTGAACATGCTGGAAGAGACCAGATTGAAGGACAAAAGGGAGAGTAAAACGAGTGCAGTTCGCGCGATGTCGCCTTATGTGATCCCCACTAGGATAGGGCCGAGCGACTACGTGCCGTTCCTTAACAACGACAAGGTCTGCTACATCTGGTTGAAGGGGACGTATTTTGGCGGTACGCCTGTGAAGATGGATGTCAAGCTCCACGTCGTCGACGCCTACGACAGCGCGGGCGTCATGGTGGACGCTATCCGAGGGGCCAAGATCGCCCTAGACAGGGGAGTGGGAGGCCAACTGCCGAGCCTTTCAGCCTTCTGCTTCAAGCACCCGCCTGTCCAGATGCCTTACCTAGCGGCTAAAGCCGCATTCGAGGGCTTCACTTCGGGGAAGCTGGAACGGTAGAACTAGCCATCCGCCTCACATAGAAGGCCACCCCAAACAGGGCGACAAGAGCTATCGCTATCGGAATCAAGTATCTTGAGGTCACGTTCACTCCGATGGGTATTCCCTGCGTAGGAGTCGCGCCTTCGATTGTCACGCCTTCGTACGCGAAAGTCAACTTCGCCTTGTCTAACGACACGGTCGTCGCGGAGCTAGCGAACGCCAGGCCCGTCGCGTCGTAGTTCGATTGCGATAGGAGCGATGAAGTGTTGACCGTCAGGACGCCGTTGGAGAGGACAGCGTTGCTCAGATTCGACAGAGTCAGACCGGACGGAACTGGCAGCGTGAAGAGCACACTCGAGACGTTAACCGCGGCAGGGTTGTGAATTCTCAGAACGAAACTGAAGTCCTTTCCCTCTATCGGAGCCGAGGGCGTCGTCGTAATCGTTGCGTTCAGAGGCCGATACACCGAAACGTACGGGCCGAGACCCTTCAGCGAGAATTTGTTGCCCCCGAAGAAAATGGTAGAAGTAATGGCGGAAGAAGTGTGATTGCCATATGCGGCTGTGGCTGTCACCCCGTACCCCGTGCTGAGAGTGCCCCCTGGTGCAATTGAGCTGCTGGAGGTCGAAGTCACGGCGGACGTCCAGAGGCTGTCAAACATGTCGACCCCAGAACCAATGCTGGCATTGTACACGTAGAATGGCCCCTTGTTCACGGCAGACAGGGTTACTGTCGAATTCACCCCACTGAAGAGCAGCGATGGGCTGAACTGCTTTGTGAGGACATAACCTGTAGGCACTGCGAACGCGCTGGAGTTGCCAGTGAAGCCGAGTCCCGCAGTCGTTCCCCGGAACGACAGGGGAGGGAAGAAGTAATTTGTGGGGTTGGTCACGTTGACCTTCATGCTGGTCACCTTCTGGGCCGACTTTGCAGCAAGTGAAGTGTAGTTCAGAGAGAGGACGTTGGATGCGCACGAGATTCCTGTCCCGTTGGTGACGCCGCAGCCAAGTCCAGGGGGAATCGGGACGCGGGCGATGAAGCGGCTTATGTTGGCGGAACCGATGTTGGTCACTGTGAAGCTGAGAGTCAGGTTGATCACTGTGCTCCCAGCCTTCACCGGGGCGAGAGTTGCACCGACGACAACCGTCGCGAAACCCAGTTTCATCCCGGAGTGGGTGAATTTAAGCGGCAAAAGGTCAGCGGTTGTGTTGAACGAATGCCCGTTCTTGTCAGCGTACGTAACGACGTGCGTCTTCGTCACGTTTGTGCCGAGGAGTCCGCTCGCTGTCGTGTAGATGTTGAATGTCCTCGTGACTCCTGGCAAGAGCGCGCTGGTCTGCTGGCCGTCAGCGACGACGGATAGTGCGGGCCAGGTCCCCACGTTCTTGACCACCAAGCTGAGTGACTGGTTCCCGCCGACGGGCTCAGGGATTCCCCCGTTCGGAGTGAGGTATGCGTAGATTACGGGGTCATCCTCTCCTAGCGAGATGGTGATCGGGTTGAGCCATGCATGGCCTTTGAATGTGGATGCGCCTATCTTGTAGGCAAATTGGACTGCTTCAGTGGGAATTGTCACCCTCCCAGTTGTGTTCCCGATGTATCGGAGGACATACCACGGCGTTGTGCTCTGGCTCGCCGACATGCTAGCCAACGAGTAGGTCGAGCTGCCCCCGACGAGTCTGAAGAGCGACGGGTTCCACCAGTTGTCAGCGAAGGTCACATTGTTCAGTGCGGTCTTGTTCGACAGGTTCGTGAGCGAGATTGTCACAGTCATGTTGTCGCCCTTCTGAAGGACGCCCTGGTCGATGTACCTTGCAGCAAGCAGTTGAAGTGGCTGCTGAAGGACGGTCGTGTTAATCCCGAAGACCTTCTTCGAGCCTGCGACGGTCAGCGTGTAAGACCCAGTAAAGCGAGCCGTGTCATTGGCCACGATTGCATTATTATCCTTGGAACTCAGCACACCGTCCAACACGCGAACCTGAATGGTCGAAGAGGAACTCTGGTTCACGGCGGTCAGTGAAGTGATGTTCGTCCCGAAGTAGGTAAGCAGTTTGGGTCTGTTCTTGGTGTCCAGCGCCTGGTTGGAGATAGATCCGACGACAAGGCTGTGGGAGAACCCGGAGGAACCATTCGTTCCCTCGAGGATCACGAAGGGAGAGCGAGTGCTGGTAAAGTTGGAAATGGAAATTGCGGCCTCGAAGCCTCCCATGGAGGACGGGACAAGCTCCAGAAGAGTCGATGACACGATGTTAGTGAACGAAATGGGGCTGTAGAATTCGAACAAACCGGATCTATTGGACAGAGAGACGAAGGAAGACATGAGGTAGGCATCGAGACGTCCGGCGGCAACAAGAGCATCAGAATACGAATCTGAACTGAGGTTGAGGAAGAGACCCTGTGACGGAACGAAGGGGACGGGAAGCAAGTTGTAGCCTTCCGGTCCGAATACCTGGAAGTCGGACACCCATTTGGTCGTTCTGATCGCTGTCACGTTGTACCCGCTCAGACCTGGCGAATTCTCGAACTGGGCTAGCTTGCTGGACCCGTTAACTCCGGTGAACGTGAAGTACCAATAGGCGCTCGAACCTGCGATGAAGACGTTAAGCTTCTCTGAATATGCGCTCGAGGCCCACGACTGCTGCACCGGAAGGGCGGCCGGGAGAGCGGCCAGCAGCATCAGCGCCAGAACTGAAATGGCCAGAGCCTGAGAACGCTTCAAGTGAGACTCCGAGGGCCGACGATTTTGGCCTATAAAGCCGTTGGTTCGAGTCAGGTCGGGCGGGCTATCTCTTTCTGGTCGTCTCTTCTGCCGGGTCGTCGACACCCTTGTCGTCGAGCATGAAGACCGCATCCCTTTCGGGATGGTACGGACTGTCGACCATCCTAGCGATGCGATTCTTCGCAGCCTTCCTCAGGTATATTCTGTAGGTGCTGGTGTGTGCTACGACGTGACCTCCGGTTGGTCTGGTTGGGTCGCCGAAGAAGCTGTCAGGAGCGGCTTGGACCTGATTGGTCACGACGACCGCCACGTTGTATATCTCCGCGGTGCGGAGGAGTTGGTGCATGAACTTGTTGAGCCTCTGCTGCCGTTCGGCGAGCGTCCCCCTCCCGAGGAACTCGGCCCTGTAATGCGCGACCGCGCTGTCGAGAATGACCAACTTCACCTTCTTCTCTTCCAGCACCTTGCCGAGGTCTTTCACGATCAACTCTTGGTGCGCACTGTTGTAGGCTCTTGCCACCGTTATCCCCGAGAGTATCTTCTCAGAGTCGAGACCACGTGCCTCAGCGATCTCCGCAATCCTTTCGGGCCTGAAGGTGCCCTCAGTGTCGATATAGACGGCCCCTCCGTCGAGGCCTCCCTGGCCACGCGGCGTCTGGACCATCACGCAGAGCGTGTGACAGATCTGACTCTTCCCTGAGCCGAATTCGCCGTAGAATTCCGTCATGGCCCACGTCTCTATCCCCCCGCCGAGGAGATCATCCAAGTTCTTGGAACCCGTGCTTATCCTGTCTATCGCCTTCCTCTTCACCAGGAGATCTGCAGCACTGATGAAGTCCGGTTCGAGCCGCCCCATCTCGACCAGCTTCTTCCTGGCCTTGTTGTTCAGCTCCACGGCTTTCGAGATGTCAATGTCGACCGCATCAGCGACGTCCATCGGCGCCGATGTGGCAAGATCGAGGATTGTCAGAATCCCAGCGTCGTTGAGCTTCTGCTTGGTTGCAGGACCGACCCCGGGCAGGGTGTCCAGCTCAAGCTCATCGTGAGTCCCAGACAATGAGACGCCGACCCTCTCTCCACTAGATAAGCGTGACTTAGGGGGAGATCCGTGAAAGTGTCCGCGGGAATAGGCTCGCCGAGCGTATGTGCTTGAGACCCGCGATCCACCTCGTCGTTCTCTCGACGCCAATCCCGAAACCCGAGTGAGGAGGCATGCCGAACCTCCTCAGTTCCAAATACCAGGAGAACGACTCGGATGGAAGGTCCTGGCTTTCGATGCGTGCCATCAGCTCTGCGTGGTCGTGTATCCTCTGCCCACCTGTCGCGAGTTCCCCGATTCCCTCAGGCGCTATCAAGTCAGCCGACTTCGTGACCTTGGGCCTGTCTGAGTAGGTCATGTGGTAGAAACTCCTCGCAGAAAGGGGGTAGTCGGTGATGAAGAACGGAGACTCTTGGGTGAGGCTTATGGCTCGCTCCGCCTCTGTTGGGAGGTCCTCTCCCCATTCGAACGGGAAGCCTTTCTCCGCAGCAATCTCCCGTGCCTCGTCATATGTCATCCTAGGGAACGGAAGTGGCGGCTGCTTCAGGGTTCGCCCGAGAGTCCTGAGTTCGACCCTCCTGTTTTCGAGGACGCGCTCGACCATCCTGGAAAGGAGTCCTTCCTGGACCTTCATGTTGTCCGACTGGTCAGCGAAGGCCTGCTCTGATTCAATCATCCAGAATTCAGTGAGGTGCTTCGAGGTCTTCGACTTCTCCGCGCGGAAGGCAGGTTGGAAGATCCAGACCTTCTGCAGCGCGGGCAGAGCCGCCTCCTCGTAGAACTGGGCGCTCTGGCTGAGGTTCACCTTCTTACCAAAATAGTCGACAGAGAATAGCGTCGATCCTCCCTCGACCGCCGCCTGAACGAACGTCGGCGCGCTGATGAGCTGGAACCCGTTTTCGCGGAAGTAATCGAATGCTGCACCTATCACCTCGGCCCTGATCCTCATGGTGGCTATCGCCTTGGGCCCCCTAATGCTCAGGTGCCTCTTGTCGAAGAGGAATGAGGCGGACTTTACGGCCGTTTTGGTGATGGGCCAGCTGTCGGCCTTTGCGACAACGACGAATTCCTCAGCGGCGATCTCCTTACCGCCGGGGGCCCTCTTGTCGTCCCTGACCTCGCCTTTCACCGTGACCGCCGATTCCATTGTAACTCCCTTAGCAGCCTCGAACGCTGCAGGAGCCTTTGAGCCCTTCTTCACGGAGACCTGGACGTATCCTGAGCCGTCCCTCATGAGGACGAAGATGAGACCTCCGACCGTGTGCTTCCTTGCCGCCCACCCCCTGACCTCAACCTTGGGCGTCGTGCCCCCGGAAAGAACGTCTGCAGCGCAGGCTAGCTCAAACGAATTGGATGTCACGACATGGAGGCTAGCTCGCTATGTGCTAAAAGCATGATGCGGTCCGTGCTGGCAGTCAAAGGGACTCTACAGGTGCGCGGAGCCAAGATCGGCTCGAGCAGCTGCAGCTTCGACTGTCATCCTATGATCCTTCGCTGGCCACCCTGACCACCTCTCCCCTCGGTTTCTTCTCGGCAAAGATCTCTGCCTGGAAGACCTGGACTCTCGTGGCAGGGTCGAGCCAGGCGTCGGGCGGAAGGCCGGCCTTGACGCACGCCTGCGAAAGGAACTCAACCTGGTCCATTCCAAACTCGGTCGCTACCTGAGGAAGGAGAAGGCCGCTGTTGTAGGAACGTGAAATCATCAGGCCATCCTTACCGATTCTTACTCGCGAGGGCATTTCTCGTCGGGGCGCGTCGAGGTCTTTAGGGAGGGTGAGGATGCTCACTTCGACGATGATGGAATCGAGCTCCTCCCTGCCGACTGGCGGAAAGCGTGGGTCCTCAGAGGCCGCTGCGACCGCCGACTCTCGGATGGCATCACCCAGTTTCTTGACTGGGTAGGGAAATCCGATGCAGCCTCTGAGATTGTTCCCGGCCGGGGCTGCGGTGTTGAGTGTTACGAAGACGCCCCGCGGCTCGGAGAATTGGCCTGAATCGAGATTCCTTGCGGGTATCTTCCTGCCATTTACGTGGCACTCGAGCGCCTCCCTCGCGAGCGTGACTGCGAGCCGCCCCTCCTCAGAAGAAAGCGACAACTGGAACCTCCTTGAGGATTCTGTCGAGCCACCTTAACTTTTTCCAATGGCTCCCCTTCCAGTAGTACTGCCCGCACTCTACGCACTTGAAGAAGAGGCGGTGGCGCCTTAAGACTGAAGGTGGGACCTGGCCTGCGATGTCGGCCCTCTTCATTTTCTGGAGGTTTCCGCCGCAGAGGGAGCAGAGAGGTCTGCCCCTTGCGAGGCTGACGCCAGATGACTTCGCGGCGACCAAGAGCGAGGCCAACCTCCGAGTGTCGCTATTCCCGGAGATGAGTAACACGCTGGCCTTCCCTGTGCGCGCGCGTTCCGCCAGTGACCGGTCGGCCGTCAGAATTACCCTCCCCGTCGACCTTGCGATTCGCATGATTCCGTTGTCATCACCCTCCGAGTAGTAGAGAGTGTCGAAGCCGAGGGCTCTCATCTTGCGAGCCAGTGAGCCAAGCATTGCATCCGCCACGAATCTCGTCCCGCGAGTGTTCTGATGAGGCATTCTGTCTGGCCGGGCCCATGTCAGCGGGTCGTCTCGGCCGACCTGACCGACAGGTAGAGTCTCCTAGCTGCTGGGTCATTCTCAAAGTGGTCGCGGATCGGCGCTATGATACTGTTGAGAGACTCGCCGACGCCCTTCTTCAGATCAGCGGGGTGCAGGCTCCCTTTTCTGAAGGCGTCCTCCAATTCAGCATATGAGAAGAACTCGGCATTGCCGCCGTACTTCTCGGGCCTCTCCACCTTGAGCGATTTCATTTTCCGGAAGATGATGTGGCGCGAGTATTCGATCAAAGCGTTTCCTTCGAGTATCTTAGGAGGACAATACGCAGAGTTCACTTTGGAAAGTATCTGTTCCCTGCTATCATGGACAAATATCGAGGTTTCCGGCTTGCTCTTGCTCATCTTGCTCGCTATCTCCTGGTCCACTGCTCCGTTCTCGTCGAACCCTTCTGCTTCCTTCTTCCCCTGGAGGCCTATCAGCATGTGATGGTGGACGGCGACAGGTTTCTTCCACTTCATCTTGTCCGCAATCTCCCTGGCCAGGATGTTGGCCCTCCTCTGGTCGAGCCCCAACTGGCAGATGTCCACGTCGAGCCAGAAGATGTCGGCCACTTGCATCATCGGGTAGAAGAGCTGGGCGGTCTGTATGAGGTCCTTCGTCGTCCTCCCCATGATGGTGATGGCCCGCTGCGTTCTCGCGAGGGTCGAGTTCTGGGCGACTGTGATGACCTTCTTCCAGTACTCCTCGTTCTTGGTGGCGTCGCTCGTCCAGAGAACCTCAACCCTGCTCATGTCGACCCCAGCGGCGCGCCAGACTTCGACAAGGTACCTGCCGACCGTCTGGATCGTCTCGAGGTCGCCACCCATCTTGTTGTTGACCCAACCGAACCAGTCTGCGAGCAAGAGCTTCATCTTGACCCCGGCCTTGAGCATATCGTCGACCAGTATCGGGCGGAGAACCCCGAAGGCCATGTTCGCCAGACCGCTCGGTTCGAACCCATCGTACGCGGTCGGATGGTCGTTGGTCTCGAGAAGGGCCTTGAGCTCCCCCTCGGTGATTATCTCCTCGCCCACCTGCCTGATGTGAGCGAGTCTTGTCTCTAGGTCCAAGCCCGGCTCTCGCTATTCGACTCGGCTGTTAAAACCGTTCATACCGGTCGCCTCCGGTCGTCATGGCGAGAGTCAGACAGTCAGACTGGATTGGGACGGCGTCCAGTTCCAAGGGGTTCTAGGCCTTCTTGACCAAGGAATCTAGCTTGGTTTTGAAGACTGATGCGGGCGCAGCCCCGATCACGGTGTCTTCAACCTTACCCTTGGAGAAGAACATCACGGTCGGGATGCTCATGATTCCGAACTGCGTCGCAAGCTCCTGGTCGGCGTCGGTGTCTATCTTGACGAACTTGACCCTGCCCTCATACTCCTTGGAAAGCTGGGCGATGATGGGCTCGATGATCTTACACGGGCCGCACCAGTCAGCGTAGAAATCTACAAGCACGGGCTGGCTGGAACGCACGACCTCGTCCTGGAACTTGCTGCCATTGATATGAAGGACAGTTTGATTCATTCTAGGACGCCTTGAATTGCCCGAAGGCCGCCTGCTTATAATTTTGCCTGACCCGGGTTCTGGTAGCTTAGTGGTTGATCACATCGGACAAGGGAGCGATCTTCATCTCGTCGTTCTTCGGGCTGTAGGAGACAAGGCTTGCCGATTCTAGCGACCGGGAGATCAGATCCCCAAAGCCCAGACCCTCGGCGTACTCCGCGATCTTGTCGGCCTTCGCCCGGGTCCGGGGGTGTCTCGTGATGATCGCACAGCAGTCCTTGTACTCCTCCAAGGACAGCTCGTAGGTCCCAATCCTCCTGGCCAGGCCAACCACCTCCTCCTTGTCATACGAGAGGAGGGGCCTTAGTACCGGTAGAGACGACCCGCTGTCGAAGACCCCGATGTTCCAGATGGTCTGAGAGGCAGTCTGGGATAGCGAATCTCCCGTCGAAACCGCGGAGGCTCTGAATTGCGGAGCGAGGCGCTCGGCCGTCATGCGCATGAACCTTCTGAAGAGTGACGGTTCCAGTTCCCCCGGGATCTCTGCGGTCGCCAACTGGTACTCCGCGAATGGAACCATTACCAGCGTGCTCTTTCCGCCCCACGCTGACAGGACCTTGATGAGCTTGGTGACCTTGCTCTGCATCGGCCCTTCCAGAGTCGGTGCCAGGTAGAAGTGCAGGTAGACAGGGCGCACTCCCCTCTTCAGCAACAGCCAGGCGGCGACGGGAGAATCTATCCCGCCTGAGAACAGATGCATCACCTGACCCGCGGTGCCTATGGGCAGGCCTCCCGGACCCTGAGTCTTGGCAGCATAAATCAAGGCCTGTCTCCTGATTATGTCCACATGAATCCTGAGATCTGGATCTGACAGGTCGACCCCCTTTCCTGTCTTGTTGGCGACCGCGGAGCCCAGCCTCTTGGCGAGCTCCATTGAGCCAATCGGAAACTTCTTGTCGGCGCGCCTGGGGTCGATCATGAAGGTCCGCGCATTCGAAGATACCGCCGCTTCAAGAACCGCGTCTTCGATCTTCCCGTAGTCCGCCTCCACAACATCAATTCTTGCAAACCAGGCGACTCCGAAGACCCTAGAAAGCCTCTTGGCAACTTCGGTCGGGTCGGCGTCCAGGGTGACGAAGAACCTGCCGTCTCTTGATTCGACAACGGCGTCGAGAGGGGTCAGCGTCCTAGCTATGCTCCGCCTGAGAGCCCTCACGAACTCGGGCCTGTTCTTTCCCTTCAGCGCGACTTCAGAATAATGAACGACGTACGTATCCGACATTCTCGGGCGAGTTCCAGAGCCTGTTCAAAAAAGGCTTCCTTTGAGAAGCCTGACGAGAGATTCCTACAGGGCCGTGGCAACCAAGCCGGCCAATAGGATGGCGTTGAAGTGGAGGCAGACCCAGAGCCCCATTTCGGCCAGGAACACGGAGAAGAGCAGGCAGTTCACGACTAGGAGGAGCGTCGACTACGGGTCTTGCTTGGCCCTCGGTGCGGAACGCTTAAGAAATCTTCTGGTCTCGGTCGACCGTCCCGCAGTAGCTCAGCCTGGTAGACCTGAAGAAGGACCAAAAGCTTCCGGCTGTAGTGGTCGGCTATTGGCTGACCCGTCAGCCTACTCAGGCCACAGTCACCGGAGTGTCGTCGGCTCAAATCCGACCTGCGGGACACTTGTAATGTCAACGGGCGAGCCACTTCCGTTCGATTCTGCTCCGTCGGTGACCGTCATGATGTAGCGGACAAGGGATGACGCACCCCGAGCTGACGAGGCTGGATCCGCAGAGTGATGAGGAACCGGTACCGCCCAAGGTTATCAGAACGGAGGAGCCCGCGGGAGCAGGCGGTCAAGAAGAAGAAAGCTGCAGAATAGTTCAGGATCCCGCCGACCGTGCCATCATGAAGAGGTACTGCTGCGCATACCCAGCATAGGGTCCGAAGTACGACCTCACCTCTGAGGAGATTCTGTCGTAGTCGGCCCGGCCGATCTTCGCCCTCCTTTCGGGTGCCAGCTTCGTCCTCAGGCTTGGGTCGAGAAGTGTCGGATACGATCTGACGACCTCCCTGGCAATCCAGACGTCGATCGGGAACGCCTCGTCCTTGTCGAAGGAATACAGTAGGACGCAATCCGCGACTTTCGGGCCCACGCCGGGAAGCGGCTTCTCCCCCAGCAGCCCCTTCACCAGGGTCTTCCTGGCCTCTTCGTAGTCGAGCAGCGAAAGCTCGCTGAAGTCGACCATCCCCTCCTCGATGGACGTCGCAACGTGCTTCAGAAAGGGAGCCCTGTAGCCGAGCCCGCAGGCCCTGAGGTCGGAAAGAGGGGCTTCCGAAAGGACCTCCGGCTTAGGAAAGGTGTGATATTCGATTCCTTCGAATTGGAGCAGTCCGCCGAACCTCGCGCAGACGGCCTGGACCATCTTCTTGATTCTGGGTATGTTCGAGTTGGTAGCAAGAACGAACGAAGCAAGGCACTCCCAGCGCTCCTGTCTGATCAGGCGCAACCCGTAGAAAGTCTGGACCGCATGTGTAATCGTCTCGTCCTTCATTATTGAGGACAACACCTTCTCCAGCTCCACGTCGAGTCTGAAGTAGTTCCTGACGAATGCGCTGTCAAGGAAGTCCGTGCCTGAAACGCATCTGAGCGAGTCTCCCTCCTGCTTGACCTTCAGGACGCCCCCCGAGACGACACCGTACCACCATTCGCCTCTGTTCTGCCATCGGAAGACCTGACCGCTCTCCAACGTGTACTCTAGGCTGAAGGGTGATTCCAGGCCTATAGTGAATTCCATGGCCCAAAGGGCAAGGTGGAGGGGTCGTTAATTGACTCTTTGCCTCAGGGCAGATTTGAAATAGGCACGCCGGGCCCTACGGCGTCGTTGGAACCGGGATATGAGGCGAGGACGGGACGGTCAAGGGAGATGTTCGACAGGGCCAGGAGAGTCTTCGCGGGGGGAGTCAACCACAACGCCAGGTTCTACGAGCCATACCCCATCTTCGTAAGCAAGGCGGAGGGCAGGCACATCTGGGACCTCGACGGCAACAGGTACACAGACTATTGGATGGGGCACCTGGCCCTCCTGCTGGGTCACTCCCCTTCGGTGGTCACAGGGCCACTGAGAAGACAGGTCGGGAGAGGCACGCACTATGGCATGAGCAGCCGACTCTCCGTCGAGCTGGGCGAAGAGATCCAGCGATCCGTCCCCTGTTCGGAGATGATCCGATTCTGCAACACGGGCGCGGAGGCTACCATGTATCTGGTCAGGCTTGCGAGGGGATACACAGGGAAGAAGACGGTGATTAAGATGGCGGGGGGCTGGCATGGTTACAACACCGAGTTGAATAAGGGAGTTCATACCCCTTTTGACAGGTCTGAGGGCGCCGGAATTCTAGACGAAGAACAAGCTCACGTAAGGATAGTAAAGTTCAACGACCTCGACGCTGCGAGGAAGGCAGTCAATTCGTCGAAGGACGATGTCGCCGCGATCTTCCTGGAGCCGGTCCTCGGCGCCGGAGGCTGCGTCCCAGCAGACAAGAACTACCTGAAAGGATTGAGAGAAATCGCAGATGGAAGCGGAGCGCTCCTCGCCTTCGACGAGATAATCACCGGCTTCAGAGTCGCGCTCGGAGGCGCCCAGGCATTCTACGGCGTGACTCCCGATCTTGCATCGTTTGGGAAGATTATAGGTGGAGGCCTTCCTATTGGCTTGGTCTGCGGGAGGAGGGAGATCCTCTCCCTCGCTGATCCTTCTAGGAAACAGAGGTTCGTGTCGATTGGAGGAGGGACATTCTCTGAGAACCCCCTCACCATGATCGCAGGGCTTTCAACCATAAGGCACCTGAGGCGGAAAGCGGGAACCATCTACCCGCGGCTGGACGAGATAGGCAGGGAACTTCGCGCTGGAGTCGACGCAGCCTTCGCAGAGAGTAGGGTCGAAGCCCACACGACCGGCCTGGGTTCCCTCTTCCTCACGCACTTCGGCGTCAACCCGAAGAACGCGGAAGACGCTAACAGAGAGAGAAGGGACCTTGCAAGAAGTTACGCGCTCTTCCTGATGTCAAGGGGAATCTTCCTCCTGCCTTCCCATGCGGGAGGGATATCCACGTGCCACACCAAGGATGACGTGGAAAGGCTGGTCGAGAAGAGCAGAGAGTTCGGCGGCCTGATCAGCTCAAGGACGGCAAAATAGGGACGCGAAGGTCACCTCGTGACCTTCGCCAGTCTTGCGTCAGCGTCGGACCAATTCGCGACGTTCCACCAGGCCTCGATGTACTTCGGTCGATCGGTGAGGTAATCATGCACCCAGGCATGTTCCCAAAGGTCGATCCCAAGAATGAGTGGCATCTGGGCGAGATGCATGTTGTTCTGCTTCTCGACTTGGGTCAGTACTAGCTGGTCTGTCTCGGAGTCATAGAGCATCAGCGCCCAACCTGCTCCCTCGACGGTCTTGGCAGCTTCGGAGAATTGAGATTTGAACTTCTCGAACCCGCCGAAGTCCTGGTTGATTTTGTCTGCCAGCTTCCCTCCCGGTATTCCCCCTCCCTTTCCGGGAGGAGCCATGTTCGGCCAGAAGAAGGAATGCAGGATGTGCCCGTCGACGTTGAAGCTGTAGTCTCTCAGAACAGCCCTGACGTCGATCTGTAGTTCGCCTTTCCGGGACTTGTCGAGTTTCTCAAGCGCGGCGTTCGCGCCGTTGACGTATGCCTGATGATTCTTTGTGTGATGGAGGGTCATCGTCTTCTCCGAGATGTGGGGCTGGAGGTCTGAGTACTTGTATGGAAGTGGTGGTAGCG
The DNA here is from genome assembly GCA_050011055.1 of Nitrososphaerales archaeon. Taxonomy (GTDB): domain Archaea; phylum Thermoproteota; class Nitrososphaeria; order Nitrososphaerales; family Gagatemarchaeaceae; genus UBA183. The sequence continues at coordinate 8,833 of JBEKJV010000018.1, read as the reverse complement.
AATATGTCTTGACCATGGAAAGGCTTGAATTAGCCCCTCGTAAAAGACTTGCCCCGACCTATGCGGTAATCGACGGCTTGGCTTTCTTGGCCTTCTGCCAGTCGTCCAGGAAGCGCTTCAGCCCGGAGTCGGTGAGCGGATGCTGCATCATCTTCTCCATCACCTCTGGCGGCATCGTCGCGATGTCGGCGCCGACCTTTGCCGCTTCAAGGACGTGCTGGGGATGCCTGATGCTTCCTACGAGGACCTGAGCCTTCAGCCCGTAGTTGTCTCGAATCTTGACCAGGTCCTCGACCACCTCCATCCCACGCTGGCCTATGTCGTCAAGCCGGCCGATGAAGGGACTGATGAAAGAGGCTCCCGCCTTCGCCGCGAGGAGACCCTGATTGGCCGAGAAGACGAGGGTCATATTGACCCTGATTCCCGTAGAGCTGATGGTCTTGGTCGCCCGGAGACCCTCAGGCGTGATTGGAATCTTCACGACGACGTTGGTGGCAAGAGACGAGAGGCGCTTCGCCTCGATGACCATTCCGTCGTGAACTGCGCTTACGACCTCGGCGCTGACGTCCCCCTTGACCTCCTTGCAAATTCCAACTATGATTTCCTCAAACTCGCCTGGCTCCTTGGCGACGAGGGATGGGTTGGTTGTGACACCATCTACCAGGCCCATCTGGTTCAGTTTCCTGATCCATTCAAGGTTGGCAGTATCGAGGAAGAGCTTCAATCCTTGAACGACCGACGCTTTTCGCTATTAAAGCCTAGCGCACTGTTCGCATTAGAAGTGAGGCGGCATCCTCAATGTTGGAGGAGGTCAGGCCATACTTCCTCAATAGCTCGCCAGTCTGCCCGCTTTCGCCGAAGGTGTCCATCACCCCTACCCTCTTCATCGGAGTCGGCCGCGACTCGCCCAAGATTTCGGCCACCGCAGAGCCCATGCCGCCCATCACGTTGTGCTCTTCCGCAGTGACGACCCTCCCGCACTTCTGTGCGAGCTTGACTATTGTTTCTGCGTCTATCGGTTTTATCGTGTGCAGGTCCACCACCGCAGCGGCCACCCCCTTCGCTTTGAGGGACACGGCAGCCTTGACTGCCTCCGGGACCATGATCCCGCAAGCGACAATCGCGACGTCCGATCCGTCCATGATTGTGGTAGCCTTCCCATACCTATAATCGAAACCATCCTCGTAGACTATCGGCGTCGAAGGTCTGGTCAGCCTCACGTAGAACGGCCCGCCGATGTCGGCAATCGCCTTGACGATTACCTTGGTCGAGACTGCGTCGGAAGGAACGATCACACTCATCTTCGGTATCGACCTCATGATTGCTATATCCTCCACCTGTTGGTGAGACGCACCGTCGGGTCCGACAGAGATGCCTCCGTGCGAGCAGACGATCTTCACATTCAGGTTCGGGTATGCAATGTTGTTGCGGATTTGGTCGACGCACTTGCCAGGTACGAAGATCGCGTAAGTTCCGGCGTAGGGGATCTTGCCAGCAAGCGCGAAGCCGGCTGCCATTCCCATGAGGTTCTGCTCAGCTATGCCTACGTTGAAGAATCGGTCCGGGAACCTCCCCGCAAAGACGCCCGACTTCAGTGAGCCAGTCGTGTCAGCGCCCAGCACGACGACCCTCGGGTTTGAGGCACCCAACTCCAAAAGTGCCTCGCCGTAAGCATCCCTCATGGCCGCCTGCCTAGCGAGCGTCACTTATCCCTCGCCGCGCGCTCCGCGCGTTCTCTGAGCGTTCCAATCGCCTTGACCGGGTCGCTTTTTCCATAGACTCCTGCACCTGCGACAAGGACGTTCCCCCCTCTCTTAACCACTTCGTGGACATTTTCTGGTTCGACCCCACCGTCTATCTCAATGTCTGCCCCCGAACCCTTGTCCTTGAGGAGGGCGCTGATCCTTTCGAGCTTGGTCATCGTCGACATGTCCATCGCTTGACCACTAAAACCGGGGTTGACTGTCATGAAGGTGAGCACACTCACATCGTCGAGGCGCGCCACCGCCCAATCGGGGAGCTCGGTTGAAGGTTTGATTGCAAGCCCGATCTCCTTGCCCCTGTGCGCGACCACACCATGAAGTTCGTCGAATGCCTTCCCGTCGAGTACCTCGGCATGGAAGGTGAGAATGTCTGAGCCCGCATCGAGGAACTTCTCGACGTAGAGCAGAGGGCGGTCGATCATCAAGTGGGTGTCGAACTTGAGGTCGCATCGCCTCCTGAGTGCCTTCACCGTCCCTGGCCCGAAGGTTATGTTGGGGGCGAAGTGGCCGTCTATCACGTCAAGATGAATCTGGTCTGCACCGCCCCTTACAGAGATTTCGACGGCTTCGCCAAGATCGCCCAAGTCCCACGCGAGCACGGAAGGGGCGATCCGTATGGGCTTCAATCGATCACTTCAATTCGCTGAGGGTTTCTGACAGCGTGTCCTTCGCAGGCGCGGTCCCGTGATAGTGGGGAGACCATTCCATGAAGGAGATCCCCTTCCCCTTGACAGTGTGAGCTATGACCACGGTTGGACGGTTTCTTGTGTTCGCAGCGAGGTCGAAGGCGTCAATCAACTGGAGGAAGTCGTAGCCGTCTACTTCTATGACGTTCCAGTTGAAGGCTCTCCACTTTGAAGCGAGAGGCTCAAGCGGCATGATCTGCTCCGTGAGACCGTCCTGCTGAATCCCATTTCGGTCTATGATTGCGGTGAGGTTGTCCAGTCTGTACTTCGAGGCTGCCATCGCGGCTTCCCATACTTCACCCTCCTGCTGCTCTCCGTCTCCCATCAGGACGTAGGTGCGGCTCGCCCTCCTGTCCATCCTCGCCGCTAGAGAGGCGCCGACGCCGAGCGAGAGCCCGATTCCTTCAGAGCCTGCCGGCGCCTCGATCCCGGGAATCCCCATCGAAGGATGCCCCTGGAGCCTAGAGCCCATCTTCCTCAATGTCATCAGCTCCTCGACCGGGAAGTAGCCTGCCTGGGCGAGGATCGAGTAGAGGAGTGGCGCCGCATGACCCTTGCTTAGGAAGAACCTGTCCCTGTCTGGCCACGATGGGTTCTTCGGGTCGTACTTCATCGTGTGGAAGAACAGCGTTACGAGAAGCTCCACCGCGGAAAGCGAACCCCCCGGATGACCAGAACCGGCTTCTGCCAAGCTTTCGAGGATCAGTTTCCTGGTGTTCCTCGCGGTCTCTTTCAGTCTGATGACCTCCTGTGCTGCCTCCACTACCTCCTCACCGGCGCCTGAACTATCCTGTGCACGAACTCGTCTGTCTCCTCCGCCTTGACTTGGAGGTCGTGAAGTGATAGCGAGACGTTCCTTTGTAGCTCGCTCCGCACCTGCCCGGCGACGTCGCTCAGGACGGCCGCCTGGTAGGCGTTGCCTCCAGACGCGACGGTCATCGCGAAGACTCCGGTCATGGCATCTCTGACGCCAACCTTGTTGAAGAGATTCTTCTTTCCGCTTATCGGTGGGAACAGTGTGACGTTCTCTGTGTCGAAGAGGGTGAGGCCCTGCTCGCCTCTCGTGAGCAGGATCGCCTTGCACTCGAGGCGGCTGAGCAGGTTGACTCCCATGTTCCTGAGGCTCGTCTCGTTGACGATCGCCATTCCAGTGGCGTGCGACGCCTCCTCCATGTTCGACTTCAGGTAGGTGACCCCCGAGAAGTCGAGGTAATGATGCATCTTGGGCTGGGCCACCATGATCTTCCCAGCGGCGTGAGCCGAATTGACGACGCCGCCTATCAAGTGGCTCGTTACTGCGCCGCGATCGTAGTCCGATAGTATGATGCAGTCGATGTCCTTGATGAGCGGCTCGGCTTCGGCAAGTAGTCTTTTCGACATCGCCGGCGGGGCGTCACGTCTGTCCTCCCTGTCGATCCTTAGCGAGTGGAACTTGTTGACCATGATCCAAGTCCTGAGCGACGTAGGGCGCGTGGTGTCCGTGACTACGCCAGCGTGGGAGACCCCGTTTCTCGAGAACTCGGCTTTCAACCAAGCTCCATATTCGTCCGATCCGATCAGGCCGACCAAGCTGACCGAGGCACCGAGAGAGACGAGCTCGCGTGAAAGGTTGGCGGCTCCGCCCGGTAGGAATGTTTCCCCCACATAGTCGCCCGCGGGGACCGGCGCTTCCCGTGCGAGCTTCCGTGCCTCGACCTCCACGAACCTGCTGACTATCAGATCGCCAATGACAAGGACCTTTCGCCCTTGGAACAACCGCAGGAGTTTCGCGAGATTCTCCTTGTCGACCGTCTCTAGCGGCACTCTTTTTCGAAGATGTGGCGTATCTGGCCCTACTTAAGTGTGGGCGGATTCCTCGGCTATCTGGGGCTTCGCGTCCTCCCCTTGTCTTCGAGAAGCTCTCTGAGGATTCCGATCGCCTTCTTGATTTCGCGGTCCATCGCGAGAGGATCGTACCCTTTAGGAGATGGGTAGTCTAGGAATTTCTGGTTCGGGTCCGCTCCCAAGAAGTCTCGGCTCGATTCGTAAATCGCCATGAGGGCGTGTCCGTCGAGTTTCTGGAGCGCCGACCTCCACACGTGATGGAAGCCCTTGTCTGAGACGACCGTCAGCTTCACGTCGCCCTCGGCCTCCCTCTTCACGCCCTCCCAGAACGCCCTGTCGAAGTCGCCCGCGGTGACCTCCCCGGACTTCAGCTTGGACGAGTAGGACCTGACCAGCTCGGTGACATGCCTGGGCGCAATCTCGAAGTGCCGCGCGATCTGTTCCTCAGGCAGGCCCAGCTGTGACAGGTAGTAGCAGCCCTCCTCGAGGATTTCGTGATTGACTTCGCCTTCTGAACTGGACGACAATCGTAGGTACGCTCGGCACGCCTTCGTAAATAGGCTAGGGAGACTTCTGGTTGTTCCGTTCGAACAGGGAATGTGACCTGTTCAGATACGGAATCGGACTGAACCAGTTCCATCTGCCCACCGTCGACATGACCGCAGGAACGAGATAGGTCCTAACGACCAGAGCGTCGATGAGTACCGAGAAGGCGAATGCGAAGCCCATCTGTCTCAGCAGCAGATCGCTAGAAAGCATTAGAGATCCCAGCGACCCGGCGAGGATGATCGCGGCAGCTGTAATGATGCCGCCGGTTTGCTCGATGGCCCTGATGATCGCATCGTTGAGGCTGCCGTCCTTCGTGGCCTCCTCCCTAATTCTCGTCAGGATGAATATGTTGTAGTCCATGCCGAGGCCCAGGAGCGTCACAAAGAGGAAGAACGGGAGGACGAACAGGACTTGGTAGTTGAAGTATGCCTGGAAGACCAGTTTGGTGACGACCAGCGTCCAGACTACGCTCATCAGTATCGACAAGACTGCAAAGACTGGAAGGAAAAGAGACCCAAGGACAACAAGGAGGACGAGCGCCACGCCTACAGCGACGATCGGGACGATTGAGTCGAACTCGGAGTCGAAGGTGTTCTTTGTGTCGAGCATGGAGCCCGACGCACCGCCAACATAGATGCCAGTCACCCCGGTGGCAGGGCCGAAGTTGGCGTGGAGGTACTGCCGCATCGCCTGGGCGTCTGAAATCGCGGCTGTCTGAAGGGGGTTGACTCCGAAGCTGACGGTGATCAGCGCCGTCTTGCCGTCGTGCCCGACCTGTTGCATGATCGCAGAGAAGATCAGGGCGCCGGACGGGCTGGAGACGTTGAGGCTTTCGTAGGATACCGGGCTCCCGAAGGGCCGAGTCGGCCCGGTGACGTTGCGGACGTCCCGATAACTGGCCACGTAGGCGGAGATGGCGCTGATGGTCCCCATCTCGGTCGAGTTGAACGAATCCCCCATCACCAGCGGGTGGTCGAAGGTAACGACCACATACGTTGGGTAGAGCCTCCCGCTCCCGAAGGCTGCCGCCAGGCTGTTCGACGCCGAGATTGATTCCAGGCTGCTGGGAGCAGCTGAGAGGAAATCATACGTCGGGGTGGTCGTCGAATACAGGTAGAGGGCAGGGACCGAGACCAGAAGTACCAGAATGATCAGGACCTTCGCCCTCTTCACTGCGAAGGTGCCACTTCGCGAGAAGTAACCCCGTTTGCTCTTCAGCTTCGACAGCACTGAAGCCGAGTAACGCGAGAACCGGTCTCCCGAGGTGGGCCAGAAGGTCCGCCCGCCTACGACCCCGATGATCGCAGGGACCAACGTGAGGGCGACCGCGAGCGCGACGAGGACACCCAGCCCGACTACGAACCCCATGGACCTCAGCAGGACAACCGAGGTCACGGCGAGGGCCAGGAATGAGATTATCACAGTGGCACCGCTGGTCGTTATGCTCTCGCCTGCCCAAGTGATCGAGGTCTCGATTGCCTCTTGGACCGAGTACCCTTTGACCCTCTCTTCCCTGTATCTTGCGATCACGAAGACGCTGTAGTCGGTCCCTACCCCAATCAAGATTGTGAGAAGGATGGCGGGGGCAGTGAAGTCGACCTTGGCCACAAAAGTCGACACCGCGACGATGAACACCTGGGAGATTCCTAGCGCTACCCCTATAGTCCCGAGCGTGATGAAAGGCGTGAGGACGGAGCGGAAGAAGAGCCCGGTCGCGACAATGAGCAGGACGATCGCAGCCACGAAGATGATTGTTATGTCCCCCTGAATGGAGTTGCCGAAGTCGTAGGAGATAGCGTCCTGGCCCGTCACCTGAACCGATTGGACCCCCGACGCGGGACCAGCCAAGAAAAGTGCGGTTCGAGCTATCGCTCTGATGGCAAGGAGGTTCTGGTTCGAGGATTGGTTCAGCCCGAGGGAGACGATAGTCAAGTTGCGCGCAGGCGAGACGAAGGAGTCGATGAGTGTCGACAGACTCGGGCCCATTCCGAATCCGCTCGGATTCCACACGATATCGCCAGCGAGAGTGTAGAGCCGCTGTTGCTGTTGTACAGACAAATTGCCATGGACTTGCCCTAGATAGAAGGTCGCGTTGACAAACCGGACGCCGAAAGACGTGCTATTCGCGATGTATCCGACGGCGAATCTGTCAAGCTGGGCAGCCGCCTGTGGACCATGATATTCGCCGCTGGAGTTGGCGCCCTCGATTACCGCGTAGACGGCCCTGTTGACGGAGATGATTGTGGAGTAAAGGACCGAGTAGACGCTTTCGCTGTCGTTCTGTATCAGACCATTGACACTCTTATCGGATTTCACTGAGTCTAGAATGTCTTGGATCAACGCCTGGGTCGCCAGCGAGGAGACGTTTTCTCCCTTGATTACGACGAGGAGAGTGCTGTTCGGGACAGTCTTCGCGAACTGGCTTGAGATCAGGTCGTCAGCCTTTACGGACTCGAGCTGGCTCCCCCCGGCGGAGCCCAGCTGCAGAGAAGTCGACTTCCCGACGTTCACGATGATGGGCAGGACCGCCACCAGGGCGATGACCCAGGCGACGATGACGTACTTCCTCCGCCTGTAGACGAAGCTCCCCAACTTCTTGAAGGGGGTCGAGCTGGCCACGCGCGCTGGCGTTTTCAATATTCGGGCCCTCTTTTCAACCTATAAGAATAATGCGGGGAAGAAATCGGAGGTCGGACGGTTCAGCGCTTCCTCACATGGACGTAGCCGCCTTCGACCTTGACGTCGTAGAGCGGCTCGTCTTTGAGCGGCTCGTCGAAGATTCCCTTTCCAGTCTTCAAGTCCCAGACGGTGCCGTGCCCAGCGCAGGTGACGGTGGTGTCTTCGAGGGTTCCCTCGGATAAGTCCCATTGCTCGTGTGTGCAGAGGGCGCCCATCGCGTAGTACCTTCCGTCGACATTGGCGATGAGGACTTCCTCGCCGCCGACCTTGACGGTCATCATCGTGTTTGGTTGAATCTTGGAAGCCTCAACGGTCTTCAAGAACTCGCTCATAGACAGATCAGGAGCCTAGCGCTGATTAAACTCTTCGTCTAGGGTGCAGGCTGCATCGATTCCTCGACTTCCTTAAGGTCCTTGAGAGAGTCGACGAACCACCATTCGCCGTAGTACGGGTACGAAAGGAGTTCTCCATGGCTGACGAGCCTCGGGAATGTCTCTCTTTCGATGTCGCCTTTTTGTGGTAGGTATTTCATCGCCTTCCTCGGGTTCAGCACATAAACCCCGCCGTTGATCCAGACGTCGGGAAACGCAGGCTTCTCCTCGAAGCCCCTGACCATCCTCAGTTTGTCAATCTTCACGACGCCGAAGCGGGATCGATAGGGGACCACCAGCATCGAGGCCGTGATCTCGCCCGCCTGCTTGTGGGCTTTGACCATCTGTCCTAGCGGCAGGTCGGTCATGATGTCGCCGTTGGCCACGATGCACAGGTCCTCGGACTCGTGCCCTGACAGAGCGCGCCTTATCGCCCCACCAGTGCCGAGAGGCTCTTCCTCCGGCGAATACTCCACGGTAGTCCCGTTGTAGCTGGTGCCGAAGTAGTCTTTCAGTTTCTGCCACTTGTAACCGCAGGCGAAGGTCACCGAGTCGACGCCTCCTTGCTTTACCAGCCATTCAATTTGATACTCCGATATTGGCCTGCCTTTGACCTCGATGAGGGCTTTGGGCTTGTCCTCGGTAAGAGGACGGAGCCGGAGAGCCTGACCGCCGCTCAGGATAACAGCCTTCATTCGATCTTATTCCACCGACTTTACCCTTAGTCGAGGCCCTAGATAACGTTGAGAGCCCGGGGCGCGTCATGGGGTGTCGGGTCTGGGTGCGGAGTAAGCAGTGGGATTTCGGAAAAAACAAAAAGAGGAAGAAAGCTGTCTGTTTAGTCCAGCTTTCTTACTAATATTGCTAGCTCTAGAACTAGTGTTATTGCCGCGAGTACCGCGACAACAAGCACGTAGGTTGTTGTGTCCGAGACGGAAGTCTTGGCGTTGGTTGCTGCTGC
>JBEKJV010000017.1:0-25509 GCA_050011055.1 Nitrososphaerales archaeon | reverse complement strand
TGCCTCGGATAGGATTCTCTCCGCGTCCTCGTTTGCAGCTTCGAAGTTCAGCGAGTACCCACCGACCGTCCCTGCGTCAACCAGGATGCTACTCAGCAAACCAGAGATCTCGCCGATTTCGCCTTCCGCCTCAGGCATGACGCCCGCCAAGCCTTGCTTGACGCTGCGCATCACTGCCATCGCCGGAGACAAGGTGACGACTATGTCACCGAGTTCTGTGATGGTGTTGAGTCTGAGCACTATCTGTTCGAGAGCGAGCTTGGCCTGTGTGACCATTTTGTTCATCTTTCTGATCTCGGCCAGCTCATTCGCGTAGACAGACGCGTGCTGTGTGTCGTGCTTCTGTAGAGAGGTTACGACCCTGTTAAAGATCGAATTGTCTCTCTCTCTGAGTTTGATGGATGTGGAGTCGAGTTTAGCGACTTGGACTTGGATTTGTCGGACTGCTAGATCGAGCCTCGGCTTCATGGGTCCCGGAGTCCTTACGGAGTCCTTGACCTTGCCGCCGAAACCCTGGTTGTCCTGCTTTTCCCATTTACCTGCGAACGCAGACATCGATAGTTTCGAATATCAAGAGGGTTCAAATTCTCTAAGTGGTGGAAAGTATAATTTAGTTCACAACAGCATTAAGGTATGTAATTCTCTGCTAAACCTACGTAGGGATCTTCAAGGCAGTATGCCTTCGCAACCTGACTGCGGGCTCTCCCCCATTCTCTTGATCCTCTTCCCTCCGCCCAGCTTCCCATAGCGTTTGGTTGTTTAGCGCGCGCGTTGCAACACCTAATAGAGACGGCGGTCAATCCACAACTGACTTGACCTTGATCGATCCCGAGACGCTCGATGTCGGGTTGACTGCGTATCAGCTCCGCATACTTGCCGTCATTCGCAGCAGAGGGGGGTCTCACACAGGCCCTCAATTGTTGGGGGACTGCGTCAAGCGACCCGGACTCTCGTCCGAAGAGGCGATGTGGAGGAAAAGCCGGAGCGCGTTCTATTCCAACCTCCGCAACCTCTGCAGGGAGGGGAAGATTGAGAAGTTTGCGCTCGTTCACTACATAGGCATGAAGACGGAACCGGTCGGCTACAGAGTGAAGGCAGGGACCACTGGTCCGCGCGACGCGCCTTACTAGTGGAACCAATCTCGCACCAACTGTGTTGCAATATCGACCTTTGACTCGGTTGTCACTGTTCTTCACGAGCATGTCGGGGGGGGCGCGTGCGCACTTGAACCAGCCTCTGAGAGCGCGTGTCCTGCATGTTGCGCGCGTTCAGATGAACTTGACGGGCGCGCTATCCCGTCCGAAGGCGAGGACAGGTTTAATGGTTCCCTCTGCCTGTCAAAAGAATGATGGACAGCTACAGACCAGGCGTATGCAACATAGGCAAGAACGAGACAAGAAAGAGATATGCAATGGGTTTTGTCGGATTGACCATCGCGGGCGTACTGGTGTATGTGATTACTCAGCTCTCGCTGCCGACATGGTCTTTACTCGTTTGTTTTTTCCCACTGTTTCTTGGTGCAGAGGGATTCCTTCAGGGATACTTCAAATTCTGTGCGGGATTCGCCGCGAGAAGCATATTCGATTTCTCGGGTTCCAGTAATGAAAAAGGGAAAGTGACAGACAAGGAAGCCCACAATCTAGATATGCGGAAGGCAATGAGAATCAATCTGTATTCTTTTGTGACGGCAGCCGTGGTAACGACAATCATCTATCTGGCAGGGGCCGTATAGACAAGATAAGCGGCTGATGCTGACTCAGGACGCTTCGAAGCGCGCGCTCGCATATGCGGGTCCGAACTCATTAGAACACGGCGCACACGAGCCACCGTCCGACGGCGTCTATCCGGTCCCACGAATGCTTAATGGACCGGCCGAAACGTGACACTATATGAACGTCGACTTTGTAGAAATGACCAAAGGCGAATACGATTCCTGGTATCGGTCCGCTGTCAAGCACACCGCAGCAGACCTTGTGAGGGCAGGGAACGCAGATGAAGAGCACGCCCTCGAGAGCATTTCCAAGCAGTTCAACGAGGCTCTACCCAAGGGTCTCGACACTCCGGAGCAGTACGTCCGCTCGATCGTGGATGCCAGCACCGGTCAGAAGGTCGGCGTCATCTGGTACGGCACGGCTCGAGGACGCCCCCCGGACCTGCTCTTCCTCAGTGAACTCTGGGTCAAGGAGGAATTCCGAGGGAAGGGGTACGGGACCACTTCCCTTGCGCTCCTCGAGGAGAAGGCGAGACAGCTGGGGAAGGCCAGAATAGGCTTGCATGTGTTTGGCCACAACCTACGCGCACAGAAGCTGTACCAGAGCGCGGGTTATGTGGCCACAAACATCTCGATGGCGAAGAACCTCCAGTCATGGCACGGTGCCAAAGGCGAGCGGCGCACAGAGCGCGCGCTACCGGAAGTTTGAAGGGATTGCCCGGACCTCTATGTCCCGGCCCCAGATGTCAGAAACCACTGTCGCCAGGGACCAGTCAGGCCTCGGTGCTGTTTAGCTCATAAGACCTTTAATGCTCAAAGGGATACTATGGGAATAGCATAATAATCTAGCCGGGCTACACAAGGTCTTGGGTGGATTTGCACAGTAAACCCATCGAATCCCGCCGGCCCCAGTCACGATAAGCTCAGAATAGCTTCCGTCTGTCTAGATTAGCCAGATTCTAGCTGTTTGCGTGACTGGTTGCGACGTCCGAATCTCTTCGGGCCCGCTAGCTCCAAAGGGCGGGCGCCTGCATAGGTCGCCTGCATAGAAAGTCCCGGCCAGGGCAGCTCCCTCCGACCTAGGTAGTCAGAATGACCTCTATCACAACGTCCTCGGGAATCTCCAATTCCGTGATTTGTCTCAACGTCCTGCCGTCCGGTTCGATGTCAAGGATTCTTCTGTGAATCCTCAGCTGCCAGTGGTCGAAGGTGTGGGTACCCTTTCCCGATCGGAGTACGGATGATGCCGAGCGGGGAAGCTATTCTGACACTATTTCAGGACCCGTCATCGTCCGAGTCCACTTCCCCTCCGTCCTCGTCCGAGTCCTCGTCTGAGTCTTCATCCAGTTCCTGGTCCTCTTCTGACATTTACGGCCAGCGCGATTTCATTTACTCTATAAAAACTCTCGGCGGATGGGTTGTGTCAATTCTGAGGCAACTGGGAGAGGCGTTAACCGTCGCCAGTTGGTCTCCTCCGTCTAAATTCGGTTGGTGACTGGTTGGCTACTGTTCTAAATTCTGCACGCCTTTCACAAGGTGTGGATTCGCACAGTAAACCTATCGAATCCCGCTGGCCCCAGTCACGATAAGCTCAGAATAGCCTCTGTTCGTCTGGATTAGCCAGATTCTAGCTGTTTGCGCGCGCGTATGTGCTTCACCTGTCTCAGATGAAGCCAGGAAAAAATTCTTAGCCGGGAAGAGCAGCATCCCAACATGGAACTCAAGGTCTTCGGGAAAACAGGGCACAGCGTCAGTGAGATCGGCATGGGCACCTTCTACGACGGCTCCTGGATCCTTCCGGCAATACTGGGCTGGAAGAACGGTGCGGCCCGCAAGGTCGAGGCGATAAAGGCGGGCTTGGCCGGTGGAATATCGATGATTGATACGGCGGAGGTGTACAACTCGGAACCCCTAGTTGCTGAGGCGATTCAGGGATACGAGCGCGAGGATCTCTTCATCGCGACCAAGGTTACCTTGACACATCTTAGGCGCAAAGCCTTGTTCAAGGCTCTGGAGAGGAGTCTGAGGCGGCTGAAGACTTCCTACGTGGACTTGTACCAGGTTCATCAGCCGAGCCCGATCGTTCCGATTCGGGAGACGATGGGTGCGATGGAGGAGCTTCTGGAGACGGGGAAGACACGCGCGATTGGTGTCAGCAACTTCTCGTTGAAGCAGATGATGGAGGCGAATGCCTCCCTGAAGAAGGCTCAGCTCGCATCCACGCAGATGAGGTACAGCCTGTTGCATCGCGAGATTGAGAAGGACATAATCCCCTACTGCAGGCGGGAGGGGATCGTCGTGCTGGCCTACTTTCCACTTGGACACGGCAAGCTCACGGGTGAGAAGGAGAAGCTCCGCGTCTTATGCGAGAAATACTCGAAGTCTCCTGCGCAGGTCGCGTTGAACTGGTTGACTTCTCAGCCGAATGTCTTTCCGATTCCGAGGGCGGCGAACCCAGTCCACGTGAAGGAGAACCTTGGGGCGAGCGGTTGGAGACTGTCGGCGCAGGACCTGCAGGAGCTTGACAAGATCTTTCCAGGGCCAGTATCAGATCCTATTGCCTAGAAGAGCGCGTGCGCATGGTCCACAGAAGCTAGAGTCCCAGAAACTTGTCCAACGAGTAGGGACCAGCTCCGAGCACCAAGAGGACCAATGCCAGCAACAGATAGACCGCATCAATCGCGCGCGCGCAACATATGGGTGTCCAGAATTGGAACCAAACTGAGGTTTGAATTGGCCTGGGGCGCGCGCTCCCGGCTGGGATGGGTTCGGGCCCGGTGGGACTCCCCCCAAACAGGTTCCGAAAATGGATTCCGGGGGGGCGCGAGCCGCTCATTCATTTCTTGATTTGAGAGGAAGGTGAGTCATTAAATCAAAGTTGCTTTTGCCACCAATGGTGCTTCACCGAGTCCTCTGGTACTGCTATGAGCTTTCGAGAAACCAGTGGCTCGGATCCGTCGAGCTAAAGCAACTTCAAGAGAAAAGATTGAGAGACATCACCAACCATGCTTACAATAACGTTCCTCTCTACAAGGAAAAGTTCGACGCTCTGGGGACTAAGCCAGAAGACATCAGATCGTTAGAGGATGTCCAAAAGCTTCCATTCACAACAAAGCAAGAAGTCCGAAATGGCATTCCTGATAGGAGCATGGCAAGAGGGTCTGACCTCGGGGACTGTATTCGAGCATCGACCTCGGGAACAAGCGGTGGCCCGATGGCCGTATTCTATGATAAAAGGTTCATGGACTACTGCATGGCCGCCTGGCGTTTTAGAAAGCGGCTGGCAATCGGAGTCAAACCTTGGCAGAAAGTGATGGTGATAGGATACGGCGGGCTCATAGCTCCAAAGAAAGGTCAAGATCAAAGCGGAGAGATGGCTAGGATGAAACGCAAATCGCAGGGAAGGGAAAGTCTGGGGCCGATCGTCCATCTACTGCGAGACAGAGAAAAGAGGGTCACCGTTGGAAGTGATGCAAACGAGGTATTGACTCAAATACTGGAGTTCGATCCGAAGTTGATTCGAGGTACTCCTTCATATCTCAGGTTGCTTGCTGAAGCGATGGCTGAAAGGGGGATAGAAGGCCTCGGTGACAAGGTCGTAAGGACCGAAGGGGAGGTCACGGACGAAGAAACAAGGAGATATCTCGAGTCCTCATTCAAATGCAAGGTCTTCGACGAATACTCCTCCTGGGATTTTGGGAACGGCGCTTGGCAGTGCACAAAAAGAGAAGGCTACCACATCGATGCGGACCTGCTCATATTGGAGGTGGTAAGAGGAAATGAACAGGTCTCACCTGGTGAGAGGGGAGAAATAGTCGTAACTAATCTTCTGAACTACGCCATGCCTCTGATAAGGTACCGGGTAGGTGACATAGGTGTTCTTGATGACAAAACTTGTTCTTGTGGGCGTGGTCTACCCTTGCTGAAGTCCATCGAGGGAAGAGAGGCTGACTGCTTTACCCTACGTAGTGGTCAACTAATTACCCCAAGGACCATAATGACCGTGATACAAGGCACCCCTGGAGTATCAAGATACCAAGCGGTGCAGGAAAGCATGAACCAGGTCAGGATCGAACTCATGAGGAGAGGAAATGAGCCTGACGTCTCCAAAGATGAGCTTGTAGCCAGATGTCACAATATTCTAGGTGAGGACATAGAAATAGAGGTTTCAATCACCGATAGAAAGAATCTCAAGGCAAAATTCAGACCGGTAATATCAAAACCCACGGTGGCAGAGGAGCCTCGTTGGACAATACCAAGAGGATAGATTCCGTCTCACCTTCTGGGACAAGAACGATGTCGAGCATTGGCATGAAAGATTCGGCAGGTTCAAGGACAAGGCTAGCTACCAGAAGGAACTCTGCGATAGCTTGGGGACTTACGTCAGACCTTCGAAGGGAACTGAAAAGGCGTTCGGGCTCCTGAAGAAGGCTGGGGTTCTTCCCTTGACTGCAGCGACTGTTGGAAAGATGGTTCTCGACGACTTGGTTGGTTCGCGCGCGCTAAAACAGTTTGCGAAGCTCTAAGCGGGCCCGGTGGGACTCGCCCCCAAACAGGCCCGGAAGATGGATTCCACGAATCCACTGCGGAGTTCTGATCCGAATGGGCCCCCTGGCCGGGACTTGTCACCCCAGGTAGGCGCCTCAACGCGAAGAATTGCGTGCTAGACCGGGGTCTGTATGTCGGTTCGAAGACCGCGTCTGGCAAACAGATACGACATCACGACGATGACTGCGACCAGTAGAGCGACGCCGGACTGAACCGGAAACTCAGGAATCGATGAAGATGAACCCGATTCTGAAGAAGACGTCGACGGTTTTGGCGTTGTCGATACTGAGGTGGAGGTTGTGGACCTCGTGGACGAGGTCGATGGTGTGGTCGAAGTGATGGAGCTCGTGGACGAGGTCGATGGTGTGGTCGAAGTGATGGAGCTCGTGGACGAGGTCGAGGTCGATGATGATGGGGTAATCACGGAGACTGTGCCTGAACCGTAGTTCGCCACGTAGACCTTCCCGTTGGTTGAGGACTCTCCTTCCGGGTGAAGGCCCACATTCACGGTATCGACCACAGCGTAAGTCGAGTTGATGACTGAGACTGTGCCTGAGCCGTAATTGGTCACGTAGGCGTACCCGTTGGCGGATGTGACTCCGTAGGGGTTGGAGCCCACAGTTATGGTGGCGACCACAGTGTTTGTCGAGCCTGATATGACTGATATTGTGTCCGAACCGAAGTTCGCCACGTAGATGTAGGGTGGGTTGACTACCATTCTTTCGGGACCAGTGCCCACATTCACGGTAGCGACCACCGCGTTGGTCGAGCAGTCGATGACGGAGACCGTGTCTGAACCGTTGTTCGCCACGTAGAGGTACCCGTTGGCATGGTCGTATGCGTCTCCATCCGGCTGGGAGCCCACATTCACGGTGTAGACCACAGTGTTGGTCGTGCCGTTGATGACTGACTCTGTGTTCGAACCGTAGTTCGCCACGTAGATATTTCCGTTGTCCCAGTCGTTTGCGATTCTATCGGGGTTGGAGCCCACATACACGGTGGCTACCACAGTGTTGTTCTTGTCGGATATGACTGAGACTGTGCCTGAGCCGTAGTTCGCCACGTAGACCTCTCCATTCTGTATGTCCGATAGGGCTTTGTCTGGGTTAGCGCCCACATTCACGGTAGCGATGACAGTGTTGTTCGAGGTGTTGATGACTGAGACTGTGTTCGAACCGTAGTTCGCCACGTAGAGGTACGCCGGGCTGCCGTAGACGAGTGCGTCTGCGTCCGGCTGGATGCCCACGTTCAAGGTATCGACCACAGCGTTGGTCGAGGGGTCGATGACTGAGACCGTGTTCGAACCTGAGTTCTCAACGTAGAGGTACCCGTTGGCGGATGTGACTCCGTAGGGGTTAGAGCCCACGGTCACGGTAGCGGTAACGCTGTCTGCCAGTGAAACCTTGGGCGTCAATAGAACCAGAATCAAGACGAGCAATATTGCGACGGAAGAGACCCTGACTAAAGGGTCGCCTGCTCTTAGAGAACTGTACACTAAACTGTTCCTCCCACTATCTTCTCGTCCTAATTTTTGGCATTATTAGCTGTTCCTTGAATTCTTGGGCCTGTCGTCGCAATTGCCAGAGTACGGAGGAGAACTCGGCGACTGGAGCCGTAGGCCCTCCGTCGATAGATGCAAGGCCCTAACCTCTTGACCCTGTTACTTGGACCTATGATTCCTCGCGCTTGCTCCGCGAACCGCGATGAGATTGGGCTCAGGTTTCGGATGCGAGACTTGCTGTCCGTCTCTTGATTAGAACCAAGAAAGGTATCGCCAGCAACAGGATCGGCGCCAGTCCAAGCGGGAATTGCAGCACGGAAGAGATGGAAGTTGGGTTCGTCGTGGTCGTTATCGTGGTAGAGCTTGTGATCGTCGTGTCCGACGTGGTTGTCTCGGTTGGTAGAGTGCTAGAGGTGGATGTCTGAGTAGTTGTCGTGTCCGACGTGGTTGTCTCGGTTGGTAGAGTGCTAGAGGTGGATGTCTGAGTAGTTGTCGTGTCCGACGTAGTTGTCTCGGTTGGTAGAGCACTAGAAGTGCTTGATGAGTGAATTGTTGAGGTGGCGGAAGTGCGGACCGATGTCTTTGTTGAACTGCTCGCTGTCGTGGAACTGCTCAGTGTCGTGGAGCTGCTCACTGTAGCGGAGCTCTGCGTGACGTCCGAGGTCGAATTAGTGGACGTCGTTCCGGTAGACGTCTGGGAGGATTCAGTAGCCTGGGTGTCGCTGTTCGAAGTATGCGTTGAGGCCGAACTGCTTGTCGACGTGGATGTTGAGGCGAAGACCTGACTGGAAACGGTCGACGTCTTCGAAACGCTTGAAGATGTGGTCGTGGTGGGGTGGAAGAACCCCGAGCCCAAGAGGAAGCCCGCTCCGGCCCCCAGGAGGCCTATCACAATGAGGGCGACGATCAGCGAGGCGTACCCTTTCTTCTTCCTCATTCAGGAATTACAATCGACGTTCATCTGATAAGCATTAGGGGAGAAGGCGACGGAAGTTATAGTCTTCCAAGGGAATTGTTCGGGTCGAGACTGCTTGCCCATCCTGGCTTGGATAGAACTGAGTCCGATGAGAGTTGCTGCTCTACAGGTTCCTCTCCAGCGACGATGCCCCATCTGCACGCGCGAAGAGTTGCTCTCTTCGGAGATGCTCGCTTAATTAAGAGCACCACCTGTCTTGGACAATGCTCACTTTCACCCCTTTCAAGACCACAAGAAGAAGTTCGGCCTTCGACTTGCCCGAACTCATCGATGAACTCGTGGGAGACCAGATCCGCGAAAACGATGTGCTAGTCATTTCAAGCAAGTTCGTCGCGATATCAGAAGGGAGGACGGCGTCCCTGAGCTCGGTGAAGCCAAGCGGTCGAGCAACTGAGCTGTCCAGGAAGTTCGACGTTCAGGCAGAACTCTGCGAGCTTGTCCTTCAGGAGTCAGACCTGATAATTGGGGGCGTCCCCGGATTCATACTAACTTTGTGGAACGGCCTCTTGACTCCCAACGCCGGAATAGACAAGTCAAACATCGAACACGGAAGAGTAGTTCTCTACCCGAAGAACCCGCATGAGTCTGCCGTCAGGATCGCCGGCGAGATGAGGAATCGTAGAGGCGTCAGGGTCGGAGTGGTCATCTCCGACAGCAGATTGACACCAACAAGGATGGGCACCGTCGGGGTGGCCTTGGCCGCAGTTGGTGTCCAGGCTATTCGCGACCTGCGGGGCCACCTCGACCTCTTCGGCAATCCTCTGAAAGTCTCTAGACAGGCCATTGCCGACGACCTCTGCTCGGGAGCCCAGCTAGTGATGGGTGAAGCCGATGAGGCGACGCCGGTAGTCCTCGTTCGTGGCCTGGAGACAGCCAGGGAGGAGAGAGGGAGCTTCGCGCCGAAGGACTTCGCAATTCCAATGGAACAGTGCGTCTTCATGGGGAGCCTGGGGTACCCGAAGAAGGACGACAGAATCTGACGGCCAAGAGAGTGGGGGACAGCTGTAGGCACATGCGACGCGCATTCGCGCAAGGTGGAGTCTGAGTACGAAGGCGGTTCAAACCGTCTTGATGGGGCAGGAAGGAATCCGCGACTGAAGCTATTAAGCCCCAGTCGCCAGTCGCGCTCAGATGCTGCCCGTACGACGAAGGACATACGCGGTGGCCTCGGCTTCGCTCTTCGCGGTGGTCTACGCCGTACTCGGGCTTTTCCCAGTCTCTGCCATCATAGGTGCTAGCGGCTTCCTGACCTTCAGGGAGGTGGTCAGCCCGCTCACGGGGATGCTCTTCGGCCCCGTGGTAGGTGGGTTCTCCATGGTTCTAGGTAACTTCGTGGACTTCGCCATGGGGAAGCCCATCGTATTCGATTTCCTGGATTTCATACCCGACCTGGTCTCGGCGGTGGTCGCGGGTCTGGCCTTCACCGGCCACAGGAAGGCGGCCGTCGGGTTCCCCCTGCTCCTGCTCGCATGGTTCACGCTCGACCCTCTCTCACCTGTGATGGTGAGCGTGGGAGGTGTCGACATACCTTTCCTGTGGATGCACGTGATCTCGATGGGCGTTCTGTCAGGCGCGCTTCTGTACGAGAAGAGAGGGAGTCTGGCAAGGCTCAGCCCAGCATTTGTCGGCGCGGTGGCGTTCGGGTCTACCATGAGCGGGCATGTGGCGGGAAACATCATGTACGAGAACGTCATCTTCAGGCTGGACGGAGTCATACCCCCGGACGGCTATCAGGCGTTCTGGACCCTCGCGTTCTACGCCTACCCCCTCGAAAGGGTGTTCTACACAGTTCTGGGTACAATGGTAGCTTACTCTGTGCTCCGGGCGGTCTCTAGAAGGCGGGAAGAGCATGCACTGTCCCGGCGACCGCAAACGAGCCCAATGGGTGAGAAAGGCTGAGTCGGACTATGACTGCCAAACAGAGTTCATTCTGAGCCTTTTTCAGCGGGCCCGACGGGAGTCGCTGTCATACAGGTTCGACTCTTCCCACTGCAGTCAATCTCGGTGCTGGCCGTGCGGTTACGAGCACCATCCGACTTTGATTGCCCTTGATTTCAGGTCTCTGTGGGTCAGAGATACGGACGTCATGCCAGCCAGTTTCGTCGAGGAGTTTCGAGTAGGCGCTCGTTGGAAGAATTGTGAGCCAAGGTTCCGTGCGTCCCGCCCTTCGATTGGCGTTTGTCGCCGTCGTCACTTGATTCGAGTTCTCACCTTCACGATGAACGGCCAGACTGGCTGCAAGCATGCTTCCAGAAGCAGCTACAGACCGTAATCCCATCAGAAATCGGAGAGTTGTCTGTTGGTCGAGATATACGAGCAGGCCCTCGCAAACGAACAGGGTAGGTTGGCTGGGGACATGCCCGAAGGTTCGGAGCAGTTCTCTTGAGTCGTCGTGCCGGAAGTCCACGGGAATCAAAGTCAACCCCTGCATGTCAGCTCTCATATCACGCAGTCGTCTGGCCTTGTCGGCTTGGGTTGCGGGATGGTCCAGCTCGAAGAACCGCACGCCCGTAGCGCGGAACCGCAACGCGCGGTCGTCGTAGCCAGCGCCGCATATCACTATCTGGTGCACACCTGTCGAGACAGCCTCCAAGACCTGTTCGTCAAAGAAGCGTGTGCGTCTAACTATGCCTGGCCGAAGCCGGGTCGCAGAACTTGGCCGCATGCCTGCGCACAGCTTGCGCTGAGCTTCTGGGTCGCCCTGTGGAGTGCGTGGACGGTCAAGCTCGGCACGGACCAAGGCCACGACTTGGCTCGTCCTTGAAGGCTGGAGGCTCACGGCTTCGACACCAACCAGTTCCATATTCAGTTTTTCTTGAAAGCGCGCGCGCTAAGTGGCGCCAGTCATATGACATACGAAAGCTGGATGTTGCCTGCACTATCGCACATAGTGTGGCTGGTTCCCTGAGCCACGACTTGGCCATCGAAGTAGAGCTTTGCCGTTACCGCTTGTGCTCCATAAAACCAACAAGCAATTGGACCAGTCTGCGAGACAGAGATTCTGATCGTTTCTCCTTGGAAAACAGGGGTTAATCGCATGGAGAATGACGAATTCGTGACACCGGCGTAAGTGGCCAGACCCTCGGCCGTGCTATTGGTCACTATCGTATAGTTGTACCACCCTGAGACTTGCGCGAACTGGATTGTAACGTTGTCAGACAGTGGAGGGACGCTGTAGGTGGGCGGGACAGGCTGACCTGGGCGAGATACCCAGCACTCCCACCTATCCGAATGGGTGTAGGCATAATTGGGGCCATCGTTCATAGATACCGAGAGGTCATACAGCATGCCGCATCCATGCAGATAGAACGACGGAGACACCAAGGCGGTCCATCGGAAGATTGGACCTCTGGGATTGGCCCCAAACCACGACTCGGAAGTCACTGGGACAAGAAAGAAGAATGCTACGACCCCTGCCACGACCACGATCGAGACTAGGACCAGTGCAATCCTGCGCTTCATGGCTGACCCGTCAATGCACGATGGGGGAACTAATACAGGTTCGCGAGATTCTTTGCACTAAGCGCGCGACCGTCTTTCTCAAGGAAGCGCGTCCAGCGGGGCTTTCGCTACCGCTTCTGATGAAACTAAGGCAGGCCTATCCTACAGTGAGGTGAACGACGGTCATCTGTCCCCATTCGTCAGCGGTAGCGACGGTGTACACCCCCGGCAGGAACACATGCTGGGCGGGGAGGAAGTCGAAATGTCCCAGGCCGGCGTAAGATGTTGGATAAGACAAGCTGCCGTTGAGGTCCCAGTAGCCATTGGTCGCCACGGTCATGCTTGCGCTAACTGGGCCGTAGGTGTATACCTCGCCAGTGACGCTCCACGATTCCGTGACGTTGACTGAGTCACTGTGGGGCTCAAACATAAAGTGGGTGAATGCCATGTCCTCCATGCACCCTAACGCCGGCGTGCCTCCCGGACCCATTGCCTTCAGCTGATCCAACGAGTAATTGCCTTTGAGCACCATCAGCTCTACCGGCGAATAATATCCGCATGGAGGCCAGCTCTGGCTGAACATCAGCAGACCGCGGAGGGGCCAGTTGTAGCTCACGTAAGCCTCGTTGCTCTGATTGAGCGTGTTGAACAAGGTGGCGGTTATGGACACGTTCTCCCCTTCACTGATGGTCGTCCCGTTGACCGACAACTGCAGGCTTAGCCCCACAGGCACATTGTGGATGGTCAGTGTGGCTGTCTGGGAGCTACCCTTATTGATGGAGTCTCCGCTGTAGACCGCCTCAATTCTGACGCTCCCCGCTGCAGTCGCGGTGACGTTCACGGAGCAGATTCCCGACGACAGCGTGCAGGTGCTCGGGGAGATTGCGATGCTTCCATTCCCCGAAGACGTGAAAGCGACAGTCCCAGTCTGCGTTGGGGATGCGCCGGTCACGAGCGCCCAGCAGACGACTGGCGTGCCTATGTCGAAGGACGTCTGCGTGCAATATAGAGTCGTCGTAGACGCATTCTTGATCACTTTAGGCGCCTTGATAGTCAGTGTTGTTGTGCGAGAACTACCCTGATTGTTGGGGGCTCCGCTGTAAGTCCCCTGTATCGTGACCTTGCCAGCCGTCGTCCCTGTCATTGTCACTGAACACGTCGCTTGGTTAGGGTTCTTCATGCTTGCGAGAGTGCACGTTGTGTAGTTGAAAGAAACCGAACCTGTGCCGCTCTGGAACCAGCTCACCGTTCCTGTCGGGAGATAGCCAGTCACCTTGGCCTTGCATGTGATCACCTTCGACGAACCTGCGACCACGGACTTCGGACTGCAGGAGACCGTTGTCGTCGTGGATTTCATCGTCACGATAAGGTTGTACGCCCCGGCAGTTGCGGGGTTATTGGAATCCCCACTGTAGTTCGCCATGAGTAGGACTGGACCTGCGGCTGTCGGCGTGAACTTCGCCGAGCACGTGCTGTAGGTCCTGTGCTTCGAGAGTTTGCAGGATGCCTTCGAGAATGTACCCGAGCTGCTGCTTGACCACGTGACAGTGCCTGTCGGCGCCTTCGGGCCGGATTCATGGACCGTCGCCTTGCAGGTGGTTGCCGAATCCACGACCACGCTGGACCGAGAACAGGTCACTCCCAGGAGTGTCACCCTGAAGATCGCCGCAGGACTGTTGGTGCCGTCGCCTGCGGTGACCGTGTGATTGCCAAGGGCAGAGGAAGACGGGACGGTGAATGTGCAGCCAGAGTTAATGCTGCCAGATACGTCCGTGGTGCAGGTCGTGGGCATGCCGGCGGTCGAACCATCAAACGTGATCGTCAGGCCGTGCGAAGCGACGAGCCCAGCACCAGTTATGGTGACAGGCGTGCCCGCGGCTCCCAATGAAGGGTTGATGGTGATGAAAGGAGAGACTGAGCCAACGATGGCAACGGGCATCACCCCGTTCGGCGGCATCGCGCTGACTGTCACCCACTGGGCGGTCTCGCCATTGTCACCCATCCCCTTTGTGAAATCCCAAAAACCGAGGTAGTATGACCCGCCTCTCGTGGAACTGCTTGCTTGGGAGACAGTGATCGGAGTGCCACTCGGGGGTATGAGGGTACCGACTTGGTTGTCTCCTTGCCAACTCAGAGAATAGACCATGTACTGAGTGGCATCATAGGAATTGGCTGTCGAAGCCGACCCCCCGTTGCCAGTAACCTCGAAAGGCTGAACGCAGTCGGCCTCGTTGCACCATACGAAGTCTGATACGTAATTCCCGTTGTATGGGCGGGTGCCGTTTTCGGCTCCAGCAGTCGTGGGAAACTGGGGCTCCGACCACCATCCGAACCAGACTCCCTGGCCGTTGTTCCCACCGAACCAGACTCGTTGGCCGTTGTTCCAGAAGCTTTGCATCTCCGCAGAAATCACGTATGACCCCGAGTCGAGAGCCGTCGCAAAGTACCCGTAGACGGTGTTCGCGCAAGATTGAATGTACTCGCCGCAACTGCCCGTGTAGAAGGACGCCCCGTTGCTTACCTCGTAGTCTCCGTTGTCCGGAGAGCTTGAGTTCGCCTGTGAAAAGGCCCATCCGCTGGGAAGACTCGAGCCAGCGAAATTCCACTCGTAGGTGAACACGCTCCCACCATTGTCGTATTCGCCGTATGACGGGCTGAGGGCGGGGGCTTCGCCGGTGGTCTGGGCGTTGAATAGGTTCGTCGTCGCGGACGCGAAGCCCATGTAGACCGTGATGCTTGACTCAGCAGGGATTCCGCCTTCTATCTTCAGCCAGTAGATGGTGTTTGTCGAGCTGCTGGAGGCGCCACTTTCCAGCCAACTTGGAATCACTGCCCCGGTGGAGTCGAAAAACTCCACATTCTGGAGATTGGAGGCTTCGAGTGAGGAATAGGTTGTGCTGTTGACTTGGACCATCTGCTGGAACGGAGCCGGGGTCGGCGAAGATTGCGAATTCGTTATCGTGATTGGAACGTAGGTAACCATTCCCGATGGAACTGTCGGAGTCTGGGATGGTGAGGGTGATTGGGCGAAGACGTGGGCAGGCGAGAGGACGGGAGCCGGCAAGAAGGCAAGCGTGGAACCCAGAACGGTAAGGATAAGCAGGACGGCGAGCGGGATCTTCGGAGACTCTCTATCCCTCAAGACTGGCCATTTGTACTACCTTGTGATATATACAGCTTGAGGGTGTGTTCCGTCATCTAATCAAGAGTGTCCCTCGGCGATGGCTCTAACGGGCCCGGTGGGGCTCGCTGTCGTATGGGTTCGATTCTTCGAATCTGATCAAGAGCCTGTGGAATGGCTGTGTCAGGCTGAACTGGCAACTATCCAAAGTCGACTATTGCCAGTAGAACTATCGTAATAGCGAGAATTACTGCCCCTATCATCAGATATCGATTGATCTTCTGCAATCTGCGCACGCTATCTTCCGACTTATCTTGCATCCTTGTTCTCACCACCTGTTGTTCAGATCAACAGCAGGATGAGCTCGACTACGGATAGAGCGGCTATAACACTCGCCAGTTGCTCCGTTTTCTTCAGCGCTCTTTCGTAGCGTTCTGCGATATCGGATGTGTTGGCCATTTCAATCACTGTCTGTCTCTATGCAAGAAAGCACAACGCCCGTTATAAAACCGCCCTCCAATAGAATCGGCCAGGTCGCAATCTTTGGTGTAACTCGTTCCTGAACTATTAAGTAATTCAAGAACGCCCCTCGTAACGTGTTCTGCGGCAAGTGCGGCGCTTCCAATTCTGATGATGCTTCATTCTGTGGCAAGTGCGGCAACTCACTGAGGAGTACATCCGATGTGACGCCCCCTCAACAATCTCAGCCAGCAAACGTTACGCCACCCCCGGTCCCGCAAGGCAACAGAAAGGACCCAGTAATCGCTGGAGTCCTCAACCTCTTCATAGGGCTCGGATACCTCTACCTTGGCTACAGGAAGGTCTTTGGCCTGTCTACAATTCTTTTTGTTATTGTCTATTTCCTTGTTGATATCGTGTTAGCATTCTTCACCCTCGGGCTGGTCCCCTTGATCCTGGCGATACTCGTGGCCTATGACGGGTACGTCAAGGCAAAAGGCGAGAAAGGGTACGTCAGCACCGAGCCGGTGCTTCTCTACCAGTGAAGCCAGCGCTTAGCGTGGAACCCAACCGCTTCTAAGCGACAACCATCGCTTCGGGCCCATTGGGTCCAACCCCAAACAGGTTCTGAAAATGGATTCCAAGCAAGGTTGCGGGCCCTTCCGAGCCGAGAATGAACAGTCGGCCATCTACCGAGACTGCCGTTCATCACGTCTGGGAATGAAGAGGCCCGGAGAGTGGTTACGTGAGCTCTTGGGTCGTGACCCAGGGGCCAACTGCCGTTGAAATCACGACCGTAGTCTTCTTTGTGGCTTCGTAGTGCGGGGCCCCCGCGGGTATCAGGAGATAGGAACCCATAGGGAAGCGCTTCATCTTGCGCTTGGATACCTTCGACCCCATGCCAAGGAACAACTCGCCGCGCACCACCGCTACGCGCAGGTCTCCCGAATGATGGTGGGCCAGCCCGACGAACCCGGGAGGGAACGAGAGGGCATAGGTGAACTGCTCGCCGGCGGCTTCCCTGCTCCCCTGGAGCAGTGCATATTTCGTTCCGTCTGGGTTGAGTTGCTGCCATCGGATTGCCGACCAACGCCAGCACAGGAGTCCCTTGTCCGGCACGACATCCTCGGAAACTCCATGTGAACTAATAAACCTAGACAAGATATCGCGCGCGCACGCGTGGCCTCCTTGACCGTACAGCGAACATAGCAAGCGAGATGACAAAGATCACTGCCCCTAGTGCAATGAATGGGAACGGGTCGAATGGGACGGGGCATTGGAGAGAAGGAGGAATTCCGCATGGCCCGCCATTTGTGCATGAATAGCATGGTGGCTGATTGAGGGTGATGCCGTATACCGCCAACCCCATTCCGACTACCATTAGGGGACAAAAGCGGGCGCAATTCGAGATGTCAATTGGACATGTTCAAGAGAACCCCGCGGGGGGGCGAGTTGAGACCTCGCCTCCCTTCCCCAACGCACTCTTGCGGAATTAGACCCAAAAGTCTGAGCATTCATGGAGGAGCCTCGCTATTTAGAACTTATCGATTGCGGCTCAGGATTCTGCCTCCGTCGTCGTGCCAAGATCCGTTCGCAGGCAGAGGTGCCGTCATGCCCGCGCCGCTCGAGGAAGTTGAATGCTAACTCAAGCTCATTCGCTTCGTTCATGCTTATTAGACATCTGCACCCATTCTTCTGCAAGGAAGCATGGCCTTCTGTTCTTACTGCGGCAAGGAAGTACCACCACAGGCGACTTCCTGTCCCAACTGCGGACATCCGGCAATGCAAACGCAACCAGCAATGAGGCCAGGCCAGACCACGGCCTCTGACGTCCAAGTCGAATCTGCCGCCCTGAACAGGATCACCTGGTACGCCATCCTTCAGATTGCCGGAGTGGCAGGCAGCATCGCGACATACATTCTCTTCATCCCAAGATTCTTTTCTAGACTCCCCACGACTTCCGGGACTGCATCCGCGAGCGATGTGGCTAGCTGGTTGCAGGGCCTGCTCTCCTACCTGACTGTCGTCATAGCGGTCACGTTTGCAATCGGGCTGATAGCAGTATTCCTGTTGCTGAGTGCGTTCAGGAGACTCTCGAAACTCGACGGGTCGAGCTTCTCCACGCCGGCCACCTTGACGATTCTCCTGTTGGTGGGGATGGCAGGAGCAGGAGTCGGGCTGATTCCGCTCTTCGGGATGCTGTCCCCACTCCTGTCGAACATCGCGCAGAACCCGACGTATACCCTCACAGGGGGCCAGGTCGCGGACCTCAGCGCTGCGGTGGCGCTGATAGTCATCGGGGGAATCCTTAGCATCATCGGTGTCATCGGAGGAGAGATCTTCGGCCTCTGGAGGGTGGGCACGAGGTACGATTCGACTGCGATCAAGATCAGCGCCATCTCCATCGTCATTCCCTACCTCAACTGGGTCGGACCAGTCTTGTTGCTCGTGGGTGTGCTCGACGCGAAGAACAAGCTCGAGCGTCAGTCTCGGCCGCAGTTCGCTGGAAGCCTGTGAGTCTCAGTCAGGAAATCGTCGAGCCACAATCACTTCAGGCAGTTCGCTTTGGGTCATGTGTGCTTGCACTATCGCTAGGATGGACCCAGATCGACCATGCGCTGCTGCGTGAAGCTTAAGTTCGGACTGCAATTCCTGCAGGCTGGTGACCTTCGGATGGAGCGGGACCCGTCCGTAATCGAATACCACGAGCTCCGAAGGGCTGACTTCCCCTCGTTCGAGAAAGTCATGCTGCAGAGCGTGGGCGCGCTGGAACGGGCGACGGGGCTCGACCAATTCGGGCTCGCACAGCTCCAGCAGCTCCACCATCGGGGCATCTGGACGCTCTTCACTTTCATGCGAGCGCTGGGTCGAGCTCCAATCCGCATCTTCGTCGGGGTCGACCGGGGTCAGGTCCTGGGCACCGCATCCGTCCTCTTGCTGCCGAACGCCGGGTACATCGTGGGCGTCGCGACCGATTCCCCTACGCGCGGCCGCGGGATTGCGACCCACCTCCTTGAGCAAACGCGAATCCTCGCCCAAAGGAAGGACAAGTCGTGGCTGTTGCTCGACGTCGAGTCGGAGAACGAGACTGCCATCCGGGTGTACCGGAGGCTCGGCTACGAGGAGAGAGCGCGGTTCGGTTGGTACGTGGGCTCGACCCCCACCATGAGCACGAATCCCGCCGGTACCGCCATGGAGGTGAATCGGTCGGAGATGAGTGAGGTGGCTGCCTGGGTCGACCACAACCGACCGCCCACAATCCGCGATCCAATGCCCGCGACCAGCCGGAGGCTCTCGCACTTCGAGATCATGCTTCGGATGCCCAGGACGCCGGCGAGGACGTGGAAGCTCTCCTCTTCGGGCCAGACCACAGCGGTGGTACGAGGGTCCTATCTCCCGACAGTCCGGACCGGCTATGTGATTCCCGCAGCGTGGAATCCCGCCCTCTCCGGGGACTCTCTCCTCTCCTTGGTGACTCCGGCGGTCAGCTGGATCCGCTCTCTCGGGGCTACACGGACGGTGGTCGTTGTCTCTGATCCACCCGGTGCGTGGGAGCCGGCCATGGCAGCCCTCGGTCTGCCGAGAGTGGTCTCTTCGACGCTGATGGTCCGCCCCTCTGCATGATGAAGAGTCTGGAGCTATTCAGCTGGCCCGGTGGAATTCGACAGGTTTAGTGTTCAAATCCATCGAGGAGCGGGCGCCAATCTAGCTCCAATCGCATTGGGCTGTCTGTCAGCGTGTCTAACTGCTATTAATTAGCCCGGGGCGAAGATAGATGTGGAGAATAGTGCTCTGGCTTTCTAGAGAACAGGTCAATTCCTGGCGCCTGAACAAACAGCATCTGGTCCTCCGCGAACGCAGAGAGAAGATTTCGGAGGTTGTCTCAGACATCTGCGGAGTTCAAGCACAGGTGTTGAGCGCTGCGGAACTGGCGATACGGGCAAGGGTCCAAGGGATTACTCAGGGAGACGTCAGAGATGCCCTCTGGAAAGATCATTCGATTGTCAAGACTTGGTGCATGCGAGGAACGCTTCACCTTCTTCCCTCCTCAGACCTGCCCACATATGTAGCCGCCATGAAAACCGAGCTCTCCGCGTCGCTGGAGTGGCTTCAGAGAACTCAGGGTGTGCAGCCGTCTGAGGTCGAGGCCATCACCGCAGAGATCAAGAGAGTTCTTGACGACAGCACGGTTACCCGAGAGGATCTGGTGCGCCGTGTAGAAAGCAAAACGAAACTGAACAAGGCTTCCAGGGAGGCCCTCAGGTCGGCCTGGGGAATCCTGCTCAGGCCGGCAGCGTACCAGGGGGCGCTCGCCTTTGGGCCAAGCGTAGGGCCCAAATCCACTTTTTTCAGACCTGATAGATGGGTGCGGTATTGGAAGGAGCCCACCAGCGGGGAAGCCTTCTCGGAACTCTTCCTCAAATTCGTCGAATGCTACGGTCCGGTGACAACCCGTGATTTCGCCCATTGGTGGGGGAATCTTCGGGTAGCGGATGAGTCTACCCTAAGGACTAATGGCGACAACTTGGAAGAGGTCCAAGTTGGGGAAAACCGAGGCTGGATGCTCCGTGGGGATGCCGAAGAGGCCTCGCGTATGAAATTTACTCCTGTCGTCCGTCTTCTCCCGAGCTTCGACTGCTATGTGATGTTCTACTCTCCGAGGGAAGCGTTTGTCGAAGAGGCTCAGAGGTCGAGGATATTCAGGCAGACTGCAGGGTGGAACTACCCAGCGTTGGTCGTTGACGGATTTGCCGCCGGGACATGGAACCTAAGAAGGCGCTCAAAGAGAATCGACATCATTCTCGAAACTTTCCGGGGCCTGACTTCATCAGAGAAGACGCGCATCCAAGAGGAAGCTGCAGATATTGGAGAGTTCTACGGGCATCCTGTGGAAGTCAGATACATGCCTAGACGCTGACTTGAATAGGTCACGCAAGCAGCGAGAGTAGTGCGCGCGATTCAGCCGCTCGTTCGTTTGGCTCGGGTCTCGCCGTACAGTCTGCACTCCTCTCCCGCTCTTGCGGTGTACAGGCCGTGCCCCCGGGGGAGCATCCAACTATAGGTTCGAAGACGAAGGCACCATAGTCTCAACAGGCGATGTATTTTACAGGTGTATTTTGGGTACCCTCGGTGAGAACGATGAATGAGGACAAAGGGAGGCTGCACAAGTACTGGCACTATCTCTTCGTAGTTTCAATATTCATAATGCTACTGAGCGTTCTAGCCTTGCTGAACGCGTACTATCACTTCACCAACGTATCGTCCTATGACGTCAATCAGGAAGGTGTGCCGCTATCAGCGGATTATCTCGGCATGTTCATCAGCATGGCCATTCTACCAATTCCCGATTACATTCTCGTTCCGGTGTATGGTTCTCTTTCAGCGATAGGAATGTTCAATCCCATTGCGACGTTTCTGATATGCCTCGCGGGCGCCCTGTTTCCGATAGAGTACATTTGCGGCAGATTTGCTGCCAGATCACTACTGTTGAAAGGCCTGTCGCTCATGCGTATTTCCGAGAAGGACATCGAGGTGGCGGACAAATGGTTGGTGAACCACGGCCATTTCTCCATCTTCATATCCACCTTCATACCGTTCTTCTACACCGTCGCTTCCCTGGCCGCAGGGACGCTGAAGATGAAGGCGGGCAGATTCTTTCTGGCCAGCACCATAGGATTCGGGTTGAGATTCGTATTCCTTGAGTACGTGGGCTACTACAGCATCTACATCTTCACGGCCTCATTTGACTATTCACAAAGGACTCTCTTCTCTTGCCTCCTGATTCTTTCTTCGGTTTACACGGGCCTTCATCTCGCAAGAACTCTGCGTTTTCGTTTCAAGTCCCACTCCACCAACTCTCTTTCTACTCTGTCTACAGGACGATTCTCACAAAGGGATAGACATGAACACCAAAGTAGTCAAGTCCGGGCGACCCCTTCCGGCCTCTTACCTTCATTGGGCCACGTTCCTCGTGGAAAGGGCACCACACTCTAGGCTCACACCCCCGACTTTTCGGGTTCGAATCCCCAACTTTGGATTCGTCTCATGCGATGGCTTTCCCCGGGGGGAACTTGGACTCACTCCACGCCCTTCAACTAGGCATGTCTCCACGAAGGTCGAAAGCGGATCAAGCTCGGTTGCCTTCTGAAATGCCGCAGGTGCCTGGAAAGCCTAAAGGTCTCCGCAAGGAATACTCAGCCTCGTCGCCAGATGAGTGCCAGCAAAAGCTCGAAAGGCTCCGACCGTAGCGAGCTCTCACCTCTTGAGCTCACTATCCTCCGAAGCCTCTTGCAGGGGAAGGCTGTCCCCGAGGTTGCACGGTTGGCGAACGTTGCCCCGGCCAAGGTCGGCAAGGAGATCGCCGTACTTCAACTCAAGGGGTATCTGTCGAGTGACGGAAGGGTGACCGACAAAGGTTCGGCTGTGCTCGAAGGTTGAATTGCGTCATAGCGGGCCCGGAGGGGTCCGCCCCCTGAACAGGTTCTGAGAGTGGATTCCGACCCTCTTCCTGACCTGGTGAGCACCCAAGTCGGCTAGATCTGAACCAATGAAATGTAGGAAAACCATGTTCCATCCTCTGTTTGTAATCTAGTTGCGCTTAAACTCGGCGGTATGACCTGACTATTGAGAGGTCAGACTGAAGAAATCCCGACGACCGCCACCGCGAACAGAAAGAAGAGCACGAACACAACGATGGCTCCAACGAAGGTCCACACAATCCCGAAGATTAGCATGTGTTCGGCTGTCTTCTCGTTCCTGTCCTTTAGAACGAAGTACGCAATGAGC
Source organism: Nitrososphaerales archaeon (assembly GCA_050011055.1). Classification (GTDB taxonomy): domain Archaea; phylum Thermoproteota; class Nitrososphaeria; order Nitrososphaerales; family Gagatemarchaeaceae; genus UBA183. The sequence continues at coordinate 2,966 of JBEKJV010000017.1, read as the reverse complement.
CCTCCAATCCATGCCAGGAAGAAGGGAACGAGCCACCATAATCCGCTGATCTGCTCTGCTGGCTTCATTGCTGGTTGCGTTTGCATTAGTGGATGTCCGCAGTTGGGACAGGAAACCGCCTGCGGAGACACTTCCTTGCCACAGCTAGGACAGAATGCCATGCTCTCCAGCAGATGAAAAGTGGTAGTTGTCTAATAAACGTGAGTGAACCAGATTCCTCGTCAGCCCGCAACGTATCCCTCAGGCGGATTCCGGATGCGCGGGTCAGCCATCGCAGACCGCGCTCTGTGGCAAGTCCGTTCTCTCGCTTTAATAAGACAGTCATGATTTTGCCAGATCATTGATGCAGATGAGCAGGAAACTCGTTGTCGTGCTACTGGTCATCGTAACCGTTGCAACAGGCGGATTCTATCTATATCGAGCCAGCCTGCGGCCGAATCTGGAGTTGACTCAAGTGCAGATAGGATCGACTCAGACGAATCCACGGATTGCTGTGGCCGAGAACTGGACTATCAGCTCCAGCAGTAGCTTCACCTACACAGCTACCTCGGATGGGACTGCGATTCTGGTTCTCGACAATTCGTTCGGGAACGTGTACCCTAAGAACGGGACGATTAGCTATTCAGCTCCGGGAATAAGCAACACTAGGGGTTTTGGACTCCCAAGCTATACAGCCGACGGCAGTATCCAGGTTGCTCTGAAACATGGGCAGACAATCTCGGGCAACTTCAGTGTTACAGGAGGAAATGAGATCAACTTCGAGATTCGGTTCTACACATGCACGGAAACGATTTCCTTCTCACTAGTTCTTGTAAACAGCGGTGGCGCCAATGGTTACGGAACTCTGTCTCTCCTTGCACAGAACGGGACCGAGGTCTATTCCAACAGATACTACGTTCTTCAGGGGCAGCAATTGCCTGTGAGTGATACTGCTTCAGTGGGGAATTGTAAGGCAACGACTCTCCATGCAGTTCTCAACACGCCTTAGCTGGAAGGAGCCTCTGCGGGGTCCGCCCCCAAACAGGCTCTGAAAGTGGGTCCCATTACCAGACCCGAAGCCAGAAACGGTATTTAGAAGGTGTTTGGGTCCTAATCTATATGAGTGATGTTTTGAAAGTCATCCAGGAAAGGCAGTCCACTAGGGTCACCTTTGACCCGCATCGGACAGTCAGCAGGGATGACCTGAAGCAGGTCATTGAGGCGGCGCGTTGGGCGCCCACCCCCCACAATATGCAGAACTTCGAGATCATCGTGGTCGATGACAAAGAGCTCTTGAGAAGGATAGGCAGCATCAGGTCAAGTGTCTCTGAATCATTCGTCCGGGAGAACTACCGTCAGCTGTCGTTCTCTAAGAGGGAGTTGCTCCGCAAGAAGGTGGGAATCCTAGGCGCAAACTTCCCCCCTGCTTGGAGGGACCCCGCAAGGTTCGGCGAGGCGCTGAAGGGGGAGAGAGGTTCTCTGGACGACACGATGGATGGCAGTCCTGTGATCCTGATAGTCATTTTCGACCCAAGGAAGAGGGCTCCCGCTTCCGAGGGGGATTTCCTGGGCATCTTGGGTCTCGGGTGCGTCATGGAGAACATGTGGCTCACCGCCCAGTCCCTGAAGATCGGCTTCCAGATAATGAGCGTCTTTAGCGGGAAAGGGATCGAGAAGGAGGTGAAGCGCGTCCTTCGCATTCCTGAACGCATGAAGATAGCCTACGCGGTCCGTCTGGGATATCCTGTCCACAAGTCAAACAGATACCTGAGTGTGCGCCGTGACGTCGAAGGCATCGCACACCACAACCTGTATGGAAACAGGGGTCTCCTCTAAAGAAGTCTTAAATCGCGACTGGACAAGTTCATTCTTACGGAGGCTCATATGACGTGACTGGAAGAGTGGTGGTGATTACGGGGGCGAGCAGCGGAATCGGAGGTGCCCTCGCAGTGCAGCTAGGCCAGCGTGGGGAAATGGTTGCCCTCGGTGCCAGGCGAGAGCAGGAGCTGAGGAAAGTTGCTTCGCAAGCGGGAGCGCGAGCCTTGCCGGTCGTCACCGATGTCACCAAGAGGAGTGACGTGGAGCACCTGAGAGACGTTGCCCTTGCTGAATTTGGCCACGTAGACGTTTGGGTCAACAATGCCGGGCGAGGGATCAACAAGCCTGTGTCAGAACTCACTGACGAAGATGTCCGGAGCACCGTTGACGTGGTGCTGATGTCCGTCTTGTACGGCATGCAGGCAATCCTGCCTCACTTCAAGGAGAGAGGTCGGGGTCACATCATCAACGTCTCCTCGTTCCTGGGCAGGGTGCCGATCACTAGCTACCGCTCGATATACAGCGCTGCAAAAAGCGCGGTCAATGTGCTTAGCGCCAACCTGAGGATGGAACTCCGACCAAAGTACCCGCAGATCTTCGTGTCCGTGGTCATGCCCGGGGTTGTGGACACCCCCTTCCACGACATCGCAGGACCGCCTCTTTCAGCGAGGGCCGGAGAATTGCTTTGGGGGAACCGAATCGCGTCAGCCGACGAGGTCGCAGCAAAGATTGTCTCGTTGATTGACAACCCGGTGGCTGAACTCTACATGAGCCCGGAGACTATCGGAATGGTGGAAGGGTACTTCAGGGACGTGGGCGCCTTCGAAGAGAACCTGGCCAAGCGCCAGTCGCGGGCGAGTTGAACACCAAATACATCATGAGGATGATGCTTGCCGTCAGCGCAAGAGGCAACCACATCCGGGGGGAGAGGGGCGCCTCCATGAGGAGGGTCGGGCGCTTTCTAATTCATGAGGAGAGGAGGTCGTAGAGGTCGTGGGCCTCACCTGCGAGATCTGCGGCAATCCGATAAGGACCCCTCCTAACCGTGTAGAAATCGACGGAGCCGTCCTGCAAGTCTGCCAGAGCTGCGCCAAGAGCGGGACTCCGCTGATGAGTACAGTGCCAAGAGTCCGGTCCGCCAAGACCCGGCATGTCGTCAAGGGAGAGTC
>JBEKJV010000016.1:0-40581 GCA_050011055.1 Nitrososphaerales archaeon | reverse complement strand
GGAATCGAGAAGGCGAACGACGTGGTCTACGGCCTCGCGGCCTCCGTTTGGACTAGGGACGTGAGCAAGGCGATGAGAGCAGGGGCACAGCTCAGGTTTGGGGACGTGTGGGTCAACGACCATCTTCCCCTTGCCTCGGAAATGCCTCACGGGGGTTTCAAACAGAGTGGTCATGGAAAGGATATGTCGGCGTATACGTTTGACGACTACACCCAAGTGAAATTTGTATACGTCGACACCACGGACGCGGTTCGGAAGCCCTGGTACTACACGGTCTACGGCGACTAGTGCACAGGGAGTCCCGGAAGGACGGTCCCGTTTGAACCAACAACGCGTGCTCTATTTGTGATATCGTCAGCTCAGATAGCCTCCAATACTTCCAGTGGCTGTGGACCAAATTGAACAAAACAGAGGGAAGGCGTGCTGTTGCACGCCTAGTTTCCTATTCCGTATTAGTTGCCTGTGAGAAGGTTGATGAGGAGCGATACGTTCGGGGTTCCCCAGCCAGTAGTCAGGTCGTAGCCCTTACCGGCCAGGAAGCCGTCCTCACCGCAGTATCCTGAGCAGATCGCGTTGTTCCCTTGGGTGATGTCGTGGAATGGAGATAGTGAACTGAAGATAGTGCCCAAAGCCCCGATTACGTATATTGAAGGGTTGACGAACCCTAGTGGTCGTCTGTTTGCCTGGTTGGCCAGAGCCATGATCCCCGCCCATGCGGGCGATGCTGCGCTGGTGCCACCGAACACGGCCCACCTGCCTAGGAATCCTAGGTAGGCCATCACTCCTCCGTAGACGGCCGAGTTGAATGACACGTCAGGGACCATTCTCCCGGTAGCTTTGACTGTGTTGCCCAGAAGAGTTGTGAACTTGTGGGGGGCGAGCAGTTGATACGAAGGCATACTGTAGAGCATGCTGATACCCCCTCCACTGGTGTCTCCTAGTCCGAGGACGAGGGCCTCATTCCATGTGCTCTCACCGCCGTAGCCGGTCGGGGAGCAGCTGGTAGGCTCACCTGGCCTTACGGCCGTGCCGCACCCATTGGCGCCGCCGTTGATTATGACAAGACCTGTGTTACAGGTCTGGTGAGCAGCGCAAGTGAAGGTGCCGCCTGGTCCAGGAGGTCCACCGTACGCTCCTCCGTAAGGAGAGCCCTGCGTTCCGCCAGCCGCAAGGACGAGTGGACTGGTTGCGGGGAATGAAGGAGTGAGCTCGGTGGTTCCGAGAACAAATGCGTCCTCATTCGCGCCCTCATCGCCTGTAGATGCTATGACGGTCCAGTGATTCGCCTTTGCAGTCTGGAACACTAGGTTCGGGAGGTTCAGAAGGGTGGGATCCCATGAAATGCAGTATGAGCTAGTGTTGTCTAGGGCGGTACACGTGGCCAGGTCGTCGGGTTCGCCGAAGCTCTGAGTCATTATGCTACCCTTGTATTGGGGCTGATTGACGACGGCTAGCTCTCCGCCATAGAGGCTGGTGTCGTAGCAGTCGTTTGCAACGAGCAAGACTATGTGGGCACCAGGTGCAAGCGAGTGGGCCATTGTGACGTCTAGCGTGGTCTCTTCTGCCCAGCCCGTCGCTCCGCATACGCCAGCGTTCGGGGCAGTCGAGAGGTCAGCAATGGTATTCACTGGGCAGATGTCAGTTGCCGCGCCAGTCCATGTTGGGCCACAGAGGATTGTGATTGTTGTAGAGGGCAACCCGAAAGCCGCATCATAGGTGTCGAGGTCGCTCTGAATCGTCGGGCTTCCGAACGCGTCGACGATGACAATCGTCGAGCCCGTTCCATCCAGACCGTGCCTACCCGTTGTGGACGGGAAGTTGTAGGCCTTCTTCAGGAAGTTGGGCGGATAACAAACGATGGTTCCCAAGGAGCCGCTATAGCAGAATGGCGACCCGCCGACCAGGCTGGGGTTGAATGAAGAGTCCAGAAGGGTCACAATAGGGCTAACGCTGGAAGTGTGCAGCACCGGGACTGCCGTGGGCTTCGGTATAGAAGATACGCTCGCAGCCGTTGGATTGACGAAGAAGAGCATGAGGAAGATTGCACTGAAAATAGGAAGGATTCTGAATCTTGATTGAATCAGATTCACGAATTTTCTTGGAAAGAGATTCCTGTGTCTTATAAAAAGCTGAACTGAGCGTAGGTCTGCTGTTCGGAACTTGGGCTTCAAGGTCCCGAATTGTTGAGCATCTATGATGACTAAACCCGATTAAGGGGAGCATTTGATTCATTCCAGTGGCAATTCCTCTCCGGAGGCTGGCCATGAACCGGATATCGAAGTTGTCGAGGCAGGATGAGGGCGATCAACAGATTCCTCGTCCACGGCAAGACATAAGATTGGGAGGTGCGAGCCGGGGAGGGTGCCGCGAGCGATAGCACCCTCTGACTTCGCCCACTATGCCCTGCTCTCCGAGCCGAGTTTCTCACCTGACGGCAGGAGAGTGGCGTTCTCGGCCCGGCGGGCCAACATGGATGACGACGCCTACGACTCGGACGTGTACGTGACCGACGTGCGGGGCTTGGCAAAGGACCGGTTCACCACCGGGAAGAAGGACTATGATCCCAAATGGTCCCCTGACGGCAGTTCGATCCTGTTCCTTTCCAGAAGACAGTTCGGCAAGGACGACAAGGGGAACGCCCTGTACGTCATCAGCGCTAAGGGAGGCGAGGCGAAGCTGCTCAACAAGTCGAAGGACGGCGTCGATAACCCTCAGTGGTCGCCCGATTCCAAGACGGTTTACTTCCTCTCCTACGTTGCAAAGAAGCAGAAGGACGACGTCAAGGTCATCAAGAGATTGACGTTCTGGTTCAACGGGCTCGGCTTCATCTCCAACAAGCGCAAACACATCTTCAGAGTGGACCTCGAGTCCGGCAAGGTCGCCCAAGTCACCAGAGGGGAGTTCGACGTCTCCGACTTCGCGATTTCGAACGACGGGAAGAGGATCGCCTACCTCGCTGCGGCGAATGATCTGAAACCATACATCTCGGATGTTTATTCGATCAACACCTCCGGGACGGGGAGGAGGAAACTGACGAAGTCCACCATGGAGATCGGGACCCTCACTTGGAGTCCAGACGACAGCCGCATCGCGATTTCGGGCGACGATCTGCCGTCGGGTTTCGCCTCCCACAGCCGCATCTGGACGATAGATCTCCGCACTCGCAGGACTTCAAGGGCCGAGGAGGTCGACAAGAACAAGGCCAACGGCCTCAATTCAGACGCCCGGGCGAGGTCGCACGGGCCCGGAAACGTCATCTGGGACGAAGATGGGATTTACTATGTGCAGGCTGACGGCGGCGCGGTCCACCTGTACAGAGTCAGACCTGGCAGAGAACCAGAGTTGATACTTGGCGGCGACAGAAGCATCGAAGGGTTCGACGTGAAGGACGGCAAGGTGGCATTTGTTGCAATGACCGCCGACCGCCTAGAGGAACTCTACCTGAAGTCGGGACGAGAAAAGGCGCTTTCGGCCCTGAACTCTGAAGTCTACAAAGAGCTGAAGGTCCTCTCGCCTGAGCACGTAGCATTCAAGGCGAGCGACGGCGAACTGATCGAGGGTTGGGTCCTGATACCAGAGGCGAGAGGAAGGGTACCGGGAGTTCTGTATGTCCACGGAGGGCCTAAGACGGCCTTCGGCCATTCGTACATGCACGAATTCCAAGCCTTTGCGGGGGCCGGGTACGCCGTGATTTACTTCAACCCGCGCGGAAGCGATGGCTACTCTGAGAAGTTCGCCGACATCAGGGGGCGATACGGCACGCGCGACTTCGAAGACCTGATGGAGGGCCTCGACTGGGTGCTGAAGAAGTATCCCCAGATTGAAGGCGAGAGACTAGGGATCGCGGGCGGCTCGTACGGCGGGTTCATGACCAACTGGGCCATCGGCCACACTAAGCGGTTCAGGGCCGCGGTCACAGACAGAAGCATATCGAGCTGGGCCAGCTTCTGGGGCACATCCGACATCGGTCCTTCCTTCACCGAAGACCAGATAGGGGGCGACCCGTGGAACTCTGAAGAGAAACTCAGAAACGATTCGCCTCTCAGTTACGCGCCCAATGTGGAAACGCCTCTGCTGATCGTGCATTCGATGGAAGACTACCGGTGCTGGATGGTAGAGGGGCTTGAGATCTTTACCGCTCTGAAGAAACGGGGCAAGGAGGTGGAGATGGTCCTTTTCCCCGGGGAGAACCACGACCTATCAAGGACCGGCAAGCCGAAGCACCGAACTTCTCGCCTCGGCCACTACATCCGTTGGTTCGACACGCACCTAAAGCGCAAGAACTAGGGACCTGCCGATGGAAGGTATCATGGTAGGGGTCTTCGGCACAGAACCGGAAGTCAAGAGCATCTTTGAATCCAGCATCGCGAAGAAGAGCGAGGCCGAGGGAATCTCCGTCTTTCATCGGGTTGATGGCGGCCACAGGTTCTCCCTTCTGGACACATCGGACTATCCCGACCGAGTCCAGGGATACGCCCGCATAGCATCGATCTCCGACCACGCGCTGTACCTGTTCCCAAGGTCAGGGAGGCTATCTTCGCCTGACGGCGAGCTCGCCGTACTCCTCGAATCTCTGGGTCTACCTGGGACCCTCGAGCTCGTGGATGGGTCAGTGAGTCCGGAAACTGCCGCTTCCGCGTTGAAGGGTACGACCGCGGCTTCGTACCGCGTCGAGGAAAGGACCTCGACGTCCTCGGCGATCGACCTGTCGTACACTAGGCCGAGGCAGGACTGGCCGTCAAAGGGCAGAAGGGCGTCGGGACGGTCGCACTCGGCTTCGTCCTCGCCGGGGGCATTTCAATTCACGATCAGCTGAGAGCAATCCCCGGACCAGATGATCTGAAGATCGACGTGAAGGGGATTCAGGTCAGAGAAAGTATATAATGTAGGGTATTCATGCCTCTGGTATGGCTCAGGACTTCAAAAACGGCAAAACAGTGATGGAAAAGTTCATGGCCGGGATGCCGAACAGCGTCTCGACCAGGGACGGCTACGGCAAGGGGCTGCAATACTTCCTGGCCTTCGCGGAGACCACGCCTGAGGAGTTCGCGGCCATGGAGGGCGCACAGGCGGGGAACCTCATCGAGGGGTATATCGCTCATCTGAACGAGAAGGTCAAGGCAAGGGAGCTGGCTCCGGGCACGGTGAGGACGCGCCTGAGCCCTGTCCGGCTTTTCGCATTGATGAACACTGACGCGCACGCGCCGCTGAAGGACATCAACTGGCCGCTGCTGATGAAACAGGTGCCCAAGGGAAGGCAGCACGCAGACGACAGGGCGCCCACCAGGGAGGAAGTGCGGACGCTCCTGAACCACACCCTGCCGAGGATGAAGGCCGCAATCTTGCTGATGTGCGGCTCTGGCCTCAGGTTGGGCGGGCTCGCTGGCCTGAACGTAGGTGACATAACGGAAGCGCCCGACGGGTCCGGGGCGGGCCGGGTCGTCGTCTATCGGGGCGAGCCGGAGTCTTACGTCACGTTCACCACTCCGGAGAGCATGAGGGCGATCAAGGAATATCTGGACTTCCGGAGGAAGCACGGCGAAGATGTCGGGCCATCTTCCCCGTTGCTCAGGGATGTTTTTGACACTCGCGGAGGGAAGGGGCGCGTCGGGTCGCCTAGGCGAGTCCCAGCGGACGTCATCGAGCAGGACATAGCGCGGCTCTGGGCCAGAGCAGGAGTCCGAGCGGGCAAGGCGGAGGGGCGAAGGCACCCGTTCAAGGCGGTCCACTCGTTCAGGAAGTATTACAAGACGGCCATGGAGAACGCGGGCGTAAAGCCAGTCTGCACGGAAGTGTTGATGGGCCATGAGGTCGGGATATCGGGTTCATACTACCGCCCCACGGAGGCTGATTTGCTCGCAGAGTTCTTGAAGGCCGTTCCTGACTTGAGCATCGGAGACGAAGAGCGCCAGCGGGCGGAGATGGGGGCTCTGGAGTCCAGACACGCGCAGGGGGTCGAACGCCTTGAACTGGCTGAATTGAAAAAGGACATTCAGGTCTCGACGCTCTCCTCTGAAGTCGAGCGGCTCAAGTCTGAGATACAGAGAAGGGAGGCCGCTGAAGCGGACAAGGACGAGACCGTGAAAGCCTTGCAGACTCAGGTTGAGGGCCTAGCAGACATCGTGCAGGAGTGGGGAAAGCAGATGGGTCGCAAAGTCTGGACGCGAAAGGACGGCTCTGCGTGGTTCAGTGAAAAAGACATGAAGGAAATGGGCGAGACATGATCCGCCTGACCATCACCATCACCGACGGCGAGACAGCCGAGACGGTTGAACGTCTGAGTCAGAAATTGGGCATTTCTGGCGCAGATGTTGTCACGCTGGCGATAGCGCACACTTAGAACCGTTCGGCCTCTAGTTTCTTCTTGCCGACTATGCCGTATTGTCGGCCTCAGCGATCTGAAGGGCCTTCTGCTTAAGGGCTGCGCGTATTCGCGTTTCATCTTTCCTCTTTTGTTTGAGCGCAGCGTCTAGGACTTGATGCAGTTGATATCTTATCCCGGTCCATTCGTCCTTGCTTTTGCCCTCCGGTAGTGTCTCGATGGTTGCCGACACGTCGCTGAGAGCATTCTGGAGCTTCGATACTATGGACTCATGGGCGGCCTGTGCAGGGTCTTGAATCTCGCCAGATTGAGGCGTCATATCAGTGTTAGGGAGCGCTGTTCGTTCGGGAGTCATGCCAGCCCTCACATAGGCCGCAATCAATCTTGACTCCTCTATCCCTATTCCGGTCTTTATCACAGTATCATCCTCCGGTCTATGTGAATCGGTCGGGGCACCACTCGCATACGCGGCTATGAGGGGTTTCATATCGCGTATTGTCTTCTTTGCCTTCTTGTAAAAATCGAGTTTATCGAGGGTCTTGGCGTTCTTCTGAATCTCTGCGAGTATGTTGTGTCCGGCCGAATAAAGAATCCGTGGGCGTCCGACGCTTAGGGGCGCTCTGTCCCTTTTGATCACGTCTGACTCTACCCAACCATGTAGACGCTGGTAAAGCGTGAATGTAGAACTTTCTGCACCCTTGGCCCATTCTTTAGCCATGAACGCGTCCGGATGCTTGACTAGGAAGTCTAGCAATCTGACATTTGCCGCTGCCATGTCTGCGTCTCTGTAGATTCTATTCTGCATACCCCCCCTTTATTTTGCCCGTTTTTAAAGCTTTAGTATTAGTTCCTATGCAGAAACTGCTAATGACAACGATGAAACGTGAAATCCTTCACCTTTGGTGAGGTGGTGCTAGAGGCTATGCCCATCGACCGAAGAACAGGCCGTCTTATCAGTGACTGGGAGGCGAACGCCCTTGCGCATGACGGCTATGTGAAAGAACGGAACGCTAGGCTGGAAGCTTTCGACTCACGGACGGGAATCTTCCGGCAAGACTTCAACAGCGCGGCAGCGGCAAAGCACCTCATCGATGAGATAGTCAACTCTAGGACGAGCGAGGAAGGCAAGGCGCTTACTCGTGCACACAGATTGCGAAGCGCGGAAGTCATCAGCGACCCTGCGTTTCTCCAGGGAGTCGAGACAGCTTGAGCGACTTAGGGCTGGTTGGAGTGCGCAACACTGAGGACTTCAAGAAGCTACAGAAAGAGCTTCAGAAGAAACTCGACGCGGTCTATACTTCGACAGCGAGTGATTCCCCATGAGCGCCTCCAGGCCAATAAGTGACCGTCTCAATAGAAGACAGATAGAGGGTAATTCAGACGCCGAAGGTGAAGGCGACGCGAAGACCGTTGCGCTTCGACGCGCCAAGCAAATCCTCTTGCAGAGTGGGGCAAAGTTCCCAAATGCAGATTCAGAGGCAGAAGCGCTCGCAGCCCTCGCGGTCGAATTCCTGAAGACTTCCATGAGCGAGTCTGTGAGGAGTCCCCCCAAACAAAGAGGCAAAGTCAACATGGATAACGTGATCAACCCAACCAAGACAGCTATGGCAGCGCCCGAAAATCGATGGATCGCTGAGCTAATCGGCAGCATCTATGACGTAGCTCCCAGATCAGTGCAGACTGCTTGGCGCGCGGATGCTCAGTTGAGCCCGTTTCTGAACAACAGGAGTAAAACCCGCTATGACTCAAGCACCAAGTAGCGCGAGAAAAGTCGTCTGGGAAACTCGCGCCGTCGAGGTCTACAGGGGGGTCGTGCCTGAAAGGGAAGGCAGACCACTCAGCAGGTTCCAGTCGAACGAAGTCTGCAAGGTCATCGACCCGTTAACGAATGAGCCCTGCAGCCTGAGGCTCATGGTCCAGAGGGTCAACAACACAGTATACCAGCTCGACAGGGGCGGCGTCGGAGGCGGGCAACTGGTTTACGACCAATCGGACTTTCGCCTCTATCACTATTGCTTGCGACACGGCCCGTTTCCTTGCGGCCCCCAGACCTGGCAGGCTGACGGCAGCCCAGGATTCAAGCGGATAGTGAGCAAGGAATGAGCACACACCCGAGATTCGGCACTAACACGGTGATGCTGTCCGGCTCCGCAGGGTTCGCCTATCCGGTCAAGGGTCAGGGCGTCCTGTTCGGGGTCTTTACCAGCATGGCGAGCGGGACGACAGCCCCGACAAGTGGGACCATCATGGTGATGGACGCCTGTTCGGGCGTGTCCAATCAGTCAGCAGCCAAGAGATTCTACTATTTCTCCTATGTCGGGACGGCGAGCGGATATCTCCCGCCCGACTTGACGGGAATCAACGCACCTTTCTTCTCAGGGCTCGCGGTCTATTCGACGGCTGTCTCCGGCGTCAACCTGACTCTGGTGTGGAAGCTGGGAGTATGACGTACTTGAAAGGGGAATATGATAGTGACAAGACAGGATCAGAGTAGTTTCGCGTTCACGGTCAAGCTGACCGCCCCGTCAGAAGAGGACATCGCGACCTTGCAAGAAGACTTGAAGATCACATTCCCTGGAATCTATTTCACGAGGACGACGCCCTCTAACGCTGGCCCTCAGTATTTCTGTTTCGGGAACGGCTCGCGGAGTCATGACGAGTGATGCCTAAGTCAGTCCGCCATGTCTGGAAGGCGAAACCCACGGGCTCGACCTATATGTCTCTCCCATTGGGTTGGATAAGGGACAAAGGCGTCGAAGAGACTGGCCGGGTAGAGGTCGAGTGGGACGAGAAACCGGACGGCGTTCTCGTGGTGAAGTTCGTCAAGAAACCCCTCTACAGCGGGCCGGAGCTGACCGCCTGATGGCGCTTCAGACAGTGAGGCGCCGAGTCTACATGACAGGCAAGGGCCTCAGCGTGATCCTCCCCGCTTCATGGGCGAAATCCAACGGAGTCGAAGAGACTACCATCCTAGAGCTGGTATTCGACGAAGGCCCCTTTCTCTCTGTGGGCAAGGCCCGACGCCAAGAAGAGGGAGCCGCGTTTTGAGTCGCTTCGAGGCTGCCTGCGGGACTGTGCGGGTCAGTAGGTCCGTCCACTTGTCAGGCGGGAACTGGGTAAAGCTGGAGGCTGATAGCAGCTATGACGACGCCGAACTTGATTCGTCGTTTGAAACGGTCGCGGCGGGGCTTGACGCGAGAATCCGAAAGGAACTCGCCGGAGGCGTTTCGGAGTGATGCAAGAACCCGAACTCACCTGTTCTCTCTCCAAGGTCGGGAAGGCAATCGTCCTTTACGTCGAGGGCATGGGGTCAGAGTCCTTCGAGTCCAAGAATTACGAATCCGACTTGGTCAACCTAGAGGCCCAGTTCAGTGAGTGGGGCGTCCCAGTCAGCAGCCCCTATTTTGAGAAATTGCATCACGACCTACAGGCGGTCCACGGAGGAGCCGGGGACGAACAGGCCGGAGACGAAAAAATTTCGGAGGGCAAGCCTGAAGACGCAGCCCAGCAGACGATATCTGACCTTCACCTAGCGACTCTCAGAGACACGGAGGAAATCCTGTACTACGATGGCGGAGTGTACAGGACCGGGGGCGAATCGATCATTCTGGAGCGGCTGGAGTCTTCGATAGACCCTTGCACGGGGAGGTTCACCCAAGAAGTTTTGGGCCATGTCAAGAGGCGGACCTACGCGAACAGGGAAGACTTCGACTCCGAGCCCTTCATCCTTAATCTTGCTAACGGACTCCTCAACATCGACACTCTTGAGTTCGGGCCTCACACCGAGGACTTTCTTTCCTTCGTCCAGCTCCCCGTCAGCTACGATCCGCTGGCCGACTGTCCGACAATCAAGAAGTTCCTTAATGAGGTGATGTACTCTGAGGACATCCCGCTCTTTCAGGAGTGGGCGGGCTATGTACTCTGGCGCGAATATCCGGCACAGAAGGCCCTGCTGTTCGAAGGCTCAGGCAACAACGGGAAGAGCACAGCCATCGGGATACTGAAGTCACTCCTAGGGGTAAAGAACATCAGCTCCCGCAGCCTTCAGGAACTGGAATACAACCGCTTCGCCAAGGCGGACCTTTACGGGAAGCTGGCGAACCTCTACGCTGACCTGTCGGACAGCGCCCTGAAGTCTGTCGGCACCTTCAAGATGCTGACAGGAGGCGACCCGCTGACGGCTGAGTACAAGTTCCGGAACGGGTTCAGCTTCCTCAACTATGCGAAGCTGATATTCTCGGCAAACAAGGTGCCGGAGGTCTTCGAGGACACCAACGCCTTCTTTAGAAGATGGACAATCGTGTCGTTCCCCAACTCGTTCGACGGGGACAAGGCAGACGCCGAACTGTCGAAGTCCCTGACGACCCCCGAAGAGCTGAGCGGGTTCCTGAACTGGGCCATAGAAGGGCTGAAGCGTCTCAGGTCCAACGGCTGGCGCTTTTCAAACTCCAAGAGCACGGAGGACACCAGGCTGGACTACATCCGCAGGAGTTCGCCTATGAAGGCGTTCCTAATGGATTGCACACTCCCCGACACTAGCGGCTCGGTGAGCAAGCAAGACCTGTACAGAGCCTTCTGTGAATACTGCACGATGTCGAAGCTCCCCCCAGTCACTCAGCAGACCTTCTTTCAGAATCTCCCCATGTACAATCAGAGCATAAGTCCGGTTAGGCTTGGCCCTAAGCGGGTTCACAGCTACCTAGGCCTGACCCTGAGGCCAAAAGAGGATTGGGGCACAGATGCGGACATTAAAATGGAGAATACCCCGGGAGTGTTGGGAGTGTTGGGAGTAGACAGCATCCAAGACTCCCAAGACTCCCAAGACTCCCAAGACTCCCACCCCTTTTCCCATTTTAATGTCAGCGGAGAGGGCGATGCTGTCCAACCTGTCCAGGGGTATTCCCACCTTGATGCTAGCGGGGAAACGACTGAGCAGCCGACAGCAGCAGACCTGGCCGAGACTCCTCCGCCCATCAGACAGACGGAGGAGTCCAGCCAGGGGGGGAACGCTTGACGAGCGTAAAGTGTCCGGCATGTGAAAGGCTGACTTTGATCGGTCACCCCAAGCGCATGAAGCGCCGCACCCATTGTTCCCATTGTGGCTGTAGTTTCGTGGTGAGCACAAGATGAAATGGAATCCCTTCAGGCGGAAGGGCAAGCCAATAAGCAGCGTGAAGGTCGTTGCCAGTTCGAGCACCCCGTCTCAAATCCTATACTTCGAGGTGTCAGTCTCAGCACCGGAGAACTACGCCGAACTGCTGGGAGCTGCCCAAGCCGCGATAGGGACGGGCGAAACCACGCCGAAGAGGGCGAAACCGAGTGGAGTGGGCTGACGGATGAGCGAAGACTGGGGAATCGACGGACCCCAGACGGAATCCGACCTGGAGAGAAAGAGACGGCAGTATGAGGCCGTAATGACGCTGACCGCGCTCAGTGACGCTCCGGTCCTGCAGGCAAAGTCCTCCGACTACGAACCCTCAAGACTGGAACCCTACGAGCTGCCCGCTGCACCGCCCCCCAAGGCCGACCCAGCCCTAGACATCTTCTTTCGCTACATGAAAGGGAGAACCAAGTGGGTCGGAACAGTAAACACCCTCATCGACGAACTAAGAACCTTCGACTCGTCCTTTCCGGACGTAGATAGCCGCAACTTCAGCCACAAGCTCAGCCAAGCATGGGGAATATCGGTCAAGCGAAGGCGAGAATCCAAGCGCTACGTCATGGAGATAGAGACGCTCCCCAGCCTGATAATACCTCAGGCCCCGATGAAAGACCCCTGGTGAAAAGAATCAGTTGCCTCCACCAAGCCTGCCCAAGGGGATCGACGAGATAGCTCGGAAGTTCAACGTAGACCCGAAGAACCTGAAGCGCTTCCGCTCAAAAGGAAGCAAGACCACCGACGTCCTCATGATCATCTACCGCAACGGCACCCCAGAAGAGCTGGTGTGCGTCAGATGCCGTCACCGCGTGCCCCTCATCCCTCCAGACGAAGCGACGGAAGACGAGATCAAATGGGGCCCCGACTTGATGGAATCCCACACCATGAACAGCCACAACGCGAAGCCTGAGTATTGGGCCAGCTATCCGGACGAAGTCGAGAAAATCCTAGCCCATGCCCTAGAGAGAAGGCTCCAAAGGGAAGACCGAGAGAACTTCAGCTCAGACTCGATGACTGACTGACCAAGTGACTCATCGAACCGATGGTTCATGGACATCCATTAGACATTTATTCGTGAAGCGTCGCGCGGGTGCTTGGACGACGGGACCATTCATGTGTCTCATTCAAAGTATTCGTTCATGGGATAAAATTCTGGCAAGCGACTGATCAGCTCATTTCGCTGGACCGCTCACCATTTCACCGGATGAACAGGCCCAGAGCATGACCATGCTCGGACCTGATGCCATCCTGATCCGATTGAGGATGAAAGTTCTGGAGCTGGCAGACTCAAACATCTAGCAGGATCGCCGAAACATGACTTACATAAGGTGAAGGGGATTTACTTCAATATCCGTCACAATCGTCAGATATCACGACGCCATTCTGCCATTTGTTGCATTAATTACTACAAATACTTCGAGAGTTTGTGGATTTTTACATACTACCCATGCAGACTCGAAACCGAACCGGACTAGGGGTATTGCCCTCTGTCTCCGAATCAACTTTCACGCTTATTACCGCCCCGCCTTGCTTATGACTTCATGATAGACGCGGTCAAGCCTTGGCAGAAAAGAGGGGGGAGTGGTTACTTTGCGGAAGGCGGATACGAATGTAACATATGCTCAGACGAAGAAAAGAAGACGCAATGTTGGGCGCGGCTCGACGTTCGCCGGAATTCGGACGGATTGGAAATGACAATCGCTACCTGTGAGAGGCATTATCCATTGATAGAGACAGGCAAGACCGGATACACTCTGCTAAGGCCGCGCTACTGACTGTCCGCCTTGGACTTGTCGAGTATGCCTTCGAGAGTTACTGAGACTTTCACTATTCCGGCAGCGGCATGAAACGCGAAGCGGACTAGGGGTATTCGGTTCTCCGGTCACGGGTTCACGGATGGGCCCCGGTCGGCATGGGCGGGACTGACGAGCGAATCAGGAGATAGGAGCGAATCCCACGACGAGCGTAAGCACTACTAGGGCGTTTGTCGCGTCGTTGCGTCCGCGGTCTTCGTCAGGTCGGGCAAGCGTCTTCTCGATTCCTTCCAGCTTTTCAAGCTCCCTTTTGACTTCGTCGAGTATGTCCCGGAGCTCTGACAGGCGGGTCAAGGGCGAAGCTCCTTTACTTGAAAGTGGGGAGTGGGGCTTGGGAGTGAACTGTGCAATCCGTCAGAGGTCAGCGCTTGACCCTTCTTTTCCAAGTCCCAGACGGCGCGCTCTGACAGGTAGAGCTCGACAAGGGCCAGGGCGTCTGGACTTAGGCGCATGACCAGGTCGGACTTCTCTTCGAGGCCGTCCGGGTCGGTCACTGTCATTATCTTTCGAACCCGTGGACCGCCATCATGTGGCGGCCTCTCAGCTCAGGCGTCCCCCTGGAGCGGCTGAACGCCTCCAGAAGACAGCACTCAGGGCAGGGGAGCATCTTTACTCGGATGATCGTCACTGTCTCACGCTCCACGACCGGACCTCCATGAGGCAGACCTCACAACATGGGTCGAAGACGTTGCGGTGGATATGGCGCTGATGGCTGTCCAGTTCCCGAAGGGAGAACTTGAGAGACAACCCAAAAAAAGGGAAGGGGCTACTCCGCCTAACTGCCTGTAGAGTAGCCTGTGATTGTGATGACGAACGGGGCAGCTCCCGCTGGAGCCGTCGCGCTTGCCGTGAGTGTGAGGTTGAGGGGGATTGTCCAGCCGTAGTTGCTGGGGCCTATCGGGTAGGGGGCGGGCTGACCGCCTCCGTTGAGGAACACGTAGCTCAGCGTCCCGACTGAGGCCGGGAGTGTGGAGGTCACGCTGTTAGAACGCAGCCACAGGGGCGCGCTTCCGGTGTTCTTGAGGCAGACCTGGACCGTCTGCGTCCCGCTGACGACCATCGAGCCGAAGCTCAGGGTCGAGATGGGCGTAGAACAGTCGATGGCGAAGACGGAATACTGGGGCGAGACGATGGTGACCGTCGCGTTCTGGTTCACTTGGTAGATGTAGGCCGCAGAGACGGCGACTGATGCTATGAGGGCGATTGCTAGGATCGCGCTTAGTTTGGATATCTTCCGCATGTTTTTCGCACCAGTGGTGCCGCAATCTGAGCGTATAAAGTCCCACAATCCCACAAGTTAAACTTGTGGTAAACAGTCCTTCACACAATCCCACAACCTAAGATTGTGTGATTAATGATAAAAGCAAGGACCGAGAGACGTGGGGTTGTGAGCGAAGAGGGGACGGCCTGGATAACGGTAAGGGTCAAGAAGGAACTGAGAAAGAAGCTAAAGCACTTGGCCGTAGAGAACGACACGCCGATGCAGAACGTGATCGACGAGGCCCTGCGCGAATACGTCAAGAAGAGGGAAAGGCAGCAGAGGGAGTGAGCGCTCAACGATCGAGGACAGACAAGAGTTCACAGAAGCACAGGTGCGGCTGATCAGGAAGCTCGTAAAGGAAGAGCTAGAGTCTCGCGGCCTGATGCCCTAGCTGCGTCCGTCGCGGTTGCTACCACAGAAATAGTCATTACTCCTAAAGTAGCGTCAAAAAGGCGAAATCAGGTCAACGACGTTGACGTGGAGTCTGCTGGGAGAGGAATCAGGGTGGGACTCTCACTGCGGGGGGTCGAGGCGAAGGACCTGGATAATAGCCATTGGCTGGATGACGGCTCCTTTGACCTGACCGACAGCCCCGCCTTCCGCATTGCGAAGTCCCCGTTCTACAGGCAAGAGGTCGTCGGACGCGACCTCCACATTCAGCTGCCGGGAGAAATGCTACCGACGAGCCTATCAGATGAAGACTCCGATCTCGTCAAGGCCTCTCTTCCGGTTCCAATACCAGTCTGGGAGGGCATGAGAGCCGCCCTCATCGACCTCAACGGGAAGGCACTGCGCGTAGTCGGGGGCGCGACCTTCATCCTTTAATCTAGGCCGGCTGAAAATGATCTAGATGTCACGCATGGAAGTCGCAACCTTCGGGAGCGGCTGCTTCTGGTGCTCGGAGGCGGTCTTCAGCGAATTGAAAGGAGTCGCAAGTGTGGAGTCTGGCTATTCAGGGGGGAAGGTCGTCAACCCGACGTATGAGCAGGTCTGCAGTGACGCTACAGGCCATGCCGAGGTGGCGCGGGTGACCTTCGACCCTGACTCTCTCTCATACAGGGAGTTGCTAGAGGTCTTCTTTTCTACGCACGACCCAACCACACCGGACAGGCAAGGCGCCGACGAGGGGTCGCAGTACAGGTCGGTGATTCTCTACCACGACGAAGGGCAGAGGAAGGCAGCGCAGGAGATGATTGCCGAGCTGACTAGGGAGAAGGCCTTCCGAAACCCGATCGTGACCGAAGTAGCGCCGTTCGAGGCGTTCTATCCTGCAGAAGACTACCACCGTGACTACTATAGGAGGAACTCGAGGCAACCTTACTGCCAGGTGGTGATTTCGCCCAAGTTGGCTAAGTTCAGGGCCCATTTCCAGACGAAACTCAAGAAGGCAACCCCGAACCTGAACTGAGCTGCGCAAGGGTGTCCTTGATTGGGGAACTACGTCGGGATAACCGGGACGCCGGGGACCGGCAAGAAGACGATTGCTCCGCTGGTCGCCTCCAAGATGGACCTCCCCTGCATCAGCCTCTACGACCAGGCGGTCCTGTCTAGACTGATCGAGAGAGGAGACGACGATGCCGAGGTGGACACATTCGCCCTAGGCAGATTCCTCGCGAAGTACGTGAGCGGGCCCGCCCTCATTCACGGCCATCTTCTGCCATACGTTCTCAGCGGGCGAGAGCTCAGGAAGGTCGCCGTCCTCAGGTGCGAGCCGATGGCATTGAGACGACGCCTCCTTGCGAGAGGGTATCAACCCAGGAAGGTCGTGGATAACGTCGAAGCGGAGCTGATCGGTGTCCTTTCAGCCGATTCTATCACTACGTTCGGCAGTATGAAGACGGGCGAGTTCGACACCACGGCGTCAGAACCGACCGCGGCAGCGAAGGCAATCTCAGATTTCCTAGGAGGAAGCCGAGAGCCTAGTCATGGGATTGACTGGACCTTCCGCTACGGTTCGGCAGCGAAGCTGAGGTCGCTGCTTTCAGTGCGTGGAACAAAGCTGACTTCGACGTGAATAAGATTTCTGACTCGGGGGCAGACACCTATCAGGGGCCATCAATCAGATCTATGGTCGTTCCACATCCTCTGGTATCTCCGTGATATCGAAGAGACTCGGCTTCCTGTAGAGTGCGCTTGCCGCCTCGTTGAAGACTCGCCTAGGACTTTCCTTGAAGCTCCGATTTGTGGCGCTCCAGCCGCACCCTACCAACCCACGTAACCGACCCTATCCCGGTAGTTGACCATCGACATCGAACGGATATATCAGACCCAGAGAGTCCAACCATCCATTGGCTGTCTACAGTCTGGTAAAGGGTGTCGAGGTTGAATACATCACAGCGGCAGGAAAGCCAGCGGTGAGACTGAGGTCAGGCGGTCCCATCAAGCATAGGGCGATCGACGGCGGCGCAGCGCAGCTCCTTTTTCATTGGGTCCAGGAGGGAAAGACCCAAGTCTGGAGGTTCGAACCATCGATGCCTGAACCAAGGCCGGTTCAGGCCGAGGAGACTCAAGAGGACGGGGCTCAGCTCCTCACAATGGCGCTCGACGAAATCCTCCCGGCCACGGGGGTCATCAAAGACCGCATGCAAGGGGTTATCGCGGCCCCGGCTGTCCACATCGACGTCCCATGGGGTCCTGACATCTGGATGTTCCTGATTCGCTCACCTTGGTTTCAGCTCAAACAACGAATCGACAGAGCCACTCTGTCAGTCGAGCATGAGTCAGGTCGGGCCGTCGCTTCGATAAGCCCGTCAGGGTCAGGGGGAATCTTGGTGGAGCTGTCGGTGTCAGGAACCTCTTTCAAGAAAGCCTCTGTCTCGGTCAGGAGGACGATCGGCCAGTTCACCTCTGACGAGCTGGTCGGAGAGGTGCAGACAGGGACGCAGACTTTCACTTGGGACCCCATTATGCGTAGCTTCGACCTCTGTCTCGTCACGCGCGCGACGATGAAAGAGTCTGATTTCGTGGATCTCATGCGTGGGCTGGGGGCCTCCGTTTCATCTGGTCTCTTCGGCGGAGGGGCGATGCAGGGCGATTTCGTGTTGTGCGACGGTCCGTCGATGGGGTACAGTGTGATTCTCGCTGGAGACTCAGGATTCCTAGAACATCCCCATGATGAAACCGGGTTCACGCTTACTTGGTAGTAAGCCTAAATCAAGCTTCTTTGGTGGCGCAGGTCGGACCTGAATGGATGCCTTCTATCTAGTCTGGGCTGTCTTCGTGGTCATCTTCGTGGTGGCAGTCGTAAGAATCGTAGCTGGGGTAATGAAGAGCAGGCCCCGGTCGATCCAGAGGCCAATCTCTGAATCGACTGCCTTCTCGCCGCCCCCGCCGCCGGACTCGGTGTTGGTCAAGTGTCAGTACTGCGGCACAACCCAGCCTTTCAGAGAACTATGCTCAAACTGTGGTGCCCCTCTGCCAAAACCAGGGTTCGCGCAATAACAGCCAGACGCGCCGTGCGACTTCACTAATCTCAATCCAAGTCTTCTCCGGCAGAGTCACGTGCTGAGCAAGAACGAATCCATACCTGATGCTGTGCGTCCCTACCTGGACCTCTCTTATGGACTAGCGAACTTGGTCTATCAAGTCAGCTCGCGAGACCTCTTTATAGCTGCTGCAACGCGTTATGTCACCGAGGATGGAACCTGACGAAGCCTGAGGAAGACGTGGTCCTGAAGGACGGCACCGTCGTTCGCATAAGACAAGCAAGGACCGACGACAGAGCGCGGCTGACAGACTTTCTGGCTGGATTGTCTCAAACTACGAAGAAATCACGCTTCCTTGGTCGTCCCAGCGCCAGGGGCAGCCTCGTCGACGGGTTTCTTCCCGAAGAGAAGCGGTTCAGTCTAGTCGGAGAACATGACCACTTCTTGATAGCACAGGCGGATTACACCATTTCAGGCACAGACAAGGTGGAGGTGGGTGTAATCGTCGCCGACGCCTACCAACGCAAGGGCCTGGGAACCGCACTTCTACGGAGACTTGCACAGACTGCCGCTGATTCCGGCGTAAGGGCGTTTGAGGTGACCCTGAGAGCAGAGGACTATTCAATCATGGACTACATCAGGGAACTTGGCTTTCCAATCCGGCCGAGCATCCTGCCAGGAAAGATCAGAGTGGTGTTCCCGACATCTGTGACTCACGCGGCGCTAGAAGCATTCGAGCAACGAGATGCCAAGACCACGGCCGCTGCCGTCGGACACTTCTTCAGGCCGAGGAGCATTGCGGTCATCGGCGCGTCCAGAGAGAAAGGCTCCATCGGCGGGGAACTCTTCAGGAACCTCATCGAAGCGGACTTCAACGGACCGGTCTACCCTGTGAACAAGAACGCCGCTGTCGTCCAATCGGTGGCTGCATACGGATCCGTGCTCGAGTGTCCGGGCCCAGTGGACCTCGCGTTCATCGTCGTCCCTGCAAGGTTTGTAACAAAAGTCGCTCGGGAGTGCGCCAAGAAGGGCGTGCACGCACTTGTCGTCATTTCATCCGGATTTGCCGAGACCGGAGCGGAGGGCGCAGCGCTTCAGAAGAAGCTTGTCAAGGTCTGCAGGGACTCCGGGGTGCGCATGATAGGCCCCAACTGCATGGGGATAATCAACACGGACCCCAAGGTGAGTCTCAACGGGCAGTTCTCACCTTATAGTGCGATTCCCGGAAGAATTGGCTTCTGGTCCCAGTCCGGAGCCCTCGGCATCGCGGTCATCGACCTTGCGGATAGGCTCGGCATCGGCCTGGCCGAGTTCGTTTCGGCCGGTAACAGGGCGGACGTGTCCGGAAACGACATCGTGCAATACTGGGAGAGCAACGACAGCATCGACGTCATCTTGCTTTACATCGAGTCGTTTGGGGATCCGAGAAGATTCGCCAGATTGGCCAAGAGGGTCACGAGGAAGAAGCCGATAGTGGCCGTAAAAAGCGGTCGCTCGGCCGCGGGCTTTCGGGCAACACAGTCTCACACTGGAGCTCTTGTGGCCGCCTCTGACGTCACAGTCGACGCCTTGTTCAGGGAGTCAGGCGTGATCAGGACTGACTCCTTGGACGAGATGTTCGATGTCGCCGCTCTTCTCTCGACGCAGCCGGTGCCCGAGGGAAACAGAGTGGCGATAATCACAAACGCGGGTGGCGCTGGAATCCTCGCCGCTGACGCTTGCGAGAGCATGGGGTTGAAGGTGCCTGAGTTGTCACAGCAGACCCAGAAGCGGCTCAGGAAGTTCCTCCTGCCCATAGCAAGCACGAAGAATCCGGTCGACATGAGCGGCGCAGCTACGCCCGTGGATTATGCGAGCGCGATCCAGGCCGTGGCGGTTGACGAGGGGGTCGACAGCCTGATTGTGATATTCATCCCTCCAATGGCGGAGAGGCAGGGGGAAGTCGCGTCCGAGATACTGCGGGGGGCGCGAGGAATGGACCGGAAGCTGCCAATCATAAGCACCTTCATGGCAAGCAAGGGTGTCTCCGGCGAGCTCTCTGACGGAACCATTCGCATCCCCTCGTACCCGTTTCCGGAGTTAGCCGTGCAGGCACTGGCGCGGGTCACCGATTACGGCAGTTGGCTGAGAAGCCCTCAGGGTGTCCGCCCGAACTTTGCAGTTAGAAGGAGCGAAGCCAGTGCAATCGTGGCCAGGGCTCTGGGCGCCAAGGAAGACTGGTTGAGTCCGGCGAGCACGGAGGCATTCCTGAAGTGCTATGGCATTTCAACCGTGAGGTCGATACAGGCCAGCGATCCGGAGCGGGCGGCCGAAGCAGCACGGACATTCCCTGGGAAGGTCGCCATCAAGGCAGTCGCACCGGGACTGCTTCACAAGACTGACGTGGGAGCCGTGAAAGTCGGACTCGCTGCCAGCGAAGTGGGGGAAGCTGCGAAAGAGATGTCGGACCGTCTTCGACAGAATGGCCTCGTGGTCAGCGGGTTTCTGGTTCAGGAGATGGTCTACGGTGCCGTCGAGATGTTCGTGGGCGTCACCCACGACCCGACCTTCGGGCCACTGATAGCCTGCGGGGCGGGCGGGACCCTCGTGGAAATGATCAAGGACGTCTCTGTCGGCCTCACCCCCCTGGCAAAGCAGGACGCGGAACGGATGGTCCACTCGCTGAAAACGTACCAGTTGCTCGAGGGCTACAGAGGAGCGTCGAAGTCCGATGTCGGAGCGCTCGAAGAAACCGTGCTTCGACTGGGCCAGATGGTGGAAGAGATCCCCGAAGTGGCAGAACTGGACCTTAATCCCCTCATGGTGCTCCAAGACGGGAAGGGAACGATGGTCGTAGATGCACGTATTCGCGTTTCCGAAAGATCATCACTTGCGCCTTGAGACCAGGACGAGGAGAAGAAGATGTCGACGGTCGGCATCACCTTCAGACTGGGTACGGAAAACGACTTACTGCGCGCGCGCAATTCGTGCAATCTAGAGGATGCCTAAGTTAAATACTGTGACGCTCCTTTCACTTACGGATGAAGCCGATTAGGAAGCAGTCCTTAGGGGTATACTACTCTCCGAAGGTGAAGACATTTCACATCGTGGTAAGACTCAAGGACGTCCCAGGAGCGCTCAGCAGTGTCCTAGAGATTCTGCGCGACCATGTGGATTTAGTGAACAGCATCAGCTACAGCTTGGAAGACGACGGTGCGATTTGGAGCGGCTTCGGGAAGTCGCTTTCGAAAGCCGAAACCGAACAGAATCTGAAGAAGCTAGTTAGGCGCTCGCCCTTGGTCCTCGAATGCCAAGTGAAGGGAAGTGACCACGGTTTGCTCATTGACACTTTCCATTCTGGAATCGAGGTTGCTCCGGACAGGCCGGCAGTCGTATTCCCACTCGTCGGGGTTACCCGGATTTACGACCACTTGGCAAGGATCCTAGGCAGCGGGGGTGAAACAATACTGTTCGAAGAGGGTTCTGCACTCGGCAGATCGAGTGGCCAGTACCTGAACAAAATGCTTGGTGACGTTTCCCTTGACTGGAAAGTCAAGGCACTCTTGGGCACGTACAGTGTGATTGGCTGGGGATCTGCAAGTTTGGAGGTCGAGAAGCCTGGTGCTCGATATAGGGTTGAGATCCAAGATTGCATGGAATGTGCCGGAATGGGGAAGGATAGAAAGGGGTGCAATCTTGTGAGAGGCACTCTCACAAACGCTGTTTCGACCCTCTCCGGCGGCAAATTTGAGAGTGAAGAGACCAAGTGCAGATTTCGAGGGAACCCCTTTTGTGAATTCTTCCTCTCCAGACAGGAAACCTAGGTAACAGCGGACACACACGCGCGCTCATGACAGCTTTCGAGTCGTCAGCGGTTGAGTTCTGAGTCTCTCTCGAAGACTAGGCCGAGAGAATAAAGATTCTTTCTTCACTAGGCGTGCGGCCGTCTTGTCAGCGCACGTTCTCAAGGTTCACGAGTGAGAGAATGCTCGAAAATGGCTTCCTGGAGAATTCAGCACTGCTAGTGATATGTTATGCCTATGTCCTGCTGGTCATCGCTGTTTCCGGAAGGCTAGATTCCTTTGGCGTATCTCGCAAATCAGCCCGCAAGTTTCTGCACATGATGATAGGGAACCTGCCGTTCCTCATTCCTTTCTTCACCTTCCACTCTTTTCCCATGAATTTCCCCTTCTTCGTCGCTGCACCTTTCATACTTGTGACCTTTCTTGCCACTCCTTACTCGCCCATGAAAGGACTGGGCAGGAAGCTCGGAGGCTTGAGCGGAATAACCGAGCAGGGTCACCAACTGGGGCTCGTTTTTTACGCCGTCTCCTACACTCTTCTTGCCCTCTTCTTTGCCGCCAAGCCCTATGTCATCGCTGCGGGAATACTGCCGATGGCCTATGGAGATGCTTCAGCGTCTATAGTTGGCGAGAGGCATGGAGTGAGACGATATCGCATTTTGGCAGACAAAAGTCTTGAAGGCTCGGTGGCCATGTTCGTCGTGAGCTTCCTCAGCGTCTCCGTCAGCTTACTCTTCTTCCACATCTTCTATTCCTTCGCCTTGCCCAGTCTTCTATTGGCTGCGCTTGGCGCCGCCTTCGTTGCCACTGCAGCTGAGGGGCTCACTCCACTTGGATTCGACAACGTAACGGTTCCGCTTCTGAGTGCTCTTGCCTTCTTGATCTTGGGAGGGGTGGCATAACTCGCGGCTGATAGTGATTGACGGCCTTGACGCGTCTGGAAAGAGCACGCAGGCTGACCTTCTCTCCAGATTCCTGTCTTCCGAAGGCAGGACCGTTTGCGTCCGCTCTCATCCCTCTGACGACAACTTCCTCGGCATCGAGGCTAGGCACTTCCTCGACTCCAGAGGAAGAAGTGCACACTTTGCCTCCGCCCTCTGCTTCATGCTCGACGCAATCCGCTCGGTCCTTGTTTACTCTTGGCAAAGGTATGACTACACCATCTTCGTCCGCTACTTGATGGGCACAGCCTACCTTCCATCTCCAATGCACAAGTTCGCCTACAGGTTCTTCGCGCTCTTGGTGCCCAAATCTGATTCGATGTTCTTCCTCGACACGACTCCTGAAGTTGCCTACCGGAGGATACGGGAGGGCCGCAAGACACGCGAAATGTTCGAGGAGATTAGTTCTCTCAGGGAAGTGAGGGCAAAGGGGCTGTCACTCGCCTCAATCGGCGCATGGACAGTCATCGACGCCGACGGAACTCCTTCAGAAGTTGAGCTCGAGATCCGCAAGCACCTTCGATTGAGGCAGAACCCGGAGGCGCTTCCCTCACATGCCGCCAAGGGAGCAGGATTCTAGCAACATGCAGGGTGGACTAGCCAAGTTGCGGAAGGAAGTCTTAGCAAAACCGGGCTCTTGCGAACCGACCGACCTATCGTGTCCGAGAACGGGCAAGGCTTCACAGACGCTGAGACCTCCCAAGAGTTAAAAGCTGCATGCAGACCCTGTCGATTTCCATTGAAACGGATTCCCGGCCTGGCGAAGGTGCGGGACATTCACGCCCCCATCTCTCCTGACGTAGTTTCGCTTGTGATGGCCATGGGCGCCGCGGGAGGGTTTCAGTCCAAGAACTTGGCCGAGGCAGCCGAGATCCTCAATTCGATGTATTCGAAGGAGGACTGCACCAAGTTCCTCTCTTTCCCGGCAGCGATAGTCGCCACGGGTGCCCGCGGGCTCCTGATTGACTTGGTGAGAGAAGGGATGGTCGACGCGATTATCACGGCGAGCGGAACCCTCGACCACGACATCTCGCGGACGCTTTCGGACTACTACCACGGAAGCTTCGAGATGGACGACGTCGCTCTCACCAAGGCCGGCTATCACCGGCTCGGGAACGTCTTGGTCCCCATCGAAAGCTATGGGCCTCTGATCGAGAAGAGGATGCAGGGGCTCCTTTCAAGGATGCAAGCCCGGGGAGCGACTTCGCCGACCACGGAGGAGCTATGCAGAGAGATCGGCAGAGATCTCGACTCCGAGAGGTCGCTCCTCTATTGGGCCCAGAAAAGAGGTGTCCCCGTGTTCGTACCCGGCATTATGGACGGCTCGGTAGGCAGCCAGATCTGGCTCTTCGCGGAGAAGCACCGCGACTTCAGGGTCGACGTCATCGGAGACGAACGCAGGCTGGCAGAGATTGTCTTCGCATCCAAGAAGTCGGGCGCCCTGGTGATAGGAGGCGGAATCACCAAGCACCACGCGATCTGGTGGAACCAGTTCAGGGGCGGGCTGGACTACGCATGTTACATAACGACGGCGGTGGAATACGACGGATCCCTGAGCGGTGCGCAGGTGCGCGAGGCGATTTCATGGGGAAAGGTCAAGGCGAAGGCGAAGAGGGTCAACCTCTATGCCGACGCGACCACCGTCCTGCCGCTGCTCGTGTCCTTTGCGCTCACGATGAAAGAGAAGAGGAGGGCCCAGTCTTGATTGCCGGCTGGAATGCCTCGTTCTACCGCGAAATCTAGCGAACTACGATGTCGAAATGGGGGCATCGGGGCCACTCGTTCCCCTTGCCGCCAACATGATGTAGAAACCGATCATTATCGCCAAGAGGATCGCTCCTACGACGCTAACCGAGAGAAAGGCGCTCTCCATCGTCCCGCTAGTAGTGACAGTGTCGACCGCAAGTGCCTGGCCGATCGCCTTCGGATATATGAGGGACTGAAGCGAGAATACTGTGATACACATCACTAGAATGAACACCGCCTTGTTGGCCACGATCTTCGTAGTCTTCGGCCACAGGTAGAGCAGCCCTGCAGCCAGGGTCAGAAGGACGGGGACGGTCATCCACCAGGTCAACAGCGCTGATGACATCAGGTAGTACGAAAGGACGGAGAGGGCGATTCCTGCAACGGTCAGGGGAAGGATCAACCTGCGGAGGGGGGCGAGATCGAAGAACGCTGGTGCAAGCCCAGCGCCGAGCAGCAGAGTTCCAAGGACGAAGACGAAGCTCCCGACTGTCGCCCAAGAGGCGGGGGAAAACGAGCCCGTGGCAAGATCTACGCCCTGGCCTCCCACCAAAGCAGACAGGAGGACTAGCAGCACGAGGCCCAGCACGATGGTCGACACTGCGTATGCCTTGTACAGCTTGACTTCGTCAAGCCAACGCTTCTTGATTATGAACTCCCCGAAGGCGATGGAGGCGTTCCTCGCAACAAAGAGAATCAAGAAGAAGGTCAGGAGTGGCGCGAAGAGCTCCGACACGGGAATCAGCAGGGTCGGATAGGCGAAATCGCCCGTCACCACCCAGAGGGCCCCGAAGGTTCCCGTAATCTCCCAGATCGGCACGATGTAATCTAAGACCCTCCTCTTCGTGGCTCCAAAGGCCGTCAGCAACAGCACTGCGCCCATTATCTCAGTAATGAGAAGAGTAGCGAACACAGCGAAGACGCCGTAATTCACCTCGAAAACCCAGTTGATGGGTCACACCTCCTTCTGATCGTCTGACTGTCTGAATATCCTCGCGTAGAAGTAGAAGCTGGCGGGAAGAATCAAGACGTAGAAGAGCATGATGAGAATCCCGGGAACGTATAGCGAATTGGAGAGATTGGCCGCCTGGTCCACTTGCATGACATTGTAGACGATCCATGGTTGTCGTCCAATCTCGTCCGTAGCCCAGCCCAGCAAGTAGACCAAGACCGCAACGATAGCAGCCGGGACTTGCAGGTAGAGAAAGAACTTGGACTCGTGAGGCCTCCTCTTCAGCAGCAAAGCCACGAGATAGAGGAAGAAGAACGCGCCCAAGGCCATCCCTCCAACTACCATCGCGTCGAAGGTGGTGTGGACCAGCAATGGTGGCCAGATCGAAGCGGAGTAAGTGCTGAGACCAGGCAGAGTCGTTATTCCCGTTTCAAGTTTCGCCAGGAACGACTGCGCTCCTGGTATGATAATTCCTCCTACGAATGTGGGAGGGATGCCATTTACAATGCCACCAAACAGCTTCTCCGGCAGGTTCGTGCCTGGGATTGGGTTCGCTTCGAGTGAGGCGAACTTCAGAGGCTGCGCGGTCAGAAGGGTCGATATCTCGTTCGCGCCAGTGATTCCAGAGAAGAGGATCATCACAACGCCTATGATGCCAAGGATCTTCAGGGCCTTCCCGAACATCTCCTTCTCGCCCGCGTCCCGCGACCGCAGGAACCAATAGGCGAAGAAAGAGCCAATGATAGTCGAACCGGCTAGGACCGTAGTCGGCAGGACGTGAAACACCTCCGAGACTGTGGAGGGCGTCAAGAACACCGCCCACGGCTGAACCCCCGAGACCAGCCCGCTGCTCTTGAAGGCCGCTATGTCGAAACCGTTAGGCGTGTTCATCCAGGCGTTCACCATTGTGATAAGCACGGCAGAGAGCAACGTGCCCGCAATTACGAAGATCGAGGCTGCCCAGTGAACGTACCTGTTTCTGAAAGAATCCCAGTAGTACACGTACAGCACAAGAGCCAGTATCTCAAGGAAGAACGCGAACATTTCGGAGTAGAACAGGATTATGACTCCTGTCTGCGAGACGAGAGTCATGAATGTGGGGAACAGCGTTACGAGCTCGACTGCCATGACGATTCCGCTCGCCGTGCCGATGCCGAACGATATGACGAAAACCTTGGTGAGCTTCCGTGCTAGTGTCTCGTAGACTTTGTCCCCTCTGCGGATTGAAATGAACTCGGCCGCCGAGATCAGGATGCTGAGGGAGACGCTGGTCGAGACCAGCAGGATGTGCGACCCTATGGTGAACGCGAAGAGGAACCTTACGAACGACGCCATCGTCGTCGAGTCGAGAATCAATCGGCTCTACGCGGGAGGATAGAGTCAGGGGAATAAAAAAGCGACGATTCACACAATGACGAGCAGAGGACCGACGGTCCCCAGAGTGCACGCCGAGGACTGAACGATTCTTAGAAAACGATCAGAGCGACGAGGAAGAGGGGTATGAAGACCAAGGAAATTGTGTTCAGCAGCTTGATCAGAATGTGCAGCGACGGCCCCGCCGTGTCCTTCCACGGGTCTCCCACGGTGTCTCCCACTACTGTCGCGGCATGTGTCGCCGTCCCCTTTCCTCCCAGGTTGCCAGCTTCGACATATTTCTTGGCGTTGTCCAAGGCCGCGCCTCCCCACATCATCATTATCGCCAGGGGGACCGCCGAAACGGTCGCACCTATGACGAGCGCTCCGACCGCGGCCCAACCCAAGACTACGCCTATCACGATTGGAGTTACCACGGCAATCAGGCCGGGTGTCACCATGAGGCGAAGGGCTGTGCGGGTAGAGATATCCACTGCCTTCGAATAGTCGGGCAATGTCGTTCCCTCCCTAAGACCAGGATTCTCCCTGAACTGTCTCCTGACTTCTTCAACCATCTTGTACGCGCCGATGCTCACTGCTTCTATCGCAGTTCCAGAGAAGAGGAACGGAAGCATCCCCCCAATCAGGACGCCTATCACCACCGCGGGGTGGTTGAGCGCTAGGTCGTTGCCGAGCTGGAGGAGCTGGGCCCCCAAAGCCGTGGCGGTCGCGGAATTTATTGTCGACAGGTTGACTATCTTTTCCTGATATCTGGCGACCTCTAACACAAATGCCTGGAAGAGGAGGAGCGAGGCCAGTGCGGCCGACCCCATAGCGTATCCCTTTGTGAGCGCTTTCGTCGTGTTTCCGAGAGCATCTAGCGGATCTAATCTTTCGCGCACTTCAGGAGGCGCACCCGACATCTCGGCGATCCCTCCGGCATTGTCCACGATCGGCCCCAGACCGTCCATGGTCAGTACGATGCCCGCGATCGACAGCATACCCATCGCCGCCATTGTCGTCCCGTAGACGCCACCCAGGAACGAACCACCCGAGAACAAGTTGTTGAGCTTCGCGAGCGCGGCGAACTTCTCGCCGAGCCCGAAGGAGATCAACAGAGCTGATGCGACAGTGATTACCGGAAGTCCAGTCGACATCATACCTGTGGCAGTTCCAGACATGACCGTCAACGCTGGTCCCGACTGCGAGCGTTCGGCAATCCTGATGACGGAACGAGACCCCGCGCCCGTGTAGTACTCAGTGTAAAAGACGATAAGGAGACCCGCTACAAGTCCTGACAGCACGCATCCATAGAGGGCGAGGGCGGCGAGTGCGCTCCCGTTGGGGGTGAGACCAGCGGGACCGAAGACGTACCAGATGGCCACAAAGACGAGAACCGCCGCGACGACGGCAGAGACCATCAGACCATCCCTAGTCGGCTTTATTGGGTTCTTGAACTTCTTCTCGTAAACCGCTACCACGAGCCCGACGAGTGTAGCTATAATCCCCAGCGACCTGACTATTAGGGGCATCGTGACGTAGTAGATGTCGACCTTCTGAAAGATGATAATCGAGACGATGAGACCAATGATCATCCCTCCCAGGTTCTCGGCGGTCAGAGATTCGAAGAGGTCGGCCCCCCTCCCCGCTTCATCGCCGACATTGTCCCCGACGTTGTCAGCGATCGTCGCCGGGTTCCGCGGATCGTCCTCTGGAAAGTTCTCCTCGACCTTTCCGACTAGGTCGGCTCCCACGTCAGCTGACTTTGTGAAGATACCGCCGCCCAGCTGGGCGAAGAGTGCGGCTAGAGAGGCACCAAAACCGAAACCCGCGAGAACTCCTGGGTCCCCGAATGCGGCGTACAGAAGTGACAGGCCAAGTAGGCTCATGCTTATGACGGCGAGACCGAGGGCGGCCCCTCCCATAGTGGCAACCTTGAGCGCTTCGTAGGTTGAATTCCCTGCCGCGGCGGTCGTTCTGACGTTCGCGTTCGTGGCGGAGTACATTGCGATGTACGCAGCGGTGAGGGAGAACGCGACTCCAAGAAGGAAACTCAGCGCGATTTCGGCGCCCATCGTGACGCCCATGAAGGTCGCTCCGAAGGCACCGACGATAACGACCGCGAGAACAACGGAGATTATTGCAATCGTCGTAAACTGGCGTTTCAGGTACGCGTTCGATCCCTGGCGTATAGCCTTCCAGACCCCGATCATCTTGTCGTTCCCCTTCGGATATCTTTGCACGGAGTGGACGAGCCAGATGGCCACCAGAACTCCAACAACGGCCATCGATGTCGTGAGCAGAAGTGGATTAAACGCCATGCGTATCCTGTTGCCGTTCAGGGCCATCGAAGAACGCATTATAAGTTATTCGAAATTTCTCCGTTGTTTCATTTTCGTGTGTGCTGCTCCTCTGGGCCTCGACAGAGAACCGGAAGGTGAGGGTGGGACTCGGACCCACGTGAATGCGCTCACTGACGGATTCCACTGCAGGCGCACGCGTAACCGCTCCGCCACCTCACCGCATTTGGGCCTCGCCCGTCTGAAGTAATTATGGGTTCTGGGAAGTCGACCATCGTGGCCCCCTCTCTAGCGACCGAATCCTTCCTTCATCAGCAAGAGGGGGACTACGAAGAGCGTGCTCAGCGCCGCGCTCCCGAGCCACGCCGAAGAGTAGCCGGCCACCTCGACCATGTACGAGTACAGGAGGGGCGGCCCGAACGACCCCAACAGTTGGATGCAGTTTACCCAAGCGATGGCGAGTCCGTCGTACTCCCGTTCTCCCTTATTGAGATCCCTTGCACCCGCGAACGCCGTGGTGTAGCCGAACCCCGCCGCGACGCCGCCAGCCACGGAGCACGCCAGCGCCGCCAGGGGGCTCGGAAAGGCTCCTATCAGCAGGGCCCCGCTGCTCGTCACGAGAGACGCGACTATCATCAGCTTCGGCCTGGCGGTCCTGTCGTAGAGCCTCCCGGCAATCAATGCCGTAAAGATTGGAAGAACAACTATCATGCTGGTTATTGCCTCCGCCGTCGAAGGAGACAGGCCGTACGCATTGACGAGGTAGTACCCCATGAAGGTCTGGATAATCACGTTCCCCACACCGAGGCCGAGAGTTCCGAGGCCCAGAAGGATCAGCTGCTTGTTCCCGAGGATGCTCGCCAAGGCCTTTGTCCTTACCATAAAGTCGGTCCTCCCTTCGTTCCTCGGAACGCAGAACAGCACCAACATCCCGGTCAAGACCCCGAGGCCCCCGCTGATGGCAAGGCTCGGGCGCCACCCGATGGTGGTCGCGATGACGATCCAGCCAAAAAGCCCGACGAGTCCCCCGGCATCGTAGGCGGAGTTGTAAAGACCAACCCCCAGCCCGGACCTGCCTCCCCTGAAGAGCCTCGCCATCAAGACGACCGCGGGAGCGAAGACCAGGGCCATTCCCGCGCCGACCACGAGCCTGAGCGCGGCGATTTCGGGCACCGACGAGGACACGGAAGTCCCCAAGACCGCAAAAGACGACACAAATGTTCCGAGCACCACCACCTTCTTCGGACCCCACCTGGCTGCGAGGAGTCCGCCCGGGACCTGTGCAAGACCGAGCCCGACGTAGAATAGAGAAGTCACCGACCCAAGCTCGCCGACGCCCGCCCCGAGATCCGGACCCATCAGGACGAAGATCGCTCCGACGTTGAGCCAGTTGACAGCGTAGACGATTCTAGTAACAACCAATGACACGACCGCGTTGAATTCCCGCTTGGAATTGGGCAACCGCAGCCCGCATTTTGGGCTCTGCCTATAATCGAATCGGCTCTCGGCTTTCCTTTCTTTGGAATTTGATTCCGGCTCTTCTGGCGCGTTAGGGCATGATTCTCGCCCCTAGGATGCAAATTGATGTGAAGTCGAGCGCCGCGTCTCCGAGCATCCGCTGTCGCACTTGCTCGGTTTCCAGAAAAGACAATTCGGAGACGGTAGTGTGAATCAATCGCTGGCGATTCTGGAAACTTCTAGGCTGCTTCCACCTTGCCCAAACGCCGTTTTGGGTGAAAAAACCCCATTTCGAGCCGCGATTGGTGGGTTTATATATCAATTCAGGCGAATCAGGCGCGAGGAAACTCGCAGTTGGTCACAGGATACTGCGTCTACGAGAAGAAGAAGAACAGGGAGATCAAGAACCCCAAGCAAATCAAACTGAAGAATGGCAGGCCGGCCATCAAGGGCACCTGTGCCTCATGTGGCAAGGCAATCTTCAGAATCGGTAAGCTCACGAAGTAGTTCGCAATCTCCCTCTCCTTTTTATTTTCCGGTGATTCCAGGGGTCATTACCGAACTTGTTGAAGCTCTACAACAGCTTGGGCAGGAGCCTACAGACGTTCAAGCCGATCAATGAAGGTGAGGTCAGGATGTACACGTGCGGTCCTACGGTGTGGAGCTACGCGCACGTGGGGAACCTGAGGACTTTCGCGTTCGAGGACATGCTGAAGAGATACCTGAAGTTCAAGGGATACAGGGTCACCCACGTGATGAACATCACGGACGTTGAGGACAAGATAATCAACGGCATGAAGGCCTCGGGCAAGACGCTCAAGGAGCTTTCTTCGTTCTACGAAGAAGCGTTCATGGAGGACCTCGATTCGCTCGGCATAGAAAGGGCGGACGCCTATCCGAGGGCTACGGAGAACATCGGAGAGATGGTCTCTCTGGTCAAGGCTCTGCAGAGCAAGGGGTACGCCTACGCAGCGCCAGACGGCTCAATCTACTTTCACGTCTCGAAGTTCAAGAGGTACGGGGCGCTGTCGGGGGTGAAGCTGGAGACCGCCAAGAAGGGCGCCAGGGTCTCCCAGGATCACTACGAGGAGAAGATGGAGGCGGTCGACTTCGCCCTGTGGAAGGCTTGGGACTCCGACGACCTCGACGTCTTCTGGGAGAACGAGCTCGGCAAGGGGCGGCCGGGGTGGTCCCTCGAATGTTCCGCGATGTCGATGAAGTACCTCGGCGAGTCCTTCGACATTCACACCGGCGCGATAGACAACAGGTTCCCGCACCACGAGAACGAGATCGCCCAGTCCGAGGCCGCGACCGGCAAGAAGTTCGTCAACTACTGGCTGCACGCGGATTTCCTCAACTTCAAAGGCGAAGAGATGCACAAGTCCGTTGGGAACGTGGTCAATCTCCGCGACCTTATCAAACAGGGCTGGGACCCGCTCACGATCCGCCTGTTCTTCTTCTGCGCGCGCTACAGGGACACAATCGACCTCACGGAGACCGCCCTGGAACAGGCGCGGTCCCAGAGACAGCGCCTCCAGGACTTTGTGGACCGGCTGAAGTCAGTGCCCCACACCGCTTCTTCGGAGGGCGACCTGGCAGGAGACCTCCTGTCTGCTTTTGAGGCCGCCATGGACGACGACCTGAATACGCCTGAGGCCCTGGCTTCCATCTTCACCTTTGTCAAGAAGGCGAACGCCCTGCTCGACGCCGGGGAATTGGGGAGCGACGCCGCCGGCTCCCTCCTGAAGGCCTTGCAGAGAATCAACTCCGTCTTGGGCATCATCAAGTTCGAAAAAGAGGCGCTTCCGCCCGACCTGGCTGCCTTGGTCGAACGCAGGGACGCCGCGAGGAGGAGGCACGACTATGCAGAGTCCGACAGAATCAGGGACATGCTGCTCGCACGAGGGATAGCAGTCGAGGACACGTCGACGGGGACGAGGTGGAAACGGATGGTCGGTGGTTAAGGGTCCGAGTCCACTAGCTCAACTTCGGTCAATCCTCTTGATATTATGCGGATAGTGCCTGCCTCGGAATCATGGGCACCACCGTCGAGGCGCTTCCGGGCAGGACCCCGGGGTTCCGTGCTTCAGCCATCAAGAAGCCCCTGGTCCTGCGGATGCGCGACTACAGGATTCTTCTTGACCCGGACGGCTCTCTGAGGTCATTCGATTCACTCCCGGAGCGCCGGGCCGTCTTCGGGTTCGAACGCCTCTCGATTTACAAGGTCCAGGCAGGTGTCGTCGTCCAGGGGCAGAGGCCCGACTGGGTGATACGCGTCACACCGCGCCAGGCTCAGCTGGCCGGCAAGGTTTTTGACGCCATCGAAGTCGCGGAGTCGGTCGAGTTCTTTCAGGGGGCCTCTTCCGGCTATCTGAGAAGGGTGAAGCTGAAGAACGCCGGAACCGCCCAGGTCACTCTCAGACTGATCGACGTCCTGGACCCCACTGCCTCCCAGCTGAGCGAGGTCTCGATGGGGTGGGGTGCCCTCGGGGTCAACGCCTTCAACAGGGGGAGCCACGTGGCCATGGACGAGGTCTCTGACCTCCCGAGCGCCCGGGTGGTAGGTTCTCTCCCGTCTCCGAAGAAACTCTTCATGACGACCGACAGGGCGAGGGTTCGCGACTTGATCAGTGCAGGGGAGCTCGGCGAACCCACGGCCGGCACGTCGGGTCAGGTGATAATCCTCACGCTCCACGAGCTGGATCTTGCTCCATCAGAGACAAAGAGCGTCACGTTCGTTTCAATCTACAATCCGGCAAAGCTCGAAGAGGCTCTCTCTGACTTCGGCCGTATTCAGGAAGATTGGAAGCCACTCCACCGGCAGGGTCCGATTATCGCGGCGTCGAGTCCTTCATTGACCGAGTCCGCAACTTGGGCGATAGCTGCACTGGAGAGCGCAAGACACGAGAGCGACGGTCTCGACAGATTTGAGCTGCTGAAAGCCCTCTCGTTCGTCGACAGGGAGGGGGCACTCTCGGTCATCGAGGGCGCAAGGCGCCTCCTTCGCAGGGACGGCTCGATGCCTCACTCCTCGGACCAGACGGAGTCTGGGTCCCTTGAATCGGCGCTGCTGCTTCAGGCCGTTTCTGCCCACCTGCTCTTGGCACGAGACAAGAAGCTGACCAGGTCCCTGTACCCACTAGTGAAGAAACTCGCTTCCTTCCTGATGGCCTCCTCAAAGGAGTATACGCTGAGGACAGAGCCGGCCCTCCCCCAGGGTTGGCGCAGATCACTGGGGCGCGGATATCCCGCTGGGGAGATACCTGAAATCTCTCTTGCGGCCGCTGGCGGGCT
This sequence comes from Nitrososphaerales archaeon, assembly GCA_050011055.1. GTDB lineage: Archaea > Thermoproteota > Nitrososphaeria > Nitrososphaerales > Gagatemarchaeaceae > UBA183. The sequence goes on along the minus strand of JBEKJV010000016.1, from coordinate 6,775 downwards.
CGCTGGAGCCGCCCAGGTCGCCAGGCAAGTTGCGAAGACCGACGACGCAGGAAGGTTCCGTGAAAGGGCAGAGATGCTTGCCGAGATGGTCCGGAAGAGACTGGTCGACGAACGGGGCTTCCTCTCGCTCTGCCTCGAACCTTCAGGGAGGCTCAGGGGAGACGAGACTATCGACATGGCCGTGGCCGCTTACAGGCACGGGTTCCTCGCCTCGGCCGAGCAAGCCGCAGTCCACAGGCTCCTGGAGAAGGACTTCGAGACTCCATATGGACCTAGGACGGTCCCGAACTCCAACCGGCTGTACTTCAACTCAAGCTACGGCCAGGGACAGCTGGGCGGATTCTGGACCCGGGCTGCGCTCGCCCACGCGCTCTTGTGCTACAGAGTCGGCCTCGCTGGAATCGGGAGCCTGTCGTTGGAAAAGGTAGCCAATCTCGCGGCCGAGGACTGCGTCAGGCTCGGCGGATCTCCGGGCGAGTTCCCCTACTGGGTCGACGTGGAGGGCCGGGAGGCGCACGGTGAGGACAGCGACCCGGTCGCGGCCGCCAGGCTAATCGAGGGACTCTTGGAAGGCGAGCTAGGACTCGAGTTCGCGGCCGCCACAGTGTCATTCTCTCCTGCTCTCTCTTCGAGTCTGAAGTGGGTCCTCGCTTCGGAAGTCTGGGCGGGCGAACCGGTCACCATCTTCGTGGGCAGAGGAGGCGGAAGAGCTCACGCCTTCGCTTCAGGTTCGCGTTTGGAAGTCAAGCACGGCATCAGGTTCGCAAAGGCTGAACTCTTGGAAATGCCGGTCAGGGGGCTCTACGGCGTCTCGCTTCACGGTCCAGGCCAGGCAATATGCCTCGGCAATTCGTCCGTGGTCCCCGCGCGGACTCCGGTGAACTTCGCTCCGCGGGCACCGGAGCTCTCAAAACGCCTCACCACGCCCCTCGAAGAGTACGATCGAGCCAGCGGGTCATGGGTCAAGGCCTCCACCCTGCGCGTCTTCCCGACCATGAGCTTCGAGACCTCCCTTGGTCCCGGCGAATGGAAGGCCTTTAGGGTCTCGACACCTTAATAATCGAAGTCGTCCCTCGGCGCGGAGAGTTGGGGGACGTCAAGGTCTCGTCGAACAGTGGGATTCAGGTCGACGTCGGGGAGACCCGCTTTGTCCTGGACCCCAAGGCCGCGGTCCGCGCTGACTACACCTTCGTTTCCCACGCTCACATAGACCACATGCACAACCCGGCCCGGAACGAGAGAATCATCGCATCGGAGGAGACAGGCGACCTGGCAAGGGCCCGTGGCTACGACCTAGGCGATACCACTGAGGAGGCGGAGGGCGTGGAGCTCCTCGACTCAGGCCACATACTCGGTTCGCGCGCCATCAAGATTGCCGACGAGGTCTTCTACACGGGGGACGCCTCGGGCAGGGAGAGGGCCTTCCTGGGCAAGTGCAGGACAAGGAGAGCGCGGATTCTGATAATGGAGACGACCTACGGCAGCCCGGAGTATATCTTTCCCCAGACCGCGAAGCTAGTCCGAGAGGTGAACGGATTGATAGGGTCGGCCTTCGACCGCGGAAGGCCGGTAGTCCTGATGGGTTACCCACTTGGCAAGGCGCAGCTCCTCGCGTACTATTTCTCCAGCTGGGAGCCTCTCTTCTTCCATGACAGCGTGGCGGCCATGAACAAGATACACGTCGACCACGGGGTCCCGCTGAAGGCCGGGCGCGGGTTCAACCCCTCAGAGGACGCCGACAGGCTGCCCAGCGGACCCTGGGTGATGGTCGCCCCGATGTCGAGCGGCAGGAGCCGCCTCATGTCACACCTCAGAAGCAAGTATGGAGCCATCCTCGCCGCGTTCAGCGGTTGGGCGATCAAGGGAGGGTACAGCAGTTCTCTGGACGCGGACTACTCGTTCCCTCTCAGCGACCACTGCGACTACTCCGAGCTGATTAAGCTCGTGGAAGCCGTCTCTCCGGAGATAGTGTACACGACGCACGGGTTCGCGGCCGAGTTCGCGAGCGACCTCCGCAGAATGGGTTTCTCGGCCAGGACACTGTCGGCATATCAGTCGTCACTCTCCGATTACGTGAAGGGCGACTAGACCCCATCAAGCGCGCACTAAGCTCCACTAGCTCACGTCGAGGAAGACAGGCCTCCCGTCGAGGTCGGCCTCCGACCACTTCCTTCCTTCCGAGCGGTCTTTCAGCAGCTCCACCTTCCTCACCCTCACGAGGAACGCTATCTCCTTGATCATAGGTTCGAGCAGGACCAGGTCTTCCACTTCCAGGCCGGCGACGGCAGCCGACCCAAGCATCTCTGTCGGGACGAATTCCCTTTCCTTCCTAAGGGCCTGAAGTCTTCTCGATATGTCCCTCACCAACCCCTCCGCCATCAGCTTGTCGTCTCTCTCCTTGTGGATGGCGACGAAGACACCCCCCTTCTCCCCGACTTCGTACCCGTCTTGGGGCACGACCTCGAGCTCATAAGCTGCGGACGGGACATCTACTTCACCAGACTTCGTCCTGACCTTAACCGGCCTGCCGGATTGGTACGCCGCCACCGCCGGAGCCCCCTCGAGCGGTCTTGCTGCGGCGAGGATCTCCCTTGTCCTCTCCCTGAAGAGCGCGCCGACCCGAACCCCATTGAGCTTCATCGAGAACCTGGCGGGGAATCTAGACGCCGACCCTGAAACTGCGACGGCCTTGACGTTGCAAAGCTTCGCGATCGTCGCCGTCGCGCCCCCCGCTAGCTTTGCTGAACCGGCGGGCACCAAGAGTTGCACTGATCCTAGGGGCCACCTTCTCTTCAGCCTTGCCCGCATCCTGGCTGAGTTACATGCTTCCTCAACACTCAGGGCGAAGTCCACGGTCGCTTCAGCGCTACCGCCTGTCCTAGGTCCTGCGACTGGACCGTACCCTGTTCCAATCAAAGGCGTCTGCCACTTCCGCTTTGCGAAGATCTCCTGGAAGAGGAACTCGGTCGCAAACGGTGCGATTGGATGGAGGAGTTCGTCTGCCGACCTCATGACGTGGCCAAGCACCGCGTAGATCGCTAGGCGCCTTCCCCTCTCCTTGGGGTCGTCTTTCCAGAGTTCATTCCTTACGAGTCTCACGTAGGTCTGGCTGACGTGGGTGATGAGCAGTTCTTCGAGGCTCTTGGCGGCTTCGTTGTACCTTCCCTCTCGGTAGGCCGAGCGGACCCCCGACCTGCAGGCCTCCAGCTTGGAGAGGAGCCACCGGTCGACGAGTGTGAGGAGGCGCCTCTGGGAAGCCCACGCCAGAGTGTTCTTACGGGCGTCGTACCCGTCGACCCTTCCGTTCTGGGACAGGTAGACGTGGAGGTGATACAGGGTGTTCAGGACCTGGTAGGGCCTGCCTCCCATCTCCTTCAGGTCTAGGCTGACGGCGTCAACAGGTGAGCTCTTCCAGATGACGTAGAACCTGGAGACGTCTACCGAGTAGTTGCGGAGAACCTCGAGCCCTTGGAGCACGTTTCCGAGGCTCTTGCTCATCTTCCTTCCCTGATCGTCGAGGACGAGCCCCTGGAATAGGAAGGCCCTGTAGGGGGCCACGGGCTTCCCGGACAGAATCACGTTGAGCACGAGGAGGTTGTAGGCCCATCCCCTGGTCTGGTCAATCGCTTCGGTCAGGAACTCGACCGGGACAAGCCTCCTATACTCGGCGTCCGTAAATGACGCGAAGGGCGAGGACCCACTGTTGTGCCAGGCGTCCAGGACGAAGGGCTCCCTAAGCGCCCTGCCTCCGCACTTCGGGCACTTCAGGACGACCCTGTCAACCCACGGCCTATGAAGTTCGAAGGACGGGCCGTCGGGGAGCTCAGCTGCGAGCTCGACTATCTTCTTCCTTGAGAACGCGCCTACCTTCTCTCCGCAGTCTCCGCAGACCCAGACCGGGAGCGGCGTCCCCCAGACCCTTTCTCTTGTGATGCACCACGGTGGTGACTCTGCGATGAACGAGAGGAATCTGTTCTTCGGGGGTTCGAAGAAATATTCGACCTTCTCTGCTGCCTGTAGAAGCTGGTCCTGTATCCTGTCGACCCAGTAGAAGTACTCTCTACGGGCCAACCAGACCAGCCTGTGCCCTGATCTCCAGCAGACCGGGTATTCGTGCATCAGTTTCCCCACCGATATCAGGGCCCCCTTCTCCTTCAGGCTCTCGACGACAACGGCGTCAGCGTCCCTCGCGAAGAGCCCCGAGAAACGCCCGGCGTCGCTCGTGAACTTCACCTGGTCGTCGAAGGGCGCGAAGACAGGAATTCCGCGCTTCGTGGCTACAGCGAAGTCGTCCTCGCCGTTCGCTGGCGAGATGTGAACGAGGCCTGTCCCTGTTGTGGTGTCGACAAACTCCTCGGCGACGACCCTGTGGACTTTGGGCTTGAACTCGGCACTCCGCAGTCCTGGGATCAGGTCGACCAGAGGGTGTACGTACGACATGCCCTCCAGCTCCCTTCCTTTCGCCTTCCTCGAGACCTCGCCGAATTGGATCCCGAGCTCTTTGGAGAGGGCCTCTTTCCTTTCCGAGCCGACCACCCAGGTCTCCCCGCCGACCTTCACGTACTCGTAGTCGGAGTCGGGCTTGACGCCCACGAGCTCGTCGGTGACGACCGTGAATGGCATCGTCGTCCAGAGCGCCAGATAGGCGCCGTCTTCGGTCCTGACCTTGTAGTACAGGCTCGGGTCCTGCAGCTGCTCGTACCCTCCCTCGACCACCTCGGCGTGGCTCAGCGCAGTCTGGCAGCTCGGGCAGTACGGGACCACCTTGAAGCCTTCACCGAGGAGCCCGCCGTTCCACGCGGTCTCGAGGTACTTCCACTCTCGCTCAATATACGCGTCCCTGTACGTCATGTAGGCCCTTCCCTGGTCGATCATCATGCCGAGGAGACGGTCTGCTTCGACCCAGTCACGCTTGTACTTCTCGATGAGCCTTTTGCAGGCCTCGACGAGTTTCTCGACGCCGACCTGTTTAAGGTCCTCCCACTTGTTCCCGGAAAGGCCCATCTCCTTCTCAGCTTGCAGTTCGACTGGGAGCCCCTGGGTGTCCCAGCCTCCCCTGAAGACGATGTTCTTTCCTTCGAGGGTGCTGAACCTGTACCACAGGTCCTTCATTGTTCTGCCCCTGACGTGGCCTATGTGTGGTTGGTTGTTGAGGGTCGGGGGCCCCTCGACGTAACCCGTCGGCTTCCTTCGGGAGACACGGCGAGATATCTGGACCCTTGTCTCGGGCCGTTCATAGAACGCCCGGACTTCAGATTCGATCTTCTTCCAATCGTAGCTCGCGCTGAGCGTGCCATCCGTGCTAGATCGTTTCGCTAATTTTGCGACCACTCAACGCACCCTTGTCTACAAGATCCCCGTATTTTAATGCTATCAGGTCCCCTGGCGAAGCCTATCTGCGAACTGTTCGGGGAGGCCGGCTGCTCTAATCTTCGACGCTGCGGCCTCGTAGTTGTACTCCACGCGGATGTTGTCGACTTTGACCGCCATTCCTGCCGCGTTGAGCACCGCATATGAGGCCCGCCTGTCGCCGTCCCTGGGTTGGCCGACCGAGCCAGGGTTGAAGACCGTCCCTCCTGCCCCGTCGCTGACGAAAGGAACGTGCGTGTGCCCTAAGCCCATGAACTGGACGCGCAGTCTCTCCAGATAGTGGCCGAAGAGCTGCCCATGCGTCTTTGGGTCGACATATTCCCACAGCGTGTCGTCTGGGCTTCCATGAGTCAGGTACCCCTCAGCATTCCCGAGCCGTAATCTGCGCTCTCTCGGGAGAGATTCGAGGTATGCAAGGTTCGGATTCGTCAGCATTTCCGCGGTCCATCTAGCGGCCATCGCAGCCCTCGCGTTGAACATGCTTGTCTCTCCGGTCACGGCCGCGTGGTCATGGTTTCCCATCACGGTCAGCACTTTCCTTTCACGCAGCGCCTCGACGACCTCATTGGGGTTCGCTCCATATCCTACTACGTCCCCTAGGCAGTAGACTTCCAGGCCTTCGATGCGGGAGAGCACTTCTTGTAGCGCCTCGAGGTTCGAGTGGACGTCGGAGATGACCGCGATTCTCGCAACAGGAGACGAATCCGGCATTTCGTCAGCCGCTGATCCACCCAATTGCCCTCTTTCCAAGGAGTAGCGGTACAAAGAACAATTCTTAATGTTGTTGTGAACTAAATTATACTTTCCATCACTTAGAGAATTTGAACCCGCTTGATATTCGAAGCTATCGATGTCTGCGTTCGCAGGTAAATGGGAAAAGCAGAACAACCAGAGTTTCGGCGGCAAGGTCAAGGACTCCGTAAGGAATCCGGGACCTCTGAAGCCGAGGCTCGATCTAGCAGTCCGACAAATCCAAGTCCAAGTCGCTAAACTCGACTCCACATCCACAAAACTCAGAGAGAGAGACAACTCGATCTTTGGCAAGGTCGTAGCCTCTCTACAGAAGCACGACACACAGCACGCGTCTGTCTACGCGAATGAGCTGGCCGAGATCAGAAAGATGAACAAGATGGTCACACAGGCCAAGCTCGCTCTCGAACAGATAGTGCTCAGACTCAACACCATCACAGAACTCGGTGACATAGTCGTCACCTTGACTCCGGCGATGGCAGTGATACGCAACGTCAAGCAAGGCTTGGTGGGCGTCCTGCCTGAGGCGGAAAGCGAAATCGGCGAGATCTCTGGTTTGCTGAGTAGCATCCTGGTTGACGCAGGGACGGTCGGTGGGTACTCGCTGAACTTCGAAGCTGCAAACGAGGACGCGGAGAGAATCCTATCCGAGGCA
>JBEKJV010000015.1:0-25824 GCA_050011055.1 Nitrososphaerales archaeon | reverse complement strand
TGCGGGCCCGACGGGAATCGAACCCGTTTCGGGGGCGTCTCCTGACCCTCGGGTTAAAAGCCCGATGCTCTACCTGATTGCACTCCTTTTGGAACTAAGCTACGGGCCCGCGTCACTGCTCGCGACATTGCGGGTATTTGACTCTGAACGAAGCGGTCACCCGAGGAGCGAGCGGACGAGAGAAAGGCTCTGTTTCATCCCTTTCAGGTCGTCATGGGGCGTCTCCATGATCAGGGGTCGTTCTGCCACCCCCTCGTAGTGGAGGAACGCCTTCATCCCCTTCAATCCGATCTTCCCTTTCCCGAGGTTCTCATGTCTGTCGAGGTTGCTACCCAAGACGCCCTTCGAGTCGTTCAGATGGATCACCTTGATGCAGTCGAAGCCGACAGAGTCTTCGAAGATAGCCATTGACTGGCTCACCGCCTCTGGTCCCGAGAGGTCGAACCCGGAGGCGAAGGCGTGGCAGGTGTCCAGACAGACCCCGACCCTCTCTCCTAACTCTATCCGGTCTAGGATGAGTCTCAGCTCTTCGAACCTTGAGCCCACGCTGTTCTTCTGACCCGCCATGTTCTCGAGTAAGATGATAGTACCCCCATCACTTGAAGCGATTGCCTGGTTGACCGCATCGGAGACATTCTTCACGCCGAGCATGGTTCCATTGCCCAAGTGGCTCCCCAGGTGTGTCACCAAGTAGTCGATTCCGAGGGCGTCGCACCTCCTCACCTCCTCGACGAGTGAGAGCCTGCTCGCCTTCATCGTCGCCCTGTCCGGAGAAGCGAGGTTGGGAAGGTACGGCATGTGAGCGACCAGGAATCTGAATCCCAACCTCTTCCTTTTGTCAAGGAACACCTTAGCCTGGTCCTTCTCAAGGGGCTTGAAGCTCCAGGCACGTGGGTTCCTGGTGAAGATCTGGAAGGTCGTGCACCCAATTTCCTGAGCTCTGTCTAATGCTAAGTCAAGAGACTTCTCTGCTGATATGTGGAGCCCTATGAGCGGCTCGTTTGGCATCCTAAGGAAAATGGGCAGAGGGTGGGTTTATGGGCGTTTCCGACCGTAACCCACGCTCTTCTTCTCTCTTTCTCGCTTAGCGCTTCTTAGTCTTCGTCTTCAGTGATGTCTTAGAAGCCGCGGTGCTCCTGACTGGAGCAGTTCTGCGCCTGTACGTCCGTGTCGGCTTCTTAGAGATGGATGGTGCTCCGAGGGAAGCAGTGTACCGGAATGGTGCGGCGTACTGGACTGGGGCAGGTGTCGGCTGCACAGTCTCGTAGATTGCCTGGACTGGGGACGGAGCAGGCTCAGCCACGGTTGTTGCCACCGCAGCCGGAACCCCCACTGCCTGCTCCGTCGACGGAGTGTAGGATTCGAGTGATGTCACCGAATCTATGGATAGCTTCTTCCTCGGGTGTCCCAAGTAGCCCTTTGGTGCGGCATACAGCACCGCCGCGACGCCAACGAAGGCGCCAAGCAAGACAGTCGCTAATTCAAGGACCATTGTTGGTGTTGATACAGTCTCGGAAGGCTCTTCTAAGCCAAAGTCAAACATGATGCACAAACGCATCATGTTCTATGAACCAGCCACGCGTCTGCGCAAGACGAAGATCTAAAATCGAGTCGTTCCTGACTCCTTGATGATTGTTTTTATATTTGAAGCGCTGTTATCTGTTTAGCCATGATGCAGGTTCAGTACGAGAAAGTCTGCACAGAGATGTACAAGTTCGACAGGCGAGTTAGGTATGCAGCGATTCTCGATGAAACAGGGAGGCAGATTGCCGGCGGTATGCGAAGGGGGATATCGTCGCTGGAGCCTCGAAGCGAGGACCTGCGACTAATCGCGAATATGACGATTCAGCTCAACACAGACAAGACCTGGGATAGGTTCTTCGGGCGAAGCCAGTACACCTTCATGAAGAGAGAAAGGGTAAGCATCCTGACCTTCAGCATCGGGAACAAGCTGCTCATGGTCTCGACCGAGCCGGACTTCACGCTTCAGCAGGCGCAGGATCTCCGGAACCAGATAGTAACGAACCACGCGACAGAATTTGGATAAAGGGAGTGAGTTAGGTCAGTTAAGACCTAGCTCAGGGAATTTCGCTTGGATGAGACCCAGTTCGCCTTGGAGAGCCCTGATACGCTCAGCGTATTTCTTCATGTCCGCCGTGTTCTTCTGAACCTTGCCGACCTTGTAGCCTCTCCAGGCCTTCTTTAGGGCGCCCCATGTCTGACCTTTGCTGTATTGCGACGTGTTTGTTCGCCTGAGAGAGGTTCTGCTCTCATGATATTTAAGGTTCTGCGGCGCTAGGACGCACTTCAAATGGGACCCTATTCCCGTTGTAGTCGAAAACCCCGACGTGCGATGAGTCGCCGTAGGGATATCCCATTATCACCATGATCTTTCCCATTGAGTGGAGCCTGTCCTCGTGAGAGGGGTTGGCGTTCCCGGACGGGTGGGAATGGGCAACCCCCATGTAGGACATGTCAACGGGGAGCATGAACCAGCTGAAGGATGAGTAAGAGTGGGCGTGCACTGCTGCCGGAGGGACCATCACGCTCGTGACCTCGACCACGCCCTTCTTCGACTTTCCCCGGAGGATTAGGATCCCCTCGTTCGGATAAGCCATCCGCGAGTAGGTCAGGAGGCTGTCCATAACGTGAGACGCGAAGATCACCTTCTGGACAGGCAAACCATGCACCTATCTCGACAGTCCTCCGAAGCGCTCCGTGGTTGGGTAATTGTTGGCCGCCAGGACTCTGACCAAGAACAGAAACGACCGAATGAGTCTGGATATGAACCTTCGGAGATGAATCCTACCTTGCGTTCAGAAGTCCGTCAGAGGAGGAACCCGCATGGACCTCTGCCTCAAGACCCCAAACGGGTCAATCTGGGAAAAGGGTTTAAATGTGGAGCCGAGGGCATCGGACAAAAGGAGTTAAGAAAAAGAGAATGTTTGCACCTTCGGCAGGATACGACAGGGCGATCACCATATTCTCGCCCGACGGGCGCCTGTACCAAGTCGAGTACGCCCTCGAGACGGTGAGACGTGGAAGCCTCGCGGTCGGCATCAGGACCAAGGAAGGGATTGTGCTGGCCGTGGAGGAAAAGGGGCGGAAGCTCCAGAGCGACGACTCCGTAATCAAGATGTTCCAGATCGACGATCATGTAGGAGCCGTCGGAGCCGGATACATACCTGACGCGCGCATACAAGTCGACAGCGCAAGGGTCATGGCTCAGAGCAACAGGTTGATCTACGATGAGCCAGTCGACGTCGAGGCGATAGCAAAGCGCATCGCTGACATGAATCAGCAGTACACACAGTACGCCGGCGTAAGGCCCTTCGGAGTCTCACTCATAATCGCCGGGGTCGACGAGAACAACGGACCAGTTGTCTACCTGGCGGACCCAACGGGAACCTACTCAGGCTTCCATGCGATCGCGATTGGGCAGGGGAGCGACCAAGTCAACGACTACCTCGAGAAGAACTACAACGCAGACCTGTCTCTTGATGCTGCAGCCACACTGGCCATCGAATGCATTTACCTCGTGAGCGAGGACAAGACGGGCACCTCGCACATCAAGGTCGCGGTCGTGGACGCAGTGTCCAAGAAGATGAGGAGGCTAACGGAGGAAGAGGTGGGTAAGAGTGCATCGAGCGCAAGGACGAAGTCTGACAAGTCCTCTGCAAAGAGCTCCTAGGTAACAGCGTTCGCGTTTGAGCGGGTCCTTCGGGCACGGGGGTGGGGAGTTCAAGCCGAGGACGAGAGAAGCATCAAAGTTCACCACCGTCCGTCTGACGCTGGAGGGGGATCACTTCGAGATACTCGTCAACCCCGACTCGGCGCTGAGCTTCAAGCAGGGGAGGAACGTGGAACCGTCTCAGGTCATCGTCTTCGATGAGGTATACGCGGACTCCACCAAGGGCCTCAGGGCCAACAGCGAGAAGCTGAAGAAGCATTTCGGCACCGACGACCACGCCAAGGCGGCTCTGGAGGTGCTCAAGCGCGGCGAACTGAACTTGACACAGGAGCAGAGGAAGAGGCTCACCGAAGAGAAGAGGAAGGCAGTGGTGGCGTTGATCTCGAAGAATTTCGTCGACCCCAAGACTTCGCTTCCTCACCCCCCGCTGAGGATCGAACAGGCGATGCAGGATGCCAGGGTGACGATAGACCCGTTTCGGGACGTGAACGAGCAGATGAAGCTGGTGATCGAGGAGCTAAGGGTGATCCTTCCCTTGAAGTCCGAAAAGGTGAAGCTCCAGGTGAAGGTCGCGGCCCAGTACGCGGGGCAGACAATAGGAATACTGAAGAACTTCGGAGACATCTTGAAGGAGGACTGGGGCGCCGACGGGGCGCTTTCTGCAATAGTAGAAATACCAGCTGGCGGACAGCCTGGCCTGCTGGACCGCCTCGGTTCTACGACGAAAGGAGCGGCGCAGGTTTCAGTAGTGAGATAGCGATTTGCCAACGATAGAGAGGAAGCAGGTGATTCCCGGAGACGTGATAACCAGAGGGAACTATCGCTACGGGAGCTACATCGAGAAGAGAGGCGACGAGTACGTGGCGCTAAGGGTCGGCCTCGCCGAAGTGAGCCAGGAGGGCGTCAAGCTCAACCCGCTCACGGGTCCGTACATCCCCAAGTCTGAGGACCAGGTAATCGGAAAGGTGGTCGACATAAACGGCTTCGGATGGGTAGTCGACATCAATTCATGTTTCGACGGGTTCCTCCCCGCTTCGTTCGTTTTCGGAAGAGAGTTCTCCCCCGCCACTCACGACCTGAGCTCGAAATTCAGGATCGGCGACGTCATAGGAGCGAGGATCGAGTCTTTCGACAGGTCCAGGGATCCCCAGTTGAGCATAAGGGGAGAGGGGTACGGGAAGATTTCTGAGGGCGAAATCATTAAGATGTCACCCACAAAGGTGCCCCGGCTTATCGGGAGAAGGGGTTCGATGATCAATCTAATCAGCGAGAGGACCGGCTGCGACGTCCAGGTCGGACAGAACGGGGTCATAGTCGTGGTCGGGACGCCGGAGGGGATTGTGAAGACGGCGAACGTAATCAAGATGATAGACAAGGAAGTGCACGGTGCGAATCTGACGGGAAAGGTCGAGGAATACCTTGGAGGGAGCAGCAGTGGAAGCTAAACGGAAGCTCATCCGCGAGGACGGAAAGAGACTCGACGGCCGGAAGTGGGACGAGCTTAGGCCAATCTCCTTGGAGGTCGGCCTGCTGAAGAACGCAGACGGCTCGGCGTACATTCAGTGGGGCAAGAACAAGATCATGGCCGCGGTCTACGGTCCGAAGGAAGTCCACCCGAAGCACCAAGTCCTGCCTGACAGGGCCCTGCTCAGGACCAGGTACCACATGGCGCCCTTCTCAGTTGACGAAAGAAAGAATCCGGCACCCTCCAGGAGGGAGATAGAGATCTCCAAGGTGATAAGGGAGGCTCTCGTGCCGGCTGTAATCGTCGAAAACTACCCGAGGACCGCGATAGAGGTCTGGATTGAGGTGTTACAATCGGACGGAGGCTCAAGGGTCGCCGGCATCACTGCCGCGTCGCTCGCTCTGGCCGACGCAGGCATCGACATGAGGGACCTCGTCGTCGGGTGCTCGTGCGGGATCGTCGATTCGCAGGTCGTCGCCGACCTGGACGACGCCGAGGACAAGGAAGGGAGCGGAGACATGCCAGTTGCGATCATGCCCAACCTCAACCTGGTGACGCTGTTGCAGGTGGACGGGGACTACACGCGAGAGAACTTCCAGAAGGCGTTCGAACTGGCAATCGCGAAGGGGAAGGAGGTCTACGCGATGCAGAGAGAGGCACTGACAAAGAAGTTCTTCAGCGGCGAACCGGCTTCGGCAGAAGTGGAGGAGGTTACAGAGTAGGATGTCGATGAAGAAGAATTACGTCGTCGAAACGATAAGGAAGGCACAGATGGTCGGGCTGCTCGCGAGGGGCAAGAGGCTCGACGAAAGGACTCCCGACCAGCACAGGCCGATAACGATCCAGACCGGCGTAATCCAGAAGGCGAACGGTTCGGCGATCGTAACTCTAGGGAACACCGAGGTCATAGCTGGCGTCAAGATCGCGACGGGGACCCCATTCCCGGACACCCCAAATCAGGGGCTGCTCGTGGTCAACGCGGAGATACTTCCAATGGCTTCGCCTTACGCGGAGCCGGGTCCCCCTTCCGAAGAGGCGATTGAGCTGGCGAGGGTCGTCGACAGAGGTGTCCGCGAGTCAGAGATGGTTGACCTCAAGAAGCTGTGCATTATTGAGGGCAAGACGGTGTACACAGTGTTCGTCGACGTCAACATTATGAACGTAGACGGCAACCTCTTCGATGCGATGAGCTACGCTGTCGTTTCGGCGCTCAGGACCGCGAAGATGAAGAAGTATGTCGTCGAGAACGACAAGGTTGTCGCGAAAGACGAGATGATACCCGTACCTGTCGAAAGGACCCCCGTTTCGGTCACGCTGGCCAGAATTGGTGACATCCTCGTGGTCGACCCCAACTCCGAGGAAGAGTGCGCGATGGACATGCGGATCACCGTAACGACTGACGACGACGGCAACGTCTGCGCGAGTCAGAAGGGAGAAGCGAGCACGATCACCCCCGCCCAAGTGCTCGAGGCCGCAGACACATCGATCAGGATCGGCAAAGAGATCCGTGCCCAGATACTGGAAGCGACGAAGTAATGCCGCGGGCCAAGGAGCAGCTCAGGGGCCTAGGAGCAAAGTACGGCGGCACGCTCAGGAAGAGGTACGCGCGGATCTTCAGGACGCTGAAGGCGGCGAGGGAGTGCCCCTCATGCTCGGGCGTGAAGCTTAAGCGGGCATCGTCAGGGATTTGGAAGTGCAAGTCGTGTGGATACACAGTAGCCGGGGGCGCCTACGACCTTAGCCCGTCGAAAGTTAGATAGGCCGATAGAATCGGTCGAGCTCAGGATATCGTTCAGGGCAGACAGGGCTACGGCCGAGGGCATCAAGCGAGCAATCCCCTCAGCGATCTTGAGGAACGGAGTCTGCCTTCTGAAGATTGAAGGCGAACAGCCTGGGGAAGTCGCGGACAAAGCACGAGTGATCCTCGAGAAGATAAGGAGCATGGCTGGTCCCTCGAAAGACTTTAAATGACCAACGGGGTCGACGATTCAAGAATTGAGTCAGCCAGAGCTTCCGCCGTACATCAGAGAGCAGTTGGCGCGCTACGACCAGGTGCAACAGAATCTGCAGGCAGTGCTCATTCAGAAGCAGCAGGTTGAGATGGAATTTGCCGAGACAGAGAAGGCGCTCGAGGAGCTCACAAAGGCCGCGGCCTCAGAGATCATTTACAAGTTCGCCGGAAACCTGCTCGTCAAGGTCGAGAAGGACGCGATGGTCAAGGAACTAAGCGAGAGGAAGGAGCTCGGAAGCACAAGGAAGAGCGTCCTTGCGAAGCAAGAAGGCAGATTTAGACAAAACCTGAAAGAGCTCCAAGCCAAGATCGACGACGCCGTCAAAGGCAAACCAGCTCAAGAGCAGCCCCCCGGGGACGCCTAGGACTCCACCCTCCCTTGACTAGGGAAGCGGTCCCGGGCAGTTTTCCTTTCGTGGACCCCAAGAATCTGAAAAGGGCCGCTGTCATTTGTCACCGGAACGCAGACGCTGATGCATACCTCTCCGCCTACGCCCTCTCTTCGCTCCTGAGGGATATCGCTCCCAATTGCGAGGTGGATGTCGTGACCCCGGAAGGCATGACCACTCTGACATTAAGGTTGGCAAGGAAGTTTCTACATAAGGTCATCCAGGATAGCGTGGATGACTATGACCTGTACGTAGCCGTGGATGTCGGCGACGCAGAGCTTCTGAAGGACTGGAGAGGAAAGATGGAGATAAGCAAGGGCGTCAGGGTCCTCGTGGACCACCATCCCTACCGTGATGCGAAGCTCTATGACCACGTGGTAGTCGACGAGCAGGCTACGTCTGCAGCCGAGGTCGTCTTCAAGCTCTTCTCAGAAGCCGAGGCCAAGATTGATCCCATGACCGCCCAGGCGCTCCTCGATGCCATAGTCTTCGACTCCTCGCACCTTGCGATAGCAAATGGTAAGGGGCTAAGGACTGTGGTGAAGCTCCTCGATATGGGAGCGGACGTCATCGAAGCCAGGAGAGACCTGAGGATCGAGCCGGACTACGGAGAGGTGATGGCAAAGTTGAAGGGTGCCCAAAGGCTGAAAGTCTACAGGGTAGGGGACTGGACAACCTCCACAAGCATGATTGGTTCCTTTCAGGCGCACGTTGCAAGGTCGCTGATCTCTCTTGGAGCGGACGTCGCGATCGTAGGGGGAGAGTCGGAAGGGGAGACGAGGGTCAGCATGAGGTCGACCCAGAGGTTCTCAGACCTGACGAAGGTGCAGCTGGGGACCCAGGTAGCCGAAGAAGTCGCGAGGAGCCTAGGGGGACATGGAGGGGGGCACGCGACGGCAGCTTCCTTCTCCACACCTGCTACCGAGGACGAAGCAGTGAAAGGCTGCCTGAAGAGGCTGACCGAATTGTTGGGCGCGGAGATTCGCGAAGTCGCATGAGACTGCGACTTACGCCCCGTACTTCTTGGAAATCGGGTTCTTCACAAAGCCTTCGAATGACAGCCTGAACCACGGCGTGTACGAATCAGGATGAGCGGCGAGGTCCTTCGCGACCTCCTTGACCGTGGCCCACCTCACGGCCATAATCTCGTCCGGGTTGGGCTTCACCCTTCCGTCGAAGGAGCCGACCAGCAACCGGCAGAACTCATTTTCGGCATTCTTACCCTGAGGAGCAAAATACACGAATGAGTGGACGTCAGTCAGGTCCCCTACGCTAGCGTTCAACTCTTGGAGTCCCTTGCGGACTGCCGCCTGGCTGTAGGTCTCCCCAGGATAGACGTGACTTGTGAACGAGACGTCCCAGGCTCCCGGCCATAGTAGCTTCTTCATGTTTCTCCGTTGCAACAGAAACTTGTCTCCGTGAAAAAGGAATACGGTGTAGGCCCTGTGCCTCTTACCATTGCCAAAGTGACAGTTCTCTCTGGTGTCGGTCCCTACTTGGTTGTCCCTCTCGTCGACGAGAACTAAAATCTCCTCTGCAGCGGAAGGCATCGCAGACAAGTTCTTACCGAGTCTAGATAAGCGAATCGCCATCAGTCACAGTCAGGATATTAGTCTCCAGTGTACACCGTCACGTGAACCCGATCGCCGTCCTTCAGAGAAAGGGTCTTCCTCAGATCAAAAGGCGATATCATCTCCAGCACTGATTCACTATGGTGCGTTCTCTCGATGATCAAGGCACCGGCATCGTACTTTGACTCCACCTTCGCCTTGAAGCACTTGGCAGGGCCGTAGCTCCTTCCACCGTGGCTGAATCCTGAAAGCTCCAACGCGTCCAGAAAGTCCAGTTGCTTCCTGAGCTCAATCTCTCCCGGACCGATTGTGAGGTTCAGGGTTCCTGGGAAGGGTTCGAACCCCAGGAGCTTTACGAACTGTCGCTTGTATCCTGCGAGGGAAACGTAGTAGCCACCCTCGCCCAATCCGGTGAAGAGCGTACCATGGAAGTCCAGCACCCCAACCTTACCCTCTATTGCGGTCCTAAGCCTCGAGTAAACAGATAGAACTCGGTCCGCGCCTGCCCGAGACACCAGAACCCCCGTCCTCCTGCCACTCCTTTTCCTCTCGATCAGACCCTCCTTCTCCAACTGCAGTAGATGCTTCGACACGCCCTGCTGGCTGAGACCAAGCTCATGTGACAGTTCGGATGTCGTAAGTTCGAGAGTCTGGCTCGCCGCGCCCCGCTGATACAGCTCGATGAGGGTCCACAGATGAGATGGCGTCCTTGTCATGTTACCACGTTTGTGGTGTTTACCAAAGAATTATAAGGATACCGCCGGCGCGCCAGTCGAATTAGCAGCCATGCATCGTTCTCAAAGAGTCAGCTTGATTGCCATGTTCACGGCGCTCGCTATCGTGCTGAACTTTGCCCTCGCCGTTCCCGCTCCGTACGCCAGCTTTCTGAACTACGAGGTATGGGAGGTCCCTATTCTCGTAGCCGTGATCCTTATGGGTTTCTGGAACGGGGCAACTGTGGCGGCCCTTAACGCGCTCATCCTTGAATTTCATCCCGGGGCTCTTCCAACTGGACCTCTGTACAACCTGATTGCCCAACTTTCAATGATTCTCGGGGTTCTTGCGGCGCAGAAGGTGAGTAAGAGAGGGAATTGGAAACCTATCGTTACATGGGTCTCTGCGACTGCTGCAGGCGCAGCCCTCAGGACGGCGGTGATGACCTTCGTGAATGGTGCAGTCCTGCCCCAACCTTACCCGGTCGGGTTCAGCATGCCAGTGAGCGCTGTGCCCGGCACTTTGGTTCTCGTTGGGTTCTTCAACCTCACCTTGACACTATACACGGTTCCTCTGGCCTATTCAGTAGCAAGGGCGATCGTCTCGAGATACCACCCTGTCTTTGCCCGGGGCATGTCGCTTTGACAGGGTCTCTCACTGCCTACTCCTGCGAGCCAGGGCGGCAACCCGGAGAAGGAAATTGGTAAACCTACTCGAGCTAGACAAGCTGAGCTTTCGTTACCCTGACTCGCCGAGGAAGGCTGTCGTCGATTTCGATCTGGCAGTCAGCGAAGGCGAGGTCGTAGTCCTAGCAGGACCTTCCGGCTGTGGGAAATCGACCCTGCTCAGGGCGATCAACGGGCTTATCCCACACATGTACACGGGAGAATACTCTGGCGATGTCCGCGTGGCTGGCTCCAGCGTGAGGGCCTCGTCGATGCGTGACCTCGCACAGACCGTCGGTTTCCTATTCCAGAACCCTGAGAATCAGATCTTCATGTTCACCGTAGAAAGAGACGTCGCATTCGGACTGGAGAACCTAGGCGTTCCCAGGCCAGAGATGAGAAGAAGGGTCGACGAGGCGATAGACCTCCTTGGAATCGAGAACCTCTCCCAGAGGGCGCCTCACGAACTCTCCGACGGACAGAAGCAGAGGGTCGCGCTTGCGGGTGTGCTAGCCATGAGGCCTAGATTGATCATACTGGACGAGCCGACGTCCCTTCTTGACCCCAAGACTGCGATGGAGCTAGTCGACCTTGTGGCAAGTCTGAGGAAACAGCTGGGCACGACCTTCGTAGTAGTCGAGCACCGGTTGGATCTGCTAGTCAAAGTGGCTGACCGGATAGTCGTGATGAATGCAGGGGCGAAGGTCCTCGACGGGACGCCCCGCGACGTTCTCTTCGGCGAAGAAGCCGATGGATACGGGGTCTCGGTTCCTGCGGTGACCCGATTGCAGAAGATGCTTGCGAAGGATGGGCTCGCGCCAGACGATAGGCTCCTCAGTGCGGCAGAGCTCGCTTCGACCGTGGAGAGGAAGGGCGCGTGATAGAGTTCAGTGACGTGACGTTTGTCCATGACAACGGCGTGAAGGCGCTCGACGGCATCACTCTGAAGGTCGACGCGGGCGAGACGGTAGCGATCGTGGGCGAGAATGGGGCAGGCAAGACGACCCTAGTCAAGCACGTGACCGGCCTTCTCAAGCCCACCTCCGGTACGGTCCTCGTGGATGAAGTCGACACGCGCACGACGAGCACGGCGACCCTATCGAGGAAAGTCGGGGTCGCCTTTCAGAACCCGGACCATCAACTCTTCTCCGAAAGCGTTGAGGAAGAGATGGCCTTCGCTCTCAGGAACTTCGGATTCCCTCCGCATCTGGTCGAACAGAGGGTCTCCTGGGGGCTCCAACTCTTCGGGCTGGAAGAGTACAGGAAGTCGTCACCGTTGGTCCTGAGCGGGGGCGAAAAGAAGAGGCTGACCTTGGCCTGTATTCTCGCTTGGGACCCGGGGGTGGTGATTCTGGACGAGCCGACGGTGGGCCAGGACGCTATTCAGAAGGAGAAGCTTGTGGGAACAATCAGGATGCTCGGCTCAACTGGCAAGACCGTGATCGTGGTGTCGCACGACATAGAGTTCCTATGGCCTCTTCAGCCGAGGGTCGTCGTGATGAAGTCAGGCCGCATTGTCGCCGACGGGCTGGCCAAGGAAGTGATGGCGAAGAAGGAAATGCTGGAGTCTGCGAGAGTGGCCCAGCCCCAGCTCGTCTCATTCTATCAGGCCCTAGCAAGGAGGCCGGGGTCACCTTTCGTCGATGCCCTGGAGGCGAGGCGTTGGATAGAGGGAGGCCAGCAATGACATGATGTGGCTCAGCGGGGGTTTCATTTTCAGGAAGGGCACCTCGAAATATCACAGGCTGGACCCGAGGGTCAAGCTGCTGATTTCCGCCCTGATGTTCGTGACGACGCTGATGGTGAGGTCTGTATTCCAGCTCGCGATAGTTCTTGCGTTCATGGTCGCAGTTGCCGCGATCGCGACCGTCCTGAGGAGAGTCGCGAGGACGATGGTCCTGACCGCAACGTTCTCTGTCTTCATATTCATCATCAACATAGTCTTCACCAGGAATCTAGAGACGTCGGCGCTCTACGCCTCCAGGTTCGTGGCCATAGTGGTCTCAACGAGCCTCTTCTTCATCACCACGTCTCCGGACGAGCTCGAGCAGGTGATGAAGATGTTCAGGCTGCCCAGGGATGTGGTTTTCGCCTTCGTCACTGCGGTCAGGTTCATCCCGGTGATGATGCTCGACGCGTTGCAGATAATGGATGCTCAGAAGTCGAGAGGACTGGAACTCGAGAAGGGGAACCTCCTGAGGAGGGTCAGGAACATGATTCCCATCTTGATTCCGCTTGTGGTCAACGCAGTCGTCAGAAGCGGGGAACTAGCCGAGGCGATGGAGTCGAGGGCATACGGCGCTGTAGCACGACCGACGTCCCTCGCCGAGTACCGAGCCAGGACAGTTGACAAAGTTGTTGCGGTCGTCGCCGTCCTGACGTTCGCGTTCGCGGTTTACTCCTTTTACTTCCTGCTGCCCACCTTCTTGCCATGATCCCCTCTCGAGTCGTTGCTGACGAGCGGGAAAGAGCAAGTGGCGTTCCGGAGGAGCTCTCGAAGCTCAACGTCAGGGTCTACTTCAGCCGGCTTCCCGTGGCCGACTACATTCTGAACCCAGAGATAGCCGTCGAGAGGAAGTCGGTCCGCGACCTCGTCTCGTCCATCTACGACTCTCGCCTGTTCTACCAGGCAGCAGGTATCTCCGCGCGTTATGCGAAGCCCTACCTACTCGTCGAAGGGGACTCCACGGAGGTGGAGCACCTCGCGAAGAACCTGAAATCATTCTACGGCGCGATTGCCAACGTAACGCTCGCCTACGGACTAAGGGTCATCTACACGGCCAACGTGAAGGAGACCGCAATGGCCATCGCGGAGCTTCTCAGCTTCATCAGGTCCAAGCCACTCTCAACCGTACCATTCCCGGTACCTCCCAAGACCAAAAACGTCCCGCAGCAGCAGCTCTACCTAGTCTCTTCCATACCCGGTGTCGGCAGGAAGCTAGCAGAAAGACTGCTGATGAAGTACGGGACCCCACGGAGTGTCTTGAGCCTGACTGCCGGAGAGCTGGCCATGACCCGGGGGATCGGCTGGAAGAGGGCAGACAGAATCAAGGAGTCGCTGGACACCAGGTTTACAAGAAGCCCAGAAACGAAGAGCCAGATGAGACTCGAAGAATGAAGATCGCAATATTCGGTGGGACCGGGAGCATGGGGAGCGGCCTCGGGGAGCGACTCGCCAAGAGCCACGAAGTGATAATCGGCTCGAGGGACCCGGCCAAGGCGAAGGCATCCGCAGCGAGAATCAAGAGCGCCAAGGGTGCAGACTACTCGACCGCTGCCAGGGAGTGCGATTCCGCGATAGCCGCGGTACCGTTCTTCGCCATAGACTCGATGTCGTCTCTCACCAACGAGCTCTCAGGCAAGCTGGTCATATCGGTCATCAACCCTATGAGGCTCGAGAACGGGATGCTGTCCTACGGGCTCGAGAGAGGGTCCGCGGCCGAGATGCTGGCGGACAAGCTTCCAAAGAGCAGGGTGGCCACAGCCTTCAACAACATCTCTGCGACGTTTTTCAAGAGGCCCGAGGCATTAAGACTTGACGTTGTGGTTGCGGCCGACTCGAAGGAGACCTTCAGCGAAGCTGCAGGAATCATAAGGAGCATCCCCAGTCTCAGACCGCTCTACGCCGGACCTCTCAGCGAGGCGCAGGTCATCGAGCGCATCACCCCGCTGATACTCAACCTCGCGAAGAGGAACGGGACAGGGAGCCTCTCAATCCGTTTTGTGCCTCAGAAGGAATAGCTTCGGGAGACAAAGGACGCTTTGGACTTCGGACCCAGTTGTCCTTGTCGGCCCTGAAGGTTTCCCTATGCAGCGAGAAGTCTTTCTCGGAGTCTGGAGTTGACGTCGAGGAGTTCAAAAGCCCTGCGGAAGATCATCTCCCCGTCCTTGTACCGCTTTCCGGAAATGAACTGGCGGACGTCCGCTTCGTGACCTATCCCGCACCGCGGAAGGACTGCGTTCAGATAGAGGTAGAACTGCTGCGAACCGCCGTAGAGGTCCCTTAAGCGGTCGTATCGAGATTTGATCCATTCCCAGAGGGCGCCCAGTGCCCTCGGGTTTGAGGCGGCAAGTGGCAAGGCGTATCCCGTGTCGGAACGGCTGACTTCCCCACTGATAGTGAGCTCAAGGGTCCTCCTGACGAGCGCTGGATCCTCGAAGGAAGTGAGAGCAGCATAGACCCTGGCTCGATCAGCCTCGCTTTTGGCATTCTTCACCAGCTCGAGAAGAGGCCCGAATGCCTCCTTGCCTCTAGCCATAGCATAGGCGGTGGCGATCGCTGTCTTCAAGTTCGCATCGGCCGAGGCGAATTGTTCGAATCTCTGGGCGAGCTTCCGCGCGTATCTCTCATCGGTCTTGACAAGCTGGGCAGTGATCACCTCCCTCACCATTCCTAGGTTTTCGTTCTCCCCCTGCTTCCTCGCGAGACCGAGCATGCGGACCTGAGATGTGAAGAACGCGGACCACCCTTTCATTACGATGCCGGAATCGTCGGCAATCGCCCTGAGATTCACGAAATGGTCGCTGACCGCAAGAGCGAGGAGGGGATCGACGACCTTCCCGCTAAGAGCGGCGAACCTGAAGTACTGCCTAGGCGGGACCATCCCTGCCTGAAGGAAGAGGTAGAGGTCGTTCAGGACGCCTGCCCTGTCGTGCGAGTGTAGCGCTGCGAAGCTCTCGGCAAGCTGATCATACATCCGCTCGTCGTAGAGCACACTGTAGAAGCCAGTTCTGCGCGGGTTCACGAGGACCTTCTCCGGCCTCTCGGCCTTGACCGAGGCTGACCTCCTGTCCAAGAGAAGGGACTGCCGCTTGCCGTCCGCCTGGAGGGTCAGGGGAATCGGCCAGAGCTCATCCGACTCCTTTCCGGAGAGGGAGAACTTCGCCTGGTTGAAGCTCACCCCGCGATCCGATGTCTCTGCCCGGATTAGGGGGAAGCCAGGCTTGGTTATCCAGGCCCTCGCGACCCTCGTGACTGGGAGCCCCGACGCCTTTGCGAGAGACATCCACAAGTCCGCGCCTGAGGCGTTCGAATAGCTGAACCTCTTCAGGTACGCTGAGACACCCTTCCTAAATGCCTCTTCGCCGACATATGACTCGAGCATCCTTAGCACCGACGCCCCCTTGCCGTAGCTGATTGCGTCGAAGATCGAACCGATCTCTTCCACACTCTTGACCTTGACCTGGATTGGATGAGTCTGTGAGAGGGCGTCCGCGTTGAGCGACCGGAACGTATCCATGCGGAGGAAATCCCGCCACGTGTCCCAATCGGGGTGTAACCGGTCGAGAACCTTGGCCTCCATGAAGGTCGCGAAGCTTTCGTTGAGCCACACGTCGTCCCACCACTTCATTGTGACGAGGTCACCGAACCACTGGTGGGCAATCTCGTGGGCCATGACCCGGGCCGCGCCTCTGCGATCGGAGTCGCTCGCGTCGCTCCGTACGATGACATAGGGTTCCCTGGAAGTAATCGCCCCCCAGTTCTCCATCGCACCCGTGTGGTACTCGGGTAGCGCCACGAGGTGCAGCTTCGAGAGCGGGTACGGAATCCCGAAGTAGCCCTCGTAATCCTTCAGAACTGCTGCAGAGATCTCTCTGATGAACTCGGAATCCTTCCCCTGTCCGGGTCGGGAGGCTGCGATGACGCTGACCTTCCCTGACATCGTGGTCGTTTCCTCGAATTTCCCTACCCCCATGAAGAATAGGTACGTTGACATCTTGGGCGTCGGCTCGAAGGAGTAACTGACCCTTCCCTTCTTCGTCTTCTTCGAGACGACTCGCGTGTTGGAGATGACTGAGAGTCCTTCATCGGTGACGACATGAAGCCTGAAGATGGCCTTGTACGAAGGCTCATCCACGCAGGGGAAGACGGTCTTTGCCTCTGCGGGCTCCAGGTCTGTGACAAGAAAGTGTTCTTTCCCGTACTTCGACTTGTAGAGGCCGAAGATCACATCGTCCCTGACGCGCTTCGTGAACCTGACGCCCACTTGCGACTCCTTCCTCGGAACACCAGGGATGGTCAGCCTTCCCCTGACAGAATCGTAGGAGAATCGGGACGTTTTGTCGCCAATCGTCACGGCCCTGATCTCCATGGCTGCCGCGTCGAGCTTGAAGGGACTCTCGACGGACTTCACCTTGATTTCGACGGAACCCTCCACGAGGGACTTCCTGAAGTCCACGTCGAGGTCGAGGTCGTAGGACTTGATCTCCAAACCGAGGTCGCGCTTCCAGGGCCGCCGGATGGCGCAAGATAAACCTGTGACCATGGTCCACGCTATCTGTTTAGTGTAGAAGGAAGTACGAAGAATGCTCCACAGACAACAGTCACGACTGTCAGCACCCTAGTGCCGAAGATCCAACCCTTGGGGGGCATGCATAATGGGACGACAGCATCCCTGGGCCTTGCGTTTCTACTCCCTGTCGATGAACTCTTCGGCCTTTGGAGGGTCGGGTGGGAGGCCTTTGCGCTTCCTGATCTCTGTCACCAACCCCCACAGCATGCTCTGCGGGACTGCCTGCCAGGTCTTGAAGTAAGTGTTCCAGACGGCCTTGCCTGCCGTAGCGCCTCTCATCTTCTCGCTGAGGTCGAAGGTTTCAGAGGCTGGTATCTCTCCTTCGACGACGGTCATGACCTCCCTCTGCTCTATCTTGACGAGCTTTCCCCTCTTGGAGCTGATGACTCCCGTCACTGCGCCGATAAGGTCCGTAGGCCCCTTGACCTCAATGCCCAGAATCGGCTCGAGCAGGGTGGGGTTGGCTGAGAGCAGCGCTCCGAGTATCGCTCTTCTTGAGGCTGGCATCAGCTGGGCATAGGTCCTGTGTGCGGCATCCTCGTGGGGAACGTAGTTCGTAAGGACGACTTTTACGCCTCTGGTAAACTCATACGCGAGCGGCCCGTTCTTCATGATGTCATCGAAGCCGGCCCTGATCGAGTCCATCGACTCCTGCAGGAACTGGACTCCCTTCGTCAATTCGGTCATTATGTTGCCCCTCTCGTCGATCGCCTGGAAGTTCCTCGCCTGGTCAGGGTCCCAGCCGTGGTCGCGCAGGACTTTGATGACCGCCTTCTTCTCGATGTTTTCGCTCAGGGTGCCATTGCGAATCAGCTCGATGACGTCGGGCTCAAGAGGCTCCACCTCGATGAAGATCTTGTTGTGCCTGTTCGGAGAGCGTGCCATGATGGGACCCGCCCTCGAGCGGATCGTCTCCCTGTAGTTGATGATGGGTGGCGACGTGATAATGTCTAGGCCTGCCCGCTGGATCATCGTGGTGGCGATCTCCAGGTGTAGGACACCCATGCCCGACATCAGAGTCTCGCCGGATTCTTGGTTTATCGTGACCACAAGGTTCGGATCTTCTATGTTGAGCCTGCGCATCACTTCGACGAGCTTCGGGAGGTCTCTCGGGTGCTTCGCCTCCACCGCGACGGTTACCACGGGCTCACTCACATAGTGGATCGACTCGAAGGGAGCGACCCCCTTCTGGCTTGAAATCGTCTCGCCTGACCTGATGTCCAAGCCGAGGAGCGCAGGGATGTTGCCGGCAGGGAGAGAATCTACAATCTCCCTCTGGAACCCCATGAATATCTGAACAGACTGAATCCGCCCCTCCCTCTTTGAGTTCAGGAGGTAGATCTCGTCCCCGTTCGAGACGCTTCCGGAGAAAAGGCGCCCAGTGGCTACCAGGCCCGCGGCGGGGTCGACGACCACGTTGGTCACCATCATCACCGTCGGTCCATTCTCGTCGCAGGCCAGCAGTGCCTTCCCCACCTCGCTGTTTAGGTCGCCTGCGGACCAGATCTTGGGGATGCGATAGGCCTGGGCGACGTGCGGAGGCGGATGGTGCCTCACCACCATTCCGAGGAGAGATTCATGAAGCTGGAGTTTCGCACCCAGCTCCTGCGTCGATTCCGTGGAATAGGCGTTGATTATGTCCTTGAACGACATTCCCGCGGCCCGGGCCGTGTCGAAGTTGAAGCCCCACCTATCCTTCGAGGATCCAAAGGCCACCTGAGCGTCCTGAACCGAAACCTGCCACTTCTGCTTGTAGTCGGGCTCAGCGTATGTTTCAATCAGCTTGTTGAACTCCTTCACGATGCCGAAAAGCCAATCCTGCATCTTCTCCGGAGAAAGTCGGAGCTCCTTGATCAGGCGGTCGATCTTGTTGATGTAGACGACCGGTCGGACTCGCTCTTCGAGGGCCTGCCTGAGCACGGTGTCGGTCTGGGTCATGATGCCTTCGACAGCATCCACCACTACTATGGCTCCGTCTACTGCTCTGAGGCTGCGGGTGACCTTGCCGGTGAAGTCGATGTGCCCCGGGGTGTCGATCAGGTTGATGACGTACGGCTTACCGTCCTTCTCGTAGTATAGTGTGATGTTCGCGGCCTTGATTGTCATCTGCCGCTGTTGTTCCAGTTCCATGTAGTCCAGGGCCAGAGCCTGACCGGCGACGCTGGGGCTCAACATCCCGCAAGCTGCGAGAAGCGAGTCAGATGTTGTGGTCTTCCCGTGGTCTACGTGCGCAATTATCCCTATGTTCCGAATCTGGTCCCGGTTGTGAACCAGCTTGAGAGCCTCAGTAGTGGACTTGAACTTCGGCATGAATGCCTCAACCTTCTGTGCGACCTGCCGACGTTTGGGTTAAGAAGGTTTCCGTCTCATGAAGACTGGGACGACCTCTGCAGTCCTTGGAACGGGTTGAAGTCCTCCTCGTCCTCCACCAGAGCCGACGCGCCTGGGAACCAAGCTCACAATCTCCTTCGTGTTCAGGATCGTGAGACAGACCACAGTAAGGAGTGGTATGAAGCTGTAGTAGTAGGGGGGAGTCGTGATGCCCGAATTGAGGAGCATCGTCGCGAACCCAGTGCCGACTCCAGGAGACAGGAATGCGAGGTTCGATACCACCACGAGTCCCGCCGCACTTGATGCCGCCGCGCGGAGTTCTCGCCTGTTGTATACCAAGAATAGTGGTACGGAGATTAGGACGAACCTGGGGTCAAACGCAGCTATTCCGAAGGCTGCCCCAGAAAGGCGCGGCTTCGCTGCAGCCCCGAGGTAGAAGGAGAGGAGAAGAAGGAATGTCTCGAGGACCTTCGTCTGCCCCTCAGCCCACTGCCAGTAGTAGCTGACTGAAAGTCCCCACTGCGGAGCCGGCGAAGGCTGAAGGAGGACCAAAGCTGCGACAATCAGAGTCACCGCTACCCCCTTGCTTCGCACCAGTCTGTAGATCATGACGGCCATGAGCGGAAGTAGGAGAAACTGGAGGGCGTCGAAAGCAACTATGGCGTTCTGATAGCTCAGCAGCAGAAACGGAGAGATGATCAGAAGAAACGACGGGAGGTACTTGAACGACTCTGGTCGGGGGTAGACCGATGGACCTCCGTCGCTTACCGCTCCTGGTGTGTACACGTTCGAAGTATCGTGGAATAGCCTCCAGGCTCCGACATAGTACGCCGAGAAGTCTTTGGCGAGCACCTGGCTGGCGCAGCACCCCGAGTCCAGAGTGAAGATTTCGGGGTAGGCTCTTGCGAAGGTGAACAGGTTTAGCGCGACGAGGCAGACCATTGCGGCTAATACTACCTTGTCCAAGGTTGCCTTCCTCTGGACGCAGTGCAAGCAAGCCGCCGTGGCGCGCTCGTTGGACCATTCAACTTAAGACTTCTTGGGACAACGCGCTTCCGTGGGAGAGCAGACGCTCTTACCTCCAATGAGCCTGTTCTGTTCAGAAGCTTTGAAGGCCGAAAGGTTGCCCCGCACTAGTGTCAGATTCATTCTCATGGCCTAGAATCCGTCCCTGCTTCAAGCCTAAATATCATTATACAGGCGCGCGTGTGTGAACAAGTGGCGGATAGTAGGAATACTGCTCATTCTGTTGGGAGTCACAGTTCTCGCCTTGCTGGCCAGCTTCATTGTCCACATCCTCGAGACTCTCCTGAAGCTGATCGCTGTTCTCTTGGGAATCGTTATGATCGCTGCTGGTGCGGTGCTCCTGGTCGGCCGCCGCTGGACGAGAGGAGGAGCCTGGCGATGGGGTCCCATGACCTCTAGCACCTAGCGAGTTCGGAGACTGATCTGCGGCCTAGAGGAGGGTTCCCTCGCCCCTCTGCGACGGCGAAGACAGATGCCGGAGTCGAAGAAGCGAGAGCGAATCATGAGATAACGGTCTCGGTAGTTGCGGGTTTTTTCGGAGGCTGGTGATTATCTGTAGCCCTGTTGCCCGTTCCCGAACCTCTGCGCCTGTCGGGATTCCACGGGCCGGACCTGAAGCCTCCCTGTAGACCCCATCCTATTGATGTCCAGACTTATGCTGCCGCCGGAAGGGACCTTCGAGAGCGCGAAGAGAAGGTCTTTCGTTTGCTTGACTTCGGCGCCATTGGCGCCGAGGACCACGTCCCCGGACCTGAGACCGGCCAAGCTGGCCGGACTGCCGGGTGTCACCTCGGCGACAAGGAACCCAGACTCCGAACGAATGCCATACCTGCGCGCCAGCGGTGGATTGAGATCGACGCCCGATATTCCGATCCAGGGCCTAGTGACGTTCCCCTTCTCGAGTATCTCTTGGGCGATCCGTTTGACCGTGTTGATCGGAATCGCGAAGCCCATTCCCTGGGCGTACGGGATCATCATGGTCGTGATGCCTATCACTCTGCCGTCCAGGTCCGCTAGGGGCCCTCCGCTGTTGCCCGGGTTGACAGCGGCATCGGTCTGCAGGAGCCCCTCGAAAATGAAATCAGAACCCGGGAGGGGTCTTCCCTTCGCGCTCAGAACGCCCGTCGAGACCGTCGGCCCACCGGGCAGGGCGAGTGCGTTTCCTATCGCAAGGACGAACTGACCCACCTTAAGGGACTCCGAATCCCCCAGGTCGGCCGCCGGCAGGTCATCCGCGTCGAGTCTTATGACAGCCACATCCGTCGCCTCATCTGACCCCACCACCTCTCCGACGAAGGTTCGGCCGTCCTTGAGCCCGACGTGCACCTGGTTGGCTCCGTCGATGACGTGGTTGTTCGTGATGATGAGTCCCTTTCCGTCTAGCACTATCCCAGACCCCTGTCCCTCAAGCGGTACGACCCCGTAGAAGTGTCGTTCCAGCCTCATGCTGCTGACGCTCACTATGCTCTCGCTGACCTTCTCCACGGCTTCAGTGATGCGGTTCTCGAAATCCGTAGCGACCAACCTGCCTGACTCCTGGGCCCCGTTTTTTGCGCTCCTTTTTGGACTTATCTCGGCAGAGGCTCGGTCACTCCTGTCGGCCTGCAAGATTCAATGTGTTCCGGGAAAGTGGTCAGAGTAATGGACGGGCATGGAGCCGAACAGCTCCGAGACTAGTCCAGCCTTAGAACGATTCAGGCAGCCTCTGGAGGTTCCTCTTCCTCGAGGCGCACCCTGGATACCCTGTAGAGGACGAACCCGAGGAAGAACGCGACTAATATGGGAAGGAGAACGAACCCCGTAAGGGTGGCCGGCTGTTTGGCTACGCTACTCACCTGCGAAGGAGGAGTTGCCAAGCCATTGATACTGAAAATGGAACCCTGTCCTTGCTGGCCGGTCGCGGTGGAGAGATTGGTGCCGTAAAAAATGTACGACGCCGGAACCTCACCCGTGTTCGAGGCGTGCGGGTTGAGACCGGAACCGACCAGGGCAACGACGCCCAACGCCAGCAGGACCCCTGCTATGACCCCCAAAACAGACCTTCCAGACCTCATGGTAACACACTGGGTCATCCTGCATAATTAGTTCTATTCGTCAGAACGGCTTCCTCCTCCAGACCCGCCATGCTTCGTACCAGAAAACTGCCGCTCCCCCTGCGGTCCCTATCACAGCATACAGGTCGAGTAGGTTCCGGTTGACAAGAAGATAGGCCGCGGCGATCGTGGTGAAGAAGGCCGCGTAGAACCCCAGCCTCGGGAGGGTGAGGCCCCGGATGCTCACGAACGAGTGGAGGATGCCCGAATCGACCTTCCTGGCGAGGATGTAGCGCTCATACTGGTCCTTTTCCACGACACCGAGTCCCACAAGCTTGTCTAGGTGGTGAAAAGCCACGCTGGGGCTCGAGAAACCGAGCTCCTTCTGAATCTCGCGGACGCCGACCGCCTTGCCGTACCTAAGGAGATAGAGGTAGACCTGGAGTGTCTTCCCCCGCAGCTCGTAGTCGACTTTCGCCTTCTCTTCGGCCCCAGGCAATACTCATGGTCTTTTCGGCTGAAGGATAAAGCCCTTTGTTCGCGTCACGCGAACAAGCCGCATCTTGGTCGATCCAGTGTTCTGAGTGAGCGGACTGCAGGAGGCCATGAAGAAGGACGAAATCAACTTCCGAAACAGACCGTCATGGACCATTGATGCGTAGCACGGAGAAAGCATCCGGAAACTCGCGCAGCACGCCAAGGAAGGGATGTTGACAGAGGAGATTGAAACGGCTGCTTTCTTTGCTCTTGCTAAAGCGGTGGGAGCCAGGGCAACGGTAACGTTCAAGCGATATAACGGGGAACGAAGGGTGTAGACTCATGGTCAGCTGCACCGTCGAACCGAACGAGGTACTGAAACGGTCAAAGGTTGTGGCCGTGGTCGGCACGTCGAAGAATCCCACGAAGGAGGCCAACACCGTGCCCCTTTATCTGATTCAGCACGGGTATACGGTCGTACCCGTGAATCCCACAGCTGACATCATCCACGGCCTGAAGGGGTATCCTTCATTGGGTGAGCTGTCTCTTGAACTGGCGACGCGCGTCGAGGTCGTGGAAGTCTTCAGACCTTCGGAGGAACTGCCGGAGATTGCCCGGCAGGTCGTCGAATTGAAGAAAAGGACGAAGAAGACGCCCGTGTTCTGGGCGCAACTGGGGCTCGAGAACGAGGAAGCGAAGCGGATACTCAAGAAGGATGGCGTACCCTACGTGATGGACGTGTGCATGCGAACGCAGCACCAGCTTCTCGGTGGGGCGTAGTGACTTCAAAGCACAAGCTCAACGCCGAATGGCATAGGGAGCATCCTATGCCGAAGAACCCGACTACGGCCCAGCGGGTCGAATGGCACCTCGCGCACGCTGAGATTTGTGGGTGCAGACCGGTCCCGCCCAGCCTCGCTGCGGATGTTGCAGCTCTGAAGAAGAGAAGAACCCGTAGTTGTGCTAATTAGAAGCGAGGTCACGGCCACGGCGCTTTGTTCACACCCGCCGTCGCCCTGATCCGCGCCGTGTGCGCAGATATGCGACGTCCTTGCCCGAAGAATTGCGAGCATGCAAAATTCGCACAGGATGGGCCAATTCACATGGCGGTGCAAAGGACACCTTAAATTCAAAAGCGGCCCCTTTGTCCGAGAGAATGGAAAGTGTAGTCATGCTCCCCGCGAACGGTCTTGAGGCCGCGATTCAGATAATCGACCAAGCCGAGAGCATGGGGGTTAGGTTGAGGCTGCTCGGAGGGCTCGCGTTCAAGCAGCTCTGTCCAAGCTCCATCGACCGCTACTATCGTGAGAACAAGGACATAGACTTGATGGGAAGGAGAGAGGATTCGAAGAAGATAATGAAAGTGATGGAAACGCTCGGTTACAAGCCCCGGGAGATCTTCAACAAGCTCAACATGGGCCAGAGACTGATCTATTACGACCTGGCGAACAGGCGCAGGGTTGATCTCTTCATGGACGAGTTTGTAATGTGCCACAAGTTCAACTTCAAAGAGAGCATACTCGCCGATACCTACACCCTGCCGATAACCCAGCTGGTGATGACGAAACTCCAGGTGGTCGAGAAGACCGACAAGGAATACCTCGACCTTATCGCCGCGTTTCGCGACTTCGGCGTCACCGAAGGTTTGGGAGGCATCCGAGGAGATGAGATTGCTGAGCTGTGCTCAAAGGACTGGGGGATATATACGACCTTCATGAAGAGCCTCGAAGCGCTGCTTGCGAGGACCGAGACCCTGAGCAGCGAAGATAGGTACACAGTAGCCCCGAGGATTCAGAAGCTAATGGCGTCGATGGACGGGAGGCCGAAGAGTCTAGCGTGGAGGATGCGCGCCAGAATAGGGGAGAAGGCGCGGTGGTACGACCTTCCAGACACAGATAACGACACCATGCTCGTCTAGGACTTCCTGACTCTAATCACCGCGCCGCCATCCTTTCCGACCGCGTAGTAGGCCTTGGTATCGGATATGCGGAGCACTTTGCCGACGGCGGCGACGGCCATCTGGACTACCTGGGTCTTATCGGCTTCGACCAGAGCGGAAACCCGCGAGTTCTTCTTCACGCCCAACCTATCAGCCATCTCCTTGTTCAGGAAGATGCCCTGATTCTGGTCGTCGAAATCGATGGCTATCTGTTTGCCCGCGAAATTCGATGTGCCGACGAAGCCCTCCTTGGTGAATGATGATACGTCGACCACGAATACAATCTCGTCTTCCGCGGACCTCGACACGCCTGCTCTACTCCGCTTCGGACTCTCCCGGATCCTCTTCTTCTTCGATCGCAATTTCCTCTTCGACGACAGTCTCGCCGTGCTCACCGACGAGGTCGCCGATCGGATACCAATGTTTCTTGTCGTCCAGTTTCGGCATCTCGACTTCACAGAATCCTGCTAGTGTGACGCCTGTCAACTCCCCGACCCTCAGACCATCATTGAGCGAGATCTTCTGGATGGAGACTGACTCGTCCCCAAAAACTGCTTCGCGCTGCGCGTTGACGACTACCTTGACTCCCTTGGAAGGTTTGATCTCCATTAGACGGACCCAAGGGGCTCGTGGGATACTTAAATCCTGGGTCCGGAGATTCCGGCGCAGCTCCTAGATTCAGTCGGAGACTCTCGCCGGGCTAGAGGCTCAAGGACTGAATCTCCCGCAGGACCTTTCGCGTTTCCTGTGCAAGACTCCCGAGACTTGCTGGCTCCTTTCTCTTCATGACGAAAGAAGACGCTAGTAGCGCCACGCCGGGAACACCTGTGATCGGGTCTGGGGCTGCAATCAGTGCGATTCCCGCCTTTCGCATTCCTCCACTCAGGGAGGGCGGCTTGGTCAGGTCATCGAAATGTCGCTTCAGCGGAGATGCGTTCACGACCCTAACCACGTGAACCTTCTCGCCGGCAAGTCTGGAGACAGAATCAGTGGAGGAACGAATGAGCCTCATCGCTGGCTGCTGAACCAACTCCGGTTCGAGTGTCCATGTCTGCACGTTAACGGCAGAAGTCAAAAGACCTTGTTGGATGGATTAATTGTGCATCCATAGGAAGCCTAAGCGATTCACAAGAGCGAGGCCTCCGAAACCCGACGTCACAAACAACCGTATCGGACAGTTGAACGGAAAGGTTCAGGACAGGCGAAGGTTCAACGCAGA
>JBEKJV010000014.1:0-89814 GCA_050011055.1 Nitrososphaerales archaeon | reverse complement strand
GAGGTCATCCTCCTGCTGGGAGGAGGTGAGCAGGGGACCTTGCCACTCGCAATCTGGGCTTCGCATCACGGGTTAGCGAGCTTTGCCAAGGATTACTTCGAGTTCCTCTGGAATTCGCAAGGAACTTCCAAGGTTTGAAGGGCGACGTTAGGCGCTGGCCTCGCCGCGTCCTGAAGGACGAGGAGGGAATCATCAGAAGACTCGGGACAGAAGTGGGCTTGCCGAGGGACGAAGTGGCTTACAGCCTGAGACTGATCTTCAATAACCCTGCCGAGGCATCGACCGGGAGAGAACTCGCAGAGACGTTAATCCGTAGGGGGTGGTCACTCTGTCAGCGTATGCTGGCGAACCGTTACCGGATCTGAAGGCAGAACGTGCCGAGAGAAATCAGCGAGAGGAGAACGAAGGTCGACAAACTGATACTTGAGCTGATCCCATCTACGAAGCCGCAACGGAGAAAAGGCCGGATGAGGGGGGGCAAGTACGAAAGCTTGAGCGACTGTCCCCACGACATCGTCTTCATTGGCATGGTGAACGTCAACAGGGACAACTACCTCCAGGGAGTCGTCGACGTCTGGAGGTGCAGGAAGTGCAAGAGGCTGTACTGCGACGATAGGCGGTATGGAGAGACCCTGAAGCCAGGTGTTGGTTTCGAGTCAATCCCTGACGACGAGAGGTGGGGCATCTTGACCTGCACTACGGTCAAAGAAGTCATGATGAACAGCCTTGGAGTAAAACCAGGGAAGAAGGTCACTCATGCCTGTAAGAGCGGAGGGACGCACGAATTCGTGATTGGTGGAGACTATTCCCTCTCTCCAAGAGTCGCCGATCCGATTCATAGGATCTACTTGGTCGAAGAGTACGTCAACAAGAGCATTGAGGCAGGGTACTCCAAGTCGAGGCTACGGTAGATTCGGTGTACATAACTACCTTAGCTGCCGGCACGGGGATACTGACGCGCATGAAGGGGAAAGAAGAGAGGAGAAACCAGTTTGTGGCTAGGCCTTGTTTGGTGGGTTCCCGACTCAAGATCTTTCTCATTGTGTTCAATCGGGCTAATCCGGTCATCACCCACCGGAGCGGGCTCTTCGTAGCTTTCGTTAAAGTCTTGGGTCGAATAAAGAAGCCTGTCAAACCATCAGGTGGCTTCTCATCCTGTTTCATCACTCGTGACAGCCCGTCGCTCACTCCAGGTCTTGCTCTCAAGGCCAATAGCCGGTCGTATTGAGTAGGACTACCCACACGGGTCCTCGGAACAGAGTTGCGATGGGACAGGAATCAGTTTATAACCAGTGAGCCGTTCGAGGGGTTTCGGCGTGAGAATTTGGTAGGGCTCGACTTGACCTGCAACCTCGAAGGTTTCCGCAGGTTCCTGATTAACAGCACTTGTAGGAGCTATATCCCCGAATCCTACTTCCGCGACCCAGAGGTCTTCCCCGAAAAGGAGGGAGACCAAGGGTCAATCTACGTCGAGGCTGTCGACAAGGTAGACCTGAAGAAGATCAGAGACGTCAAATTCATAAACGCTCGCGACGTCCTCGGGATAATCTACACATCAAAGAGCGGTAACACGAAGCTGAAGTGGAGGCAACTGAGAGGAAGAATCGGCAGGATGTCCGGGGAGGCTTCGGGAAACTCGCTCGGGAACCTAGTAATGGCGCGTGTCCTCTCGCCAGATGATGTAGAGGAGATAATCGCAAGTCAGCAGGTCGAGGGGGAAGCCCAGCAGCAGACAGAGCTCAGCCCTGAGGAAGAGAACCAGCCTCAGCCGGACCTCGCCTCAGAGTAAGCCAGTTTCCAGCGAGAAAACGGTCAGCAAACGTAACCTCCGCTTAGTTTATAGTGGACAGGCCCTTGGTTTGGACTGATGGGCAAGGTAAAGGTCAATCGGATAAGCAGTGTAACTGATCCCCTGACAGGGCTCCCTGCGAAACAGATCGAGCTAGTTGAGGTTCGAGATTCGCGTAGACCGGAGATGTTCCCTGCCAACGATGAAGGAAGGGCGATTCAGGGAATGGTGTCTCAGCTGCAGTCGATGGGGCTGATGCCTCAGATTAGAGAGTTTGGGTTCTCCAAGGTGACTATGACCCTCACAGAATCCGAGTACGACATGCTCGGAATTCGCCTTGATGTCAACGAGTTCTACGAACTCGAGATCAAGAACGGGTCGCTTTCGCTCAAGAAGATGACAGAAGGCACCTGAGGAACGATTTTGCGCGCGCGCTCTGTTGACGAATCGGATTTGTCTAGGCTGTTTTTGAGGTTGTTCAGGGGCGCAAAATGCGCCACTTAGCCTGTTATCTTGAACAGCTCTATCCAGATTCCGTTCGGGTCCTCCACATAGGCCCAGAGGCTCTTCTCGGTCTTGACCTTTTTCAGCAACTTGTAGCCGAGCTTCTTTGCATGTCTTAGCGACGCGTCGAGGTCCTTCACTCCGAACGCGAGGTGGTCGAGTCCTTCTCCGACGACGTACTTCGCGTTGAATGGACTCTTGGCGTCATAGTGGTTCAACTCTATCCCGAACTTCCCGTCTCCAGATTCCAGGAAAACCACGTCCCCCTTCGTAGCTTCGATTCTAGAATGACCTTTATTCTTCATCCCAAGAAACTTCGTATAGAAGTCAATCGATTCCTTCATGTTCTTGACTCTGATCCCGACATAGGTGAATTTGGCTTCCAAGACGCAGCCTCTAGGGCCACCCATCCTATTAAGCAAGCATGAGGCTTTGCCATCTGCTGACAGACCCGGTGGGACTCGCCCCCAAACAGGTCCGGAAAGTGGATCCCGATAGATGAACGTGACGCGGATTCAGTAGAACCCGGCGGCGACCATGAAGATTAGTGCTAGAATGAGAAGGAGCACCGTCACATTGGCCGTGATCGTGGCTCTCCTAATGGTCTTTGGGAGTTCAGCCGGAGGCTGGTGTTGACCGGACGATTGCATTTCCTTGATCAACCTGATGGCCTTCCGGAGAGGCGGTTGTGCTACGAATTCCGAATTCAGGAACGCAACAAAACCGAAGGACAGTCCGATGATGATGGCCGGTCCCCATTTACCTGACAGAGAAAGCGGTCCGAAGTCTCCGTTGCTTTCTCAGGTTTAGAGGAGAAGAAGACCAAACAGTACGGTCGTACCGGCAACGATCCGAAAGAACGTGGAGATTCGTGGAACTACCTTCGCAAAGAACTCGCCAGAGCTGGAAGGTGAGAGTTTCGCAAGGGCAGGCCCTATTACAAAAGCGAATAAGATTCTGCCACCAAGCCACATTATCGCCGAAACGATGTGGAACCAAGCAAAAACCGCTGTAAGCAGCATCTCCGTAGACGCACCTGCCTCGGATTGGCCATAGCAGCATTTAACGGTGAATGCGGGTCCCGAACTCTCCCTCCAGGGTGCTGCTGAACGATAAGTTGACGCGCGCGCGCCAGTGGCGAGGATCTACAGTATGATGTCTCAGGACCCGCAATTGCGAATGCTCTGC
This sequence comes from Nitrososphaerales archaeon, assembly GCA_050011055.1. Classification (GTDB taxonomy): domain Archaea; phylum Thermoproteota; class Nitrososphaeria; order Nitrososphaerales; family Gagatemarchaeaceae; genus UBA183. The sequence continues at coordinate 86,333 of JBEKJV010000014.1, read as the reverse complement.
CAGAAATACAACGGCTTGCGAATCATTGAGGCACCATCAATCTTTGAGATGGGGACAACGGCCATCATTGGTCAACAGGTCAACCTCAGGTTCACGGCAAAGGTCGAGCGGCAGATGACTGGGCTCTGTGGGAAACAAGTTCGCCTTGCGGGGCACGAATACGTCGGATTCCCCACTGCGGAGTCCATATGCAGACTCCCCACGTGGAAACTCCGGTCAATCCAATTCAGTCAACGGAAGGCTGAGTATCTTGTCGCCTTCGCCGAGGCCGTCGCTTCGGGTGAAGTTGATGACGAACTCTTCAACAAGCTCCCAGACGAGGAAGCTCGCCAGCAGCTGACGCGGTATCGTGGGATCGGCGACTGGACTGCTGACATGATTCTGATGCGAGCCCTGGGCCGCTTGGACATTCTCCCGTCACAGGATACGGGGGTGCGAACTGCGTACGGACTGGTCTTCCACAGAGATAGACCCACTAACGAAGACTTGACTATGCTGGCATCACGCTGGAAGGGCTTCAGGAGCTACGCAACCTTTTACCTTTGGGCCTCCCTCCCGCGGAGACGGATGAGTCCCTGAACGAACACCCGCTTTGGCCGCAAGATTCAGACACTAACTATTTTAGACTGAGATGGGCGATTACACCGAGACGTCCGGTGGCTACAGGAGCAGAGTGACCATGATTCCACGCACCAAGACGGAGCTGGTTCCGGTTCTCGACCGCACGAACGTTGAGCTCTGGAGGGCCATCAAGCGTCGTGACTACCGCTATGACGAAGCTTTCGTCTTCGGTGTCCGCTCCACAGGAATCTACTGCCGACCATCGTGCCCCGCCCGGACCCCCCGGAGAAATCAGGTGGCCTTCTTCCTCACCCCCCTGCTCGCCGAGCGCGCTGGCTACCGGGCCTGCAAGCGGTGCCGGCCAAACGACAAGGGCTTCGCGACGCTGCAGAGAACCCGAATCGAAGAGACCTGTTCGTTCATAAACCAAAACCTCGACGGGAGACTCGGCCTGGCCGAGCTGGGAAAAAGCGCCAACCTGAACCCCTTCCACTTCCAGCGCCTCTTCAAACGAATCGTGGGCCTAACCCCGCGCCAATACGTCGAGGGAGTCAGGCTCAGGCGCGCGAAGATGTCGATGAACAATGGCGACTCGGTCCGGAGCTCAATCTACAAGGCGGGGCGAAACTCGACGAGCTGGCTCTACACGAATCCCTACGCCAAGCTCGGGATGCGGCCATCGGCATACAGGTCAAAGGGGAGGAACATGCACATATGCTATTCAATTCACAACTGCCGGCTAGGAAAGCTTCTCGTAGCTGGGACAGATAAGGGAGTTTGCGCGGTCAGCCTAGGAGATTCTGAGTCTATTCTCGAGGCCTCGCTGAGGACAGAGTACTCTTCGGCCAGGATAATCCGGACGAACACCAGCAAACTCGGGTCGTGGGTGAACGAAATCCTCGCGTACCTGGAGGGGGGAGATGTTGTGCCTCTGTACGCGCTGCCCCTCGACATTAGAGCCACATCATTCCAGCACAAAGTCTGGAGGGAGCTTCAGGCCAAGAAGATATCGCACCCGAAGAGCGCCAGGGCCGTCGCCAACGCCTGCGCGAAGAACCCCGTCGCGCTGGTCGTCCCTTGCCACAGGGTGGTGCGCAGCGACGGGAACCTCGGCGGCTATGGGTTCGGGGTCGAGAGAAAAGCCTCCCTCATCCGGCGCGAAGAGGAGAACTTGAAGAGAACGAAGGCAGGCAGGGCAAATGAAGACTGAGCTTTCTGAGTTCTCTTGGCATCGGCGCCCTGGCCGGGACTTTCTAATATAGGCGCCCGAACTGACGAGGAGAGAAAGGGAAGCTGGCATGAAAGTCGCGATACTCGTGTTCCCCGGGGTGGAAGAACTCGACTTCGTCGGATTCCTAGAGGCGCTAGCAGTGGCCAACAGGCTCCAAGAAGAAGGGTACTTCGAGACTGAGCTAGTCGGGACGGAAGCTGGTCCCATCGAGTGCAGCGGAGGGCTCAAGGTGGTTCCGGACCGGATCCTAAGGGACCTCAGGGGACAGGACTTGCTGTTCGTTCCCGGCGGAGGAGCCAGGCGAGGCACGGGCGTGGACGCGCTCCTGGAGAACAGGCTCGTCCTGGATGCTCTGAGGAAGGCTCACGAGGAGGGGAAGATGGTCTGGTCGGTCTGCACGGGCGCGCTTCTCCTGGCTAGGGCCGGTCTCCTCGAAGGGCGCGCAGCGACCACCCACCACGAGTTCTTTGACGACCTGAAGCGGTCTGGAGCCAGAATTCGGAGGGCTCGCGTCGTAGTCGACGGAAGGATAACAACCGGGGGAGGCATCTCATCTTCGATCGACGTGGGACTCGAGCTAGTCAAGAAAACTCTCGGGCGCGAGGTGGCAAAGGAGGTGGGAGAGAGGATGGAGTATCCGCCTCTGAGACGTTGAAATATGACTTCACTGCCCGTTTGACACCGGATTCCCGTGGTGAAGTGTCCTAAGTGCGGAAAGGAGAACCCTTCTCCGGCAAGAGAGTGGACCGGTGGGAAGAAACCCGAAGGGGACATGAAGGTCCAGCGCTTCGTCTGCTCCTCGTGCGCAACCAGCTTCGTCGCCTGGGTCGACAGGACTGGCAAGTTCAGAGTGATGACGAGGTAGCCCTGGCTCGCCGGAGAGATAGTGGCATTCTACCTCTTTACGCTGCTCTTACTTGGTGGGACCCTGGAAGAGGCCCATCAGGTTCCCTTCGCTGTCCTTGAAGTACCCGAAGTAGCCCCACTCCCCCATCGGGGTCTTTTTGGTCACTGTCTTTCCGCCGTGCGTCTCCACAGACTTCAACACCAAGGTGATGTCGTCTACCTGTAGGGTGATGACAGGACCAGTGAAGGGTTTGACCATCTTCATCATGCCTCCATTGATGGAGCCTGGGGACTTGGGATTGCCCTCCTTGTCGACCTCGGTGGTACTAACAAGGGAGTACTCCATCCCGGGCATCCCCACATCGTTTGCCTTCCAGCCGAAGACTTCTGAGTAGAATGCCTTCGCCCGCTTCATATCCTTCGCTGGAACTTCGAAATGAACTACTTTGCCGTTCATTTGCATCGAAGAATTGCCTGCCGACAGTTCTCTTAAAAGATTGTGGAGGGACATTCGCCTCTTGAGCACCGCAAGACTGTGTGAACGTGCATGATTCCGGTTTCCTTCGGTTAGAGCTCTTGCCTCAGGCGAGTGTTGATAATGACAGACGAGTGTTGATGATGACGGACGGGCCTGGCAGGATTCGAACCTAGCCATGAATCATTGCTTCTGAATAGCTCGGATTGGGCGATTGTGGTGGAAAAGAGTGCGTTTTGAGCTTATTTTTTGGTGCGGCCTCCGGGGCGCGGACCCAAATGGGTTCGATTCCCCTAGCAGGCAGCCCGGCCTGGCTTCGCAACCCCTGGTTCGATTGTCGCAGAAGTTGTATCCTGGCCACGCGCGCTATCTCCAACGTCTAGCTAGCCTGAGTTTCTCTGACGATGAAGTCTTTCCAATAGGCTTCGGCCTCCATCTTGTCCGTGCTCCCCCCCGTCTTCTTGCGAGCGTAGTCCAGGTCTCTCTCTGCGAGGTACTCCAAGTTGTCGTAGAGCTCCTTCCTCGTGCGCCGCATCTCGAGGATGTACTTCTTGGCGGTGTACCAGTAGGCCGGAGGGCTGTGGTAGAAGCTCTCAAACAGGATCTCTTCGTGGATTGCCTTCATGCGCAAGAGGAGACCCGCCTCCTCGAAGAAGTCCAGTACGTAGTAGGCTTCATCTACGAACTTCCCCGCAAGAAAGCCCGTCGCCGCCTTTCGCCTCAGGTCCTTCATTCTGTCGCTGTCGAACTTTCCTTCGAGCCTCAACAGCACGTCAAGGCTCCTGGTTATCCGCGCGTGCCTGTTCTGCAGCCAAACTGCAACTATCGCACCGGTGGCCGTCACCATCGCCGCCCAAGCTGAAACCATCGCCCAGTCGATGTCGAGGACCAATTCAGAAACACCCGGTGCGGGATTCTGAGTTAAGCTTTGGTCTAGGAGCGAGGTCGCGCGCTAGCGATGAAACAAGGGCTACGAACGGAGCAGTTTGTTCATCGCGTTGTTCCAGTAGACCCTTGTCTCTTCCAGTGGGAATCCGAGCGCCACGAGGGACTCCATCCCGTTCCACAGCGCCAGGATGGACCCAGCAAGCTCCCTGGCGTCGGCTCTCTTCCTCTTGCTCGTGGCGACGATGCACCGCTCAATCGCGTCCATGTACTGATCGTTGTGTTTCTTGAGGACTTCCCTTAGCTCAGGGTTCCTTGTCGCCTCGGAGATGACCTCGAAGCTGAGGCCGGCGGCCCGCTTTGAATCTGGCATCATCTGGTCGAAGAAAGCCTCGAAGGCCTTCCGCGTATCGCCTTGCTTGACGACCCATTCGATGACCTGCTCCAGCTCCCTCGGGGACGACTCGTAGGCCGCCTTGAAGAGGGCCTGCCGCCTTGCTTATCCCGAGCTTCCGCGCTATCTCGTCCATAGTCGTCTGCCTGAACCCCTTCTCCCTGAACAGGACGCGCGCGGCCTCGATGATCTTGGAAGTGGCGATGCTCCTGTACTCAGGAAGGACCCTTGGCATGCTGGCGCCTCATGGGGTAGAAGGCTATTTAAGCTGACCGTCACTCGGAATAGTGACCGAAGGTTGATATAGTGACTAGTGGTCACTATAGGCGGTGAAATGAACTGATAACCCAAAAAACTGGCGAGAAAGTCTTCGAGGCGCTTTTCATTATTGGATTGGGCGTCATCTGGGGACTACGGTTCTGGTGGCCGGGCATCCTGATAGACTTCGGGGCCGCCTATGGAATAGCCTTGGCCCTCCGCCGAAAGTACTGGCCCGCAACTGCGTACATCGTCCTGTTCAGCGTCGTCCCGGCACTCTACGTCTTCCCGCCGGTCCTTAGCGCGTCAATCCCATTCGTGATCGCGGGACTCGGAGGGGCCGGACTGTACTTGGCCCTGCACAGGGAACCCTGCTGATTCAGAGTGGGCGGGGAGGACTCGGGTGGCGGGGCATCGGAGGTGGCTGAGTATCCTGGCGGGCGACCTTCCGGCTTCCTCTCCTCCATCCCTCCCAGGGTCAAGTGGTTCGTCTTCCTTGTCTTCTTCACTGCGGTCGGCTACGGGTACCTCCAAGTTCTGATCTCGGCGCACCTGCCTCAAGTGGGATACGACGCTGGCTCGGTGGGGCTGATACTCGGTGCCAATGGGATAGCTATGGTCCTGGGCTCTGTCCCCTTCGGCATCTACGCCGACCGGAGTGGCAAGAAACGCATCCTCATCCTGGGTTTGCTCGGCTTCCCAATGACGTTGCTCGTCTTCGCCCTCACGACCGCGCTTCCGGCCCTGCTCATGGCCGGTGTCTTTGCCGGCCTTGGAGAAGGAGCGTTCCTATCCTCATGGAACGCTCTCATAGCCGACATGACAACCGTCGCTAACCGGGAGAAGGCATTTGTTCTGTCATTCATCGTCGGGGCCTTCGCCTTCGGGCTTGGCTACATCGTCCCGTTCGCGTTCCCCACGCTGGAGTCAGTCCTCCATGTCGGGATCCTGGACATCCACAGATACTCCACCGTGGTGCTGGCCGCCTTGTCGGTCATCTCGCCCGTCGGCATCGCGCAAGTGCTGAAGGGCTACACGGAGCCAAGGAAGACGAAGAGGACGGGCGGGCTCGGGTCGCTGGGGCCGCTCTGGAAGTTCTCGGGGGTGAACAGCATCATCGGGCTTGGGGCTGGGTTCATCATCCCGTTAATTGCCACCTGGTTCTACTTCCGGTTCTCGATACCCGATACATACAGCGGGCCGCTACTGGCAGTCTCCAACATGACCATCGCCCTGGCAGCAATAGGGAGCCCGTTCCTTTCGAAGAAGCTTGGCACGGTCAACGCCATTGTGCTGGCCCAGGGGAGCTCGACGGTGTTCATGTTCGCGATGGCGTTTGCGCCTGACCCTCTCCTCGCAGGGGTGTTGTACGTCGTGCGGGCGGCTCTGATGAACATGTCTTCTCCCCTGGCCGACTCGTTCCTGATGGGCATTGTTCCCGCGGAGCAGAGATCCCTCGCCAGCGCCGTCAATTCCCTGGTCTGGAGGCTGCCCAACAGCGTGACGACAATCCTTGGTGGTTGGATCATGGCTTCAGGGAATTACGGGCTCCCAGTCTTTCTGGCGACTGGGCTGTATATCGTTGGGATAACGGGGTTCTATGGAGTCTTTAGGAACGTGAAGCCAGCGTCGTAGAGTCAGTTTGTGCATCGACCTACGCGCGCTAACCATTGCGGAAGATATATTGATATATATCGATGTATTAGTCTAATGCTGATAGGACATTGTCTGGCGATTCCTCCAAGGAGATCCTGGGCAGTCTTTCTCTCCTGGACAGGCTTTTACCCATCTGGATCTTTGTGGCGATGGGCGCAGGCGTTCTAATCGGGTATGTCTTCCCCCAGACTGGTCCGCTGATCAATTCATTTCAGATCGACTCAGTGTCCCTTCCGATTGCTGCTGGTCTGATCTGGATGATGTACCCACCACTTGCGGCGGTCAACTACCGGGAAATCGGAAAGGTCAGGACCGCGAAAAAGATGATGAGCGTCTCGCTCCTGCTCAACTGGGCGGTGGGCCCAATCCTGATGTTTGGGCTCGCCTGGGTTCTCCTCCCGGACCTCCCCCTCTTCAGGGACGGAATAATCCTGGTCGGCCTGGCGCGTTGTATCGCGATGGTGTTGGTATGGAACATGCTCGCCGGTGGGGACAACGAGTATGCAGCAATCATCGTTGCGCTGAACGCGGTATTTCAGATAGTCCTCTACTCGGTATACGCCTACTTCTTCATCACAGTGTTGCCGACCTGGCTTGACCCGAATGCGGTCGCGACTGCAATCAACGTGAATCCCTGGGACATAGCACGCAGCGTTGCGATTTTCTTGGGCGTACCGTTCGCCATGGGGATAACAACGCGGTACGCCCTCGAACGCAGAGGAAAGGAATGGTACGAGCAGAAGTTTCTTTCAAAGCTGCGACCGACCGCGCTGGTGGGGCTGCTCTTCACCCTTGTCATAATGTTCAGCCTGCAGGGCAAGTATTTCGTTCAGCTCCCATTGGACCTAGTGCGAGTCGCCATCCCATTGGTAGCCTACTTCCTCCTCATGTTTGTGTCGTCTTTTCTTCTGTCATGGAAGCTTGGGTTCTCCTACCAGGAGACCGTCACCACGTCCTTCACCGCAGCGAGCAACAATTTCGAGCTAGCAATAGCCGTCGCCGTCGCGGTCTTTGGCCTAAGCTCAAGTCAGGCCTTCGCAACAGTTGTGGGGCCACTGGTAGAGGTCCCTGTCATGATTGGGCTCGTCTACGTCGCCCTTTGGTTGAAACCAAGACTCTTCAGGATAGACCTGCCTAAGACGAGAACCGCACCTCTTATACTGCCGGAGCGAACTGGAGGGGGCAAGGAGCCATGAAGCCCGGGGAGAGCAAATCGGTTCAGCGGCTAGTTCAGCTCGGAATCTGTCAACCCTCGGACATTAGACAGGCCAGGGTCGAGGCAGCGAAGCTTGCGTCTCCTGAGTATGCGATGAGGATTCGACGGGCGGAAAAACTTGTAGGAGCGATTGGTGATTCCAACAGGATAAAGATTCTGCTGCTTGTCTCCAAGCGGGAGATGTGTGTCTGTGAGCTTGAAGCCGCCCTCGGACTGTCGCAACCGACCGTGTCACATCACCTGGGTCTCTTGGAACAAGCAGGTCTACTTCAAAGGAGCAAGAGAGAGAGGTGGGTATTCTACAAGGTGTGCGACTCCCCAGCCTTGGACCTGCTAAAGAGTCTGATACCGTAGGCGATTGGTCTGTCTCATCCCGTTCGCAAGATACTGTTCGTCTGTGTGCATAACGCAGGCAGGAGTCAGATGGCCGAAGCGTTCGCAAAGAAGTACGGTCTGAAAGCGACGAGCGCGGGCACCGTTCCCGCCTCCGAGGTCAACCCGACCGTAGTCCAAGCAATGAAAGAGAAGGGAATCGACCTTTCGTCGAACACTCCAAGAATGCTGACCAGTGAGATGATCAACGAGGCGAGCCTGGTCGTCACGATGGGATGCTCAGTGGAGGAGGCATGCCCGAAACCCATGCTCGCTCAGTTGCAGAAGAAACTCGTCGATTGGGATCTCCCAGACCCCAAAGGTAAGCCACTTGCGGGCGTGCGAAAGATTAGGGATGAAATCGAGAAGCGGGTTATGGAGCTTTCAAGGAGCCGGCAGCGGGCTTCTTCGCCTTGATGTGCGAGCTGAAGTAGCTGAATGGGTATTCTCCAATGTTTGAGTCCGACACGTGTTCAATCTGTACATCTTGAAATCCAGCACTCTTGAGTAGGCTCTCGTAGTCTGAATCCGTTAGGGCTCCCGCGATGCAGGCCGACCAAGAATCCATGTCCTTTCTTGCGCTGTTGGGAATCTCTCTTGGAAGAGTGACGTCAGCGACCGCGAAGACTCCGCTTTCCTTCAGCACGCGAAAGGATTCCCTGAAGACGGCCGGCTTGTCGGGTGAGAGGTTGATCACGCAGTTTGATATGACATAGTCCACGCTGTTTGATTCGACCGGCAGGTGCTCGATCTCTCCGAGCCTGAACTCCACATTCACGTACTTGTCTCCATACTTCGACTTTGTCTCTCTCGCTCTCCAGACCATCTCTGGCGTGGCGTCCACGCCTATTGCTCTCCCCTTCTCGCCGACGAGCTGGGAAGATCTGAAGATGTCTATTCCACCGCCGCTTCCGAGGTCGAGCACAACATCGCCTTCTTTCGGGCTTATCAGAAGCAGAGGAGAACCGCATCCTGCTCCGACCGACGAAGCTTCGATTGGAACAGCTTCACCCACGGAGGTCAGGTCTGAAGCGGTACAAGAATCATCTTCATTGCAGGTGAGTCTCGTGGGCTATTTATTGACTAAGCCCGGTGGGATTCGAACCTAGCCTCATACGATGTCTCTGAATAGTTCAAACTGGACGATTAAGACGAAATAGAGTCCATTTCGAGCTTTTTTTGGTGCGGCCTCCGGGATGCGCAGCGATAATGTTGCTGGAGTGGGATTCAGATGAGGGATTATGCCTCTGATGACTCGGACTCGGTCAGCCTAGCTCCCCCATAGTCTCAAGCTCTCTCCCGATTTGGATGCAATCAGATCCAACGCGCGGGCCGGAACGGACCCAACCCGTGCACTCGTTGATACTCCAGGCTCAAACCCTTGGCACGGCCAAGGAGAGGAATTGATGTAGATTCGTAGCCGTGTCTCGCCTTTCAGCTCAACAAGTCGTCGAACACATGCTTCTCCGCCCTTCGGAGATGTTCCCCCACAGTCCCTTTGTCCATCCCCAACAGACTCGCAATGTCTTCGACCCTCGCCTTCTTCGGCACGTCATAGTATCCCATCGTGTGCGCCAACCTTAGGACCTCCGCCTGCCTGGCGGTCAGCCTGTCCATGGCCGACTCCTCCTGAACCCTCGGGCGCCCCAGGCTGGTCACCCTGAAGGGGACACCCGCGTGTTTCATTCCCTCCAGCAGCCGCTTGATGGTCTCCTGCTCCGCGACGAGAGAGACCCGCAGCATTCGGCCATCGAAGCTCGGATTCCGTGTCCTGTAGATCGGCTCCGTTTCGACTGACTTGAGAAGGTTGACCACTCGGCTGTCTCCTTGCCCCTTTGAGCTGGCCAGATCCTGCCAATTCCCCGAGACCTGCAGTATCTGGACGCCCGACCTCTCCTCGCCTAGGGCTTTGACTTGGACGCCGCGGGGCCCTTTTCCCGAGATGGAGCCCTTGAGCAGCGGTAGCTCTTTCGACGGCACCCGGCATATCATAAGGAACCCCTCGCTTCTTATCTTCAAGAAATGCGTCGAATCCGAGCGAGTAAGGACATCTGCAAGGAGACCCGCGCCTCCTCGCTCCGAAAGAGGAACTTCCAGAAGCGAGATCTCGAGCGTTAACTCTCTCAAGGCGCCCAAACTGGATTGCCCCACATGTGGGGTATTAACCTTATCCGGCTTCCGAAGGCGTGGGTCACCGAGAGTGATCTGATCTCGGTCGCCCCTATGCCATCCTACCAACCTTCGTTCTGGACATCTTGGTCAAGCGCGCGCATGCTGGCGCTGCCATCTGTGACCGCGATGGTGAGGGTCGCCGGGCACTCGCGAAGCGATAAGTGAGAAGATCCTGGTCAGAACACAGCCAAATCATCTCGGTGGGTCTGCGAATGTGGCTAGAGAAGGCGAACAAACCTTCGACCGAGCATATGCGTACAAAGCGCTGGCGCTGCTGGCGCTGGTCGCCGCTTTCATCGTCTACGTCAACATCATGCTCACTCCAGCGCTGCCGAGCATAGTAGCGGAGTACGGTGTTAGCATCGCCCAGGCGAGCCTAGCAATCTCACTCTACACCGTGTTCGGGGTCGCGGTAACCCCTATCTTCGGCAAGCTCGGAGATATTTACGGAAAGAAGCGGGTTATGATGTACCTCTTGGCAGCCTACCTGGCTGCGGCTACAACCACGTCTCTCGCGCCGGATTTCAACCTGATTCTCATTTCGAGGCTCGTGCAGGGAATCGGGCTCGGGGTTTTCCCACTGTGCTTCAGTCTGGCCAGGGAGCAGTTCCCCCGCGATATGATCCCACGGGCCCAGGGTCTGATAAGCGCTGTCCAGGTCGCAGGTGGAGCGTTGGGTCTTCTGGCGGGTGCAGTGATTACGAGTAGCTTCGGCTGGCAAGGTAACTACTACATTGCCATACCATTCGTCTTGGTCCTGACAGTGCTCGTCTTCTTTGTCGTCGAAGAATCAACTAGTAGGAAGCCTGGCATCAAGCTCGACTATCTGGGCGCCGCGTGGCTGGGGGCTTCACTGACCGCAATCGTGCTGGGTCTGTCGGAGGGCTCCAGCTGGGGCTGGACATCGGCTCCCGTCCTCGGGCTCGTAATCGGCGGTCCGGCGGTAATAATCCCGCTCGCCCTCTACGAGAGAAGACTCGCCGAACCTGTCCTCGACCTGAAGCTGCTCCGCGAAAGAAACATGATGGTCTCTAACCTCCTCGGCACGACCTATGGCCTCTCGAACGGTATTGCATTCCAAGCCGTCGTGTACGCTATGCAGCTGCCCGCCCCCAGCGGATTTGGAACCGGCGTCATCGAAACGGGACTCTATATGCTGCCGCTTATCCTCGTCACACTGCCCGTTGCTTACGCCGTGGGTGTAGTGATTCCAAAGTACGGCGTGAAGCCGTTCCTCTATCTTGGCTCTATGGTGGGCGCGGTGGGATTTCTTGTGCTCTCGACCTATTCGAGCCCTGAAGAGATAGGAGCGTATCTCGTGGCGTGTGCGGTGGGAATGGGGGTGATGTCGGTTTCAATCCAGAATCTCCTGGTACTCTCCATCGAGATGGACAAGATGGGCCTCGGAACCTCTCTGAATACAGCATTCCGAAACATCGGCCAAAGCCTCGGAGCACCTCTGGCCGGAGCGCTTCTTTCGACCTATGTTGCCAGCTACGCCGTCGGCAATCATGTGCTCGTGCTCCCGACCAGAGCCGCGTTTGAGTACTGCTTCTACGCTGCGGCGGTTGCGCTCATAGTCACAGGATCGCTTCAACGATAAAGTGAGGATTCGCGCGCGCCAGCCTTGCCACCAGTCCTAAAAATAGCTGGAGACTAGCTGCTCTGGGCGAACAGAGTTCATTTTGAGCTTCTTTTTGGTGCGGCCTCCGGGACTGAGACCTGAGCGGGTATGCGTCCCGCAACTGCGAACGCCCAATCTTCCTTTGTATGCATGACGTGTCCCTCGCCTCCGGGACTTCCACGGCACCAGTTCTACTCGTTGGATGCACTCTTGATAATCAGCAGAATTCCCAGGGCGAGGAGAACAACACCGCGCGCTACGCGTAGGCCTGAACACTATCGCGATTAGTATCTGCTGAAACCAATCTGGTCCATTCTTCAGTGGTTTGATCCTCTCCCAGAATCTCAATCATCTCTTCTGTAGTCAGCGTTCCACTCACTCCTTTTTCGTATTCATTCTTCACTAGGAAGGTGGTAGCCCTGCCGCACACCTGCTTTATTTTGCGAGGCGAGTACCCTTGCGTCAAGCCGGCCAATCTTTCGTAGTCAACGACTTCATGTGGCGTATTGCGGATGAAGTACTCAAAGAGCTTCTTTCTTTCATTGTGAGAAGGCAGGTCGATGTGTATCTCTTCTGCGAACCTCTCCTTCAAAGCCGGGTCCAAATCCTCTGGCTGGTTAGTTGCCCCTATGATGAAGAGCCCGTCGGGATTCTCTTCGACCCCATCGATTTCGACCAGTAGTTGGCTCACTGCCAAAGCCATGCAAGGGCTGTCACCTTCATGTCTGCTAAGATTGCGACTCAAACCCAGCCCGTCTACTTCATCGATGAAGAGGACACAGGGTCTTGACCCTCTGGCCTCCTCGAAAATAGCGTGGATATTCTTCTCAGTGTTGCCTGCATACATGTCGACTATTCGATCTATCCTGGCGACTTTGAAATTCGCTCCAGCTTCCTTGGCAACGGCAGAAGCTAGTGTTGTCTTGCCGACTCCTGGAGGGCCACAAAGCAACACGCCTCTTGCAGGTTTCGTTCCGTATTTGGCGAAGAGGTCAGGCCTCTTCGAGCAGAGGACCACGTTTGTGTAGAGCTTCTCTTTGGCGCGCTCGAGGCCCACTATGGCCTCGAAGCCAAAGCTCGGTGTGCCGAAAGCAGGGTGCTTGGTTTGCGGTGCGGGTAATCTTTCGAGAAGAAGCCTATACCTCTCCTTTGCACTTGCGTACTCTGGGTTCCTCTTTAGCGAATTCTCATACCATGCCTTCGCGTCATCAAGCTGCTCCTCGTACTCAGCTAGGACTCCCAAGACGTATGGAGCATCCCAACAATTCGGCTCGAGCCGTATTGCCTTCTGCGCATCCACCTTCGCATTGGGGATGTCATTCATGCGACCTCTTGCCAATGATCTGTTTAGGTACGCGCTGGCGTAGTCCCGTTCTAACGAGATAGCGGCAGTGTATTCCCGTATTGCGCCTTCGAGATTGTCTGCTTCAAACAGCTTATTACCTTTGAGATAGTGTCTCTTGGCTAGTTTTCTTTCTATCCGTCTTCGAAGGTCGACGAAAAACCTCAACGTGACGCACCCCCGTGAAAGGCGTCAATGACCTTGGAACAGTGCGATGACTCCCTTGGGATATCATTAATCAACGCCGCATTTCCGAAGTGCCCGTATTAACGAATGACCAAACGGCTTTCCATAATCAGAAGATATAATCAGAAGACCTAATCTCTGATAGGGATAGCAGTTCTTCCTTCTGAAGTCGCCGTAACCCGAGGATTCATTATCGTGTACCACCTTTCCCACTCCGGGTATTCAGAAGCACCCTTGGCTGTTAGCTTGTAGAGATACTCTGGAGCCCTGCGATCGATGAGGTATTCGCCAACACTTGCACTCTCAACCATTCCCTCTTTGATTAATAATTTAACAAACTCATGCAACCTCCTATTTGGTATGCCTGTTCTTTGTCCCAGGTGCGTTATTGGTAAGGGTCGGTTCGATTCCCACAGAGATTTCAGTACGTCGAGCTTCAGTCTCAGCCACCCACGCGGAAGCGCGCGTGCAATGTTGCGCTGCTTGTCATTCAAGCGCCTAGGGACGCTCTCCTGCACTTCTGCTTTACCCAAAGCAGTGGTTGGCTTCAATCTTCATCGCCAACCTCATGAGGAATTGAGTTAGAACGCCGAAGATTGAACGAGATTTCATTTTGTACTTTTGGAAGTTTCCTTGATGGGGTCGTTTGAGCTCTCATATCGGGTGGGCATTCAAATGCTGACGAGAGCGCGCTTTCCAACTCGAACAAGCTGTTGAATTCATAGATGGGCTCTTCCAACTCGTTCAAGGGCTCAACAGAGCAGTACTTGCCTTGTCTAATGCGAATGCTTACAAGCCCGACCGAATTTGCGCCCGCGATATCTTCACTAGGAGAATCACCTACGAAGGCACAGTTTTGGGCTTCGACGCCCAACTGATTAAGAGCCAACTGGTATATTTCTGGACACGGTTTTCGTAGACGAACCTCCTCCGAGATAATGACAGGTCGGAAGAAATCCGCTATGCCTGTGATGAAGAGCTTCTGCCATTGGCGATAGGAGTCACCATTTGTCACTATTCCGATCTTTCGTTGGTTCCGGGCGAGGAACACCAAGAGCTCGAAAGCTCCCGGAGTCAGCTGCATGTTATCTGCTTCAGCTTTGTCATACCGCCAGTTAATCTCAGCCAAGACTCTCCTGTCGTGGATTCCCAGCTGAGCTTCGAGCTTGGGAAGTACGGATCTGAAGTCGGTGCCGAAGGTAACCTTAGTGTCTCGGACTATACTTCTAACCTCAGCAGTGCCCAAGGCGGGCCACGCGTTTCTAGCCTTGAGCGCGCTGACCGCAGCGTCGACAGAAAGATCGTTGATGAACCCTATCGGGCAAATTGTAAAGTCCAAGTCGAAAAGAATAGCCTGGACACGGCTCAGTGGAGCGAGCAGCGGTTTGAGAGCGATCTCCGTGTGCCTGGAGACCGGCTGTGGGGCTGGCAGTATCGACGTCATAGGGCGCGCACCTGCCGGCTCCGCACTAGTGACAATGCTGTGCACTTCGCTGCGTCCAGACGTTGGGCTGTGCTGCCTTCCCACTTGTATTCGACATTTCGAGGATCTTCTTCGGCAGGGTCGGTGAAGCTCGCCTGACTTCGGGCTGATCCCTGCCGCATTCCCTTCCGTTCCAGCTTCGTCCTTTCCCCCAGAGCGCTGTTCATCAAGTAATCACCAGCGCTCGCTTTCACTTGGGGAGGGCACCACTCGATGTACCCCTTCAGAATGTGACAGGGATTGGTCGTGGCAGTGACAAATCGTATGGGTCACAATTGGTTTGGTTACGCCTCGTCTCCGACTATTGATATCGGGCTAGGAGGATTGGATTGCCATGAATCGGAATAGGATTGGCCAGCAAGCAGACCTGTCAGTGACGGATGGTCGCTCCGAACTGGTTGGTGCACCCCGCCTAACGGAAGACGTGGGCGAGGAAACCGCCCATCATTTCGTCCGGTATGGACGGGCATGGGTGGCGCTCGAAAGACATGACAGTCACTTGCACGCGACCTTCATCAGAATCCCCTTCTACCAAGACAGCAGACTTGCTCAGGAGTTGCTGAAGGAACTTGAAGCTGCCAGCGTTGAAGTTGGGGCAGCATACAGTGTGAAGGAGGACCGCCCAATGCGCGGGATTGTCAGATCATTTGCATTAGGCAGGGAGAACAATGGAAATGAAATCTATATAGTCGCAACTACCTCCAGTCATGCCGAACGGGTTGTCACCGGATTCTTCGAATCCCGACGCGAATGAGCAAGGTCTGTTAGAGCTTTTTGGCAAGGATCCTCGTCTGAGGACCTTGCAGATTCTATTCGACAACCGTGTGGAAGATAATGAGAAGGGCGGAGTATCGAAGTCCACCATCAACTACAGATTAGAGAAAGAGGGCCGGAAAAGCGTACACACACAGAGCCTTCTGAAGCATTTGGACGAACTCAAAGAACTGGGTCTGGTTTCACCGCAATCCCCCCAGAAGCATACCAAGGACGTCAGTCGAAAATACAAGCTGAGCCCCAAGGGAATAATGGTACTGTTGATGTTTGGTGTACGCCCGAGAATGTTCGAGGGGGTGGCAGAATCGCAACGGGGGCGGAGTGCTTCGGGTCTCTCGGATTATGATTACACTGTAAGCGTGCCGTCGTCAATCTTGCTAGCAGGCGACCACGTCCGCCGTGGTGGCGACCCCGCAGTCGTGTTACCGGTTCCCCTCTACGTACACGCTGCACTAAGTATCGAACCGTCTTCGGACAATTCGCCGGAAGAACTCTCCTTGGAGTTCTGCTATACAAATCCATACAAGCAGTATGAAATGCTCAGCCAGAAGCTCATCTACACCCCCGCAAAGAAATCTCCGTATGCTAAGCAAGCTAGAAAGCTGGAAAAGGAGTTTCGCAAGAAGGCCTCGGAAAGAGGCATACCCATCATGAGGGGAAGAATCGCCGTTCATGTAGAACCTCCTCTTGGGTGCGGCTTGGAGGGTAGTTCGGCGATTTCCGCTGCTTTTGCCCTGCTCCTTCACCTATGTGCGGGAAAAGAGCCATCACTCTCAAACTGGAGAGGAAGGAGCGCCGCCGAACTGAATCATGATGAGGACTTTCGGAGGATTCTAAACGACGCTTGGGAGTTCGAAAAAATCATCGCGAAGGGAGACGAACTGAAAGCTTCAGCGACTGGTGTCCTTGCGAGTCTACAGGGAAGCGAAGGTTACTCACCAATTCTCTGTGGCTGCGGGAAGTCTAGGGACGGCGGCATCGAGGTGAAGGTCTACGACAGGTTACCGCCGAATGTTCGCAGCAGATGGTGCAAGGAAATTGGAGTTGCGGCAGTCTATTCGGGATATCAAAGACAAGAGGATTACGCCAAACTGTCATATCCTGAGGGATACCAGCAACGCCTTCCTCAATCGGACAGACGAAGCGGGGATCTTAATGATGTCACTCAGACATTGTGGGACAACCTGAGACGCGCTGAATGGGATGATGTAATCACATCGATGAGCGTGTACTCAGCTATGGTCCACGGATTGTTCAAATCAAAGTTCAACGCCGATGTTCGACTGACAGACCAGTTAATCAATTACTATCATGCGCTAGGAATCGGCGCCAAGTACTCGGGAGAGGGCTTCGGCGGCGATTTGGTGGTCATAGGATCTCTAGATGACCTTTCGAAGTTCCTGATTCCGAACTATTACCCCATCCACGCCTACAAATTCAGCGTGGAAGAAAAGCAAGCTCCAGATGTAGTTCCCCGAGTTAGAAGGGTAAAGACCGCCTAAAAGCAGTCTTTACGCGCGTGGCGAAGTCGGACTCATCTTGTTCGGAGCTCATTCTCTCTCTTTCGTGAGTTGGTCGAGAATAGTGAACACCTCTTTGAGAGAGTCCTGTTGCTTCTTGGAGGTCTCCTGTATTGTCTTTAGCTTAGTCCTTTTCCAGAAGTTGGAAACATAGGACGCCTAGTGCGCGATCGCGCATGTGTAACGATATCGCAAACCAATGACCAAGACGAATACAAAGAACACCAGTGTTCCCAATGGCGAATACGGCAGAAGCAGGAGAATCAGCGTTGAGATGAAACCCGCAGTAGCGAGATTGAAGCAGAAATTCACGAATTCGTATCTAGACTTCTTCCGACCCAGCCCAGCACTCTTATCCGCTACCGCGTGTGAACTAATCACGCACCCCAACGCCGAGACTGCTGAAATGCCTGCAAGCAGGTCTTCCACCGCCCCGTTATACCAATTCCTCGTGATATGGAGCGAAGCGGTAATCAATGTGCTATTCCCAATCTGATTGTAGAAAGTGGGGGATTGGATGATGAAGATTAGCCCAGCAAACATCACCGCACCGAGAAAACCCAAGACAACAATCGCTTGTTCGTGATAAGATTGGTAGTCGGGTTCCCCGCTTTTGCTGTTGGTGTTCATTACAACTCTTTCAACTCGAAGTGCTCTCCCACCACCGAACGGGCTGTCTCGGGAACTGTCTCAAGTTTCCGCGCGGTACGTTTCTGTTCTAGTGCTTTGAGCATTTCTTCCGAGACTAGCGCGCGCCACGATTACGGACGCCTAATCTTCCTTCGCGTGCGCTATCCAACACCATCTGACTATCCATCTGGATATTCGAATTCAAGAAGCTCGTATAGCCGAAAGAATTGAATAATCTAAGAAGTAGACATGAGTAGGAACAGATGCTTCAGGCCCAGCTGAGAGGCAAGCTAACTCGTCGAGAAGAAGCACTTGAAGATATTCTAACATCAGATTTGTTCGGATCTCTGAAGTATGTGCTGCCCAGTGATGGGCTGGTGCCGGTCTTGAGCCGTGCTGTGTCATTGGACGGGACGGCTCCCTTCGAGAGTTTACGCATACTATCAACACCAGTGTACCTTTTTTGGCCCAAAGTCCAAGCGAGCGGATGTAGGCTTTGCGAACCAGACGTCATGATTCTGGTCCCGGATTCGACAATGGGAAAGTTGTTTCTTCTTATCGAGGTCAAGTTCAAGACTGGCAAGTCGAGTCGCGCCGATAAGGGTATACTTCCGAACGACCAGCTTGCACGGGAATGGGACAACCTGTTGGAACTCGCCAAACAGGAGCAGGCTACTCCCTATCTGGTGTACTTGACCGCCGACCTTGGATTCCCTGCGACTGACCTCGATGAGGCAAGGGCCGAATTCAGCATGAAACGCCCGAATAAGTCCGCTCTAAGCATAGTATGGCTGCCGTGGCGTCAATTGCCGGACGTCTTGAGCAAGAGCAATCATGAAATATTGAAGGATGTATCGGAGGTTCTCGTGAACGTGGGATTACTGCCATTCAGGGGTGTAAGGGCTCCTCCGGCATATGTCTTGTCGTGGTTATACTCAAAGAGCTACGGCTGGTCGCAAATCGAGTTCGTTTCATCCCCGTGGAGATATAGGGTCAAGTCGAATGCTGAATTGAGGCCAGAGCCATGACAAGTGTGGGAGCAGGGACCGAGTCGGACGAGGCTCAAAGAATCAAGGGGAACATCAAGAATACAAAGATAATCTTCGAGGATGTGGCAGCTCTCCTTGAGACTGTCGGCAAAGAAATGGAGAGAAGCGGATGGAACCCCGAGAGCAATACTGCTGTGACAGGGGTCTCTGGTGTCATAGGGCAGCCCAAACTGTGGCTACCGTCTAGGATGTTCCGCTTCTTCAAGAACGGAAGATATCCGAGTCTTCTCGCGTTTGTCTCCGTTATCCTCGATGATGAAGCAACAGGTGAGTACACCATATCAGAACCTATGGCCACAGCTGGAGTTCTTGATTTCGGCCAAGGATCGCATGCAGTAGAGGATAGGAACTGGGAATACTGGTACTCCGAATGGTATGGCTATTCATCGTGGTACGGTTATGACCGCGGTAAGGACGAGTGGCCGACAATACAGATGGGTCCCGCTGATGATTGGAAGGCGAAATGGAAGGAGGCAGGTGCACGGCCAGTTTCGTTCGAGACCTTCAAGTGCTTTGGTGTTCCATTGGTGGAAGTATCGAGCGACACCGAAACCCGCTCGAAGATTGTTGCGCCTCTGCTAGCTTTGATCTGACGTCAGATAATCGAGAGCGCGCGAGCCAGTTATGCGCTACTCTGAAGATTCCTTCCTATTCAGTTCTGGTGTGCCGACTCCGTCCCTTTCCCAACAACCCATTCCTTGGTAGTATAGGTCAATGTTCAAGACTGGATACTTGTTTATCTCAACCTTCTTCTGTAGCTCACTGAAGGATTGTCTTGCGACGGGCGAGTCGAAATACTCCCAAAGCTTGGAATACATGAGATAGCATAGTTGATACCTAATCTTGGCAGGAAGGGCCCCAAAGGTCTCTTCGATCAGTTTCGGGAACAAGAATGTCTGAAAGGGATTACCCTGGGGAGGACTACCAAGAGGGGGTCCCGTTTCCCACATTTCATTCACTGGAAGGAAGGCGGCGACCCAGGCACCCAGAGGCGTCAGTGAATAGACATGTTTCTCGACCTTCTTCTCTGACATTTCTTTTCGAACAAGCAGAACGCATTTTTCTGAAGCAAGGTCTCTCAAACGTCTGTTAATGACGCTCTGGTCAATGTCCGATACTTTCGCGAGTTGTAGGGCCGAGGTGGGGCCATCACTCGCGAGAGAGTACAGGATGAACGCGTTATGCCATCCTTGTTTACCCTCAAAGACGGTCACCCCCTGATCCCTAGCACTCTCGACATTCTTCTGGAGAGTCTTTGTATAGACATCTCTTCCCCTCTGCTGTTTTCTGTAGGGCTGGATCCCTATGGACATACTATGCATTACTTCGTCTGGAATGCATATATGCGTTGCGGTGCGAACCTCAGTTGATGTCTGAACACGTGCTCCAGAGGAAGGTAACCAGAGCTGGCGTTTCCAGCCTAGCGTTGGTTCTCCCGAAGTTTTGGGCAGAAGCTCAACATCCTCAGGCAGGCTCAAGGATTCTGGTCATCATTGACGGAAGCTCAGTTCTTCGGGTGAAGCCGAGAGAGGAGGCGACGGATTGAGCGTAGTTCTTTCAGGCCGCGTCTCCATTCGCCACCTGAAAGAGGTCGTGCTGCAGAAGCTTCCGCACGACTCAACCCTTCGGGAGTTCGTCCTTCGCGAAGCGGACGACCTCGACAGCTACGAAGTCCCGCTGAAGGTCTACTTGTGGAGCTCGCTTCTGAACGCTGATCTCGGGAGAGAAGACGAATGACCGAAGAGCTAGAGGTCCGGCGATGTCCGAGAGATGGAAAGATTCTGGTGAGAGTCGAGACTGGCGGAATCACGGTCTTTGAATGCTATTGCGGGTACAGGGAAGACGACGACACTCTGGACTGGCTTGAGGACGAGGCCCTTTTGGCGCGCATTGAGGACGCCATAACGGCCCCCGGTTCGGCAAAGCCTCTTGTCGGGGAGGACGACACGGCAGTCATGCTCCTTCTGACTTTGATAGCTGGCCTTTCCACGGAGATAAGAGGGCTCACGGCCAGCGGGAAGAGCGTCCTTGCCGACCACGTCCTAGATGTCTTTCCGAAAGAGGCCTGGCGA
The DNA here is from genome assembly GCA_050011055.1 of Nitrososphaerales archaeon. Lineage (GTDB taxonomy): Archaea > Thermoproteota > Nitrososphaeria > Nitrososphaerales > Gagatemarchaeaceae > UBA183. The sequence goes on along the minus strand of JBEKJV010000014.1, from coordinate 65,587 downwards.
AAGATAACCGGACTGAGCGACAAGGGCATTCGTTATCTGCCTAACGACATCGAGATTCTGTATGTGGCTGAAAGGCGCGGAATGCAAAGTGGGAGAAAGGACGAAGAGAGCACGGGGGAATACGATTCGAAAGTCGCGATCAGCGAGGGCGGGCTCGAAGTCGCGACGGTTGAGAAGGACAAAGAGACAAACAAGTTTGAGACCGTGATACGCAAGGTCAATATCAAGCAGTTTGTGTTCACGACAACCGAGATATCGGCTCCCGAGCAGCTGGAGAACCGTATCCAAGTGCTCAATGTCCGAGACGATATGGCGCAAAACCTCCTTGTCAGGGACACGGAGCTAAGGGCGGCGGGGAGCTTTGATTGGGAGAAACGGGACTATTCGAGAATCAAAGATGCAGGCCGTCGAGTCGTGCAGCACATCAGGGATGAGGCCCCAAAGCAGGTGATGATTCCCTATCATGAGGCCCTCAAGCCGATCCTCTCAGTCGAGCGTCCAGCCGTCCGACGCAATACGCCGAAGCTGCTAGACTTGATTCGAGCGTGCGCCAGGGTCTACTACAAGCAGAGAAAAACAATCGAGGGCCCTGACGGGCAAAAGGGAATCGTGGCCGAACCTTTCGACCTTGCGGCCGTCCTCTATATTGGGGAAAGGCAGCTCGCCCCGCTCCTGAACGCCCTGCAGGAAAAGCCTGCCCTTGCGCTGAAGGTGGCCGTCGGGCTCGCGGAGTCGCATCTTCCCATCACAACAGAGATGATCTATCTGAACGCCGACAAGGAGCAACGCGCCAGGCTCGGTGCCAAGGACACGATAAGGAAGTGCGTCAGGGAGCTCGCCAACATGGGTTACTTAGCAGAGGTCGGAAAAGAGGGCAAGCTGAAGGCATACGACCTAGTCGGAAGCGCCAAGAATCCCGCAACCCTGGATGTCTCCGCAATACTCAGAGAGGCAAGCGAGCTTTACGAGGCATGGAGCCGCCGCATCGCTCTTTCAGCTGCGTCCGTGAACCAATCGGGGCAGGGGCTTACGGGATTAGATGCGCAGCGTGTCAATCTGATAGGCGTCCCGTCTATGCTTGAGATTCCTGCCTCTGTCCCCTTCACGGACGTAGTCCCCCAAACTGATGCCCTAGCCGCGAGGGACGTCATCACTGCCGACGAAGACCGAATTTGACTCCCGCCTTACCTCGAGGAATCGACAAATTCGCCAAGGCGTTTGGCGTGGACCCAGGAAGCCTGAAGCGCTTCAGAAGCAAGGGAAGCGGCAGCTCTGTGGTCCTGATGGTCCTCTGCCGCAACAAGACACCGGACATCCTATGGTGCTTGCGTTGCAACCACAAAGAGCCGCTCATCCCAGAAGACTGGGATGGAGAATGCGAGGCAGGTCCCGAAAGGATGGAAAAGCACCTTCTGAAGAGTCACAATTCAAGGCCCGACTACTACGCAACCTCCCCAGATGAGACCGAGAAGACACTGGCCTACATTACCAAGATCAGGCTCTGGAGAGAGGAGCGCCAGAACACAGCCCCTGATGAATGATATACGTCACGGATAAATCTCAGATGCGTCACTCTGACCGTAAGAAAGCGGACTTGGGCTTTCCTTCAGCGTGTGGTATTACCAGACAGCGAGACAAACGCGCGCGCCACCTTATCAGACATGGTTAAGATTGCCAAGTCTTTCGGACCGACTTGTGACTGAAGAGACAGGCGATCGACTCAGGAAGGATCGACTATCTGTCCTTGACCAGTCTTTGCTCTTTCTTTCGTCGTTTCTTAGTTTCTTCTTCGGCGTAACGATATTCTACATTAACCCACCTGGCGGAACTGCCCTCAGTTCCCTCTCAGTCTTTGTCGTCGTTACGACCATTTTTCCCTTATATGTGGGAGTCATGCGTGGTGGAGTTGAGTCGGCCGATCGCCTTCGAGAGAGGGTCAGAGGTTGGGTATACCTCCTCTTTGGAGGTGGTATGTTCCTGGTCGTTCTCGTATTCCACATAGTGACCTCCCCCGTTACACCCAGCTCGCCCGTCACCACAGCCTTGTTCAACGAGGCCTTGGCCCTCGTTGAGCTAGCAGTAACGGCCCTCGTCACGGTTTTCACAGTCAGGTTTGTCTCCTGGTCCTACAAGGCGATTGAAGGGGCTAGACCTTCAGGCCCGGACCTCTCGGCAATCTATGGGACGATGGGTGCGGTCTACGTATCCATCCTGTTCTTTATCGTAATTGCGTTCCTGGGCAAAGGCTTTAGCGCTTATCCGATAACTGATCCAGAACAGGCTCGTATCATAACAATCGTCCAGAGTTTCTTTCTTCTGTTTCCACTAGTGTTGGTAGAGTTCAACTGCCACCACGAGTTACTCGTAGCAAAGGCGGATGCCGCCTATCAGGAGATAATTGCAAAGAACTTGAAGCTTAGTGCTTTGGATAGGAACTCGATTCGGGTCAAGGGGGTGCTTGTCTTGATGGAGATTGCTGCGAGACCATTCTTCATGTTGACCGCCGGAATCAATAGGAAGAGTCCGCTGGCGGTCTGCTTCGTAGTCTTCGCCATCGTATTCGCAAGTGCAGAGAGCCTACCTTCTTCATACTTCGATCTGGCCATTGCTGTGATTGTCATCTCGGGAGCGATCCTATTCTACGGACTCTGGAAACATGTCAAGGGAATCTGGGACTCATCAGGGGAAAGTGACCTGACCCTTGGATCGAAGTCGGGAGACGGTTGCAGTTCTATCAGATCAGCCACGGTGTAACCCGTGCCTCTGGTCGCACATTAGATGGTCGCCGCACGCGCTACCGGGTATTGTTGCAAGCTCGGGATTGGATAATGTAATTGGCGTCGGAGTCTTGTACAATTTTGAAAGGGCCGTTCCTAGCGGAGAGTTGGAGGATCCACTGGTCCGATGTGATACTCGAACAGCCTACATTACTAGCGCACTCTATAGTCATGTGCTGCAGATTAACGAACTTCGAGCCCACATGGTCACTCGTCCAGAGACTGACCTCGTCTTTGAATCCGTGAGTCAAAGCCTCTGCTCCAAAGAATGGCCATTCATATGAAGCCTTCGAGAGTTTCTGACTTTTCGCATACCTCGGCGCAGGCTCACACCGTAAGGCGCCGCCAGGTATTCAGTTCTACGGTTCAGAATGAAGTGTGCAATCCATGTGGGCACGCCAAGATAATGTCTTATCTTCGAAATGCTTTGATGTGCTCGCCCAGCTCTTTCCTGTCGGTGGTCCTAAAGCCACATGTGCATACGTAGGGGCGATCCTTTGCGAAGAGCCCGCCCGTGCGGTAGATCTTATGATTTCTTGCAGTTCTACTCTTAACATCTTGTATCGCCTTCTCTCCTTCTTTGATTGCCTGAGCCATTTCGGCAGTCCCATGGAATTCGACTTTGAAATCGACCGTCCCCGTTCCTTTTTCGAGGGATTCCTCTGACCTTCTGACGAAGTCTATGAAATCAACGATAAGACCGCGGACCATTTCGGTCAAAATCTGCTGATGCTTAGGGAGCGAGGAAGGCGCGATGACCTTCCGAACCTCAGAGTAGATTGAAAGCATGTCCCGGAGCAGTTCTTCTAGCTGCTCACGAATCTGCTTGGCCTCGGGCAAGTCGGGTGATTCCGACACTCGGAATTGATTGAGCCGTTGCACTACCAATTTGATTGCTCGGGCTTCGTCTCCTAACCTGTCCTGCACCGTTATGGTCCATTCTGAGTAGCGTTTGTACGCCTGCAATCGAGCATCGTCTCCAAAGCCACTCCTGTTGAGGGTTAGGTGCGTCTCAAGATTGGTCAGTTCTCCTTGGAATTTGCTTGACAGGCCAGAGATCTCGTTTCGGAGAAGGCCTATTGCGATCTGAGTGCCCGAGAGACCAGGGACTTCAGTGCCGAGCAGCGCGTGTTTCTCTAACAGACTGAGTAGCTCGTTGCCATCAATGAGTTCAATTGGCTTATCCCTAGCAAACTCAATCGCGTCCGAGGTGAAAGATGAGGTCGTGATCAGAATGCCTTTGTTAGCCCTTTCAGCGTTCACAACACCGTAAAGGTCACGAATGATTGGCGAAGAGACGGAATTGCCGTATCTCTTGCACTGGACGATGTAACGGCCCTTCACAAGGGGTTGAGACGAAACCGCAACTATGTCGATTCCGCCGTCGGCAGATGGCTTTCTGCCTTCCGTCGCAAATCCCATCTTAATCAAAAGTCGCTCAATTAGATCCTCGAACTCGTGACCCCCCAGCTTGTTGAGGTCGAGAGACACGATTTTGGGTTCTCGGCGGGGGCTATATACGTGAGAAACATTCTGGCTTTGACAATCAAGCGCCCGCACTACTGGCCGGATCCGCTGGGAAGAGAGAACGCGTGATGATCACATAACGTGTAATACGGCAAGCAGCCTGTGGTTAACCGTTGGCAGAGGAGCGAGAAGTCACAAACTGGTGGTATCTTTTCGCAGCCCTCCTAGGGATTCTAGGGGGAGTAATCAGCTACTTTCTCACCAAGGAAAGGGACCCAAGGAAGGCAAAGAACTTTCTATATGTCGGAATTACGACTAACCTGCTCGGGTTCGTATTCATTGGTCTGACATATGTGCAACTCGAGAACTCGATTTTTCATCCAGTTCAGGTGCAAAACAACCCTCTGAGTCCTCTTCAACAATGCCTCGACAAGATTTACGCTCAAGGGCAAGTCCCAGGGCCGGCTTCCTATTCCGCATGCCTTGGCAGTTCTGCTCCAATCCCTCCCAGTTTGTTCATCCAGAGCTGGAGTTTTGGCCAAGGAACAATCAGCATTGTAGTCGGCAATAACGGCACGGTGGACGCATACATCGGTTCCCTTGTAATCGTTAACGCCAGTGATACCGAGTTGTATTACCAAGATACCTGCATGTCACAGACTTGTTCCTTCATGAACGTGTTCGATTACATTGGGTCTCAGAGCAAGACCGTTCAGGTAGTGCCTGAAGACACAAACGGCACGACCTTCATGGGCTATCTGGTATCACCAGGTTCTACTGCCACAGTCACATTGACTTACCATTGGGCACCTAGCACAGAATACAACATTGTCGTCATCGACCAGAGCGGTGTATTGGACTATAGGGCTAAACCAATTAGCCCGAGCTAGCGTCCAACGACCCGAATCTTGCAGGCCTGAACCAAGCTCTCAATTCTGCAGGACCGCCGCGCACGCTATATCCCATGACTGACCGAGGATTGAACAGCCTTCAAGAGTTTCAGATTCAAGGAGGTTACGCCATGCAGGTTGTAGCTTAAATTGGAAGATGAGTATTGCCCTCGGCTGAGACCATGCGTGACTGCAGGTGAGCGCTCAAAACAACACGGCAGTGAGCTTCCCATCCGACTTCCTGCTGGCTATAGTCTCAATCGATAGAGTACCTGAAGTTAAGCTGTGGAGCGCTAGGTTCTTCGTCAATCAACTCACAGTGCTTTGGAGGATAAGAGTCCCCATTGAATTTCCGAATCGGTTGGTATTGGTCTCCCTAATCGATGCGATACTAGGTGAACTCATTTCAGCAAGAGACGCCCTGCACAAGGAACTGAAAGATGCCATCCGGGCCAAAGGACTCGCTCCTTGGAAGCGTGAGATATTCGAACCTCTCGCGCAAGCGACGGACGATGATAATTGGCTCGATAGAATCTGCAGGCTAAGAAACTACGGCCTTCACGGGTCCTATCTTCCTGAGAACATCAGGATTGGTGGATCTCCATCTCCCGATCTCAGGTTGGTGGGTTATGAGACCGGTATCGTTCGGGATGCTGACTTGCCTGAGGACCTTCGACTCGTCTGCGAGAAGATGGAAGATCTCATCAGACTCTGCAAGGAACGAGTAGAATCTGCGGTCGAAGACAAAGACCGGACAGGAGATTCAGAATCACGCATAACATCTGGGCTCGCCGGTCTCGTGGACTCATGATCAACTTTACACACGCAGTCGTTCCAAGGCGCCCTGAGACCTGTGTCTCTGGATTGTGAAGTACACATATCCAGAGAAGAGACCACCCATGAAGCCCAAGTCGTGGACAAAGGCATTGACCCCCATGTCTACACCCAGAAACCCAGACGGTGAAATCCAGACTAGAGCGATAAAAGGAACTGAGAGCAGCAGATTGAATTCGAGCTGCGTCTTCTGGCCCGATGTTAGCGATTGGCACTTGACAACCGCGCTCAATTCAGGGACAAGCCCGGCAAGGGCCAAGGCTATCGCGACACCGAGAGCGGCGTAGACTACACCCGAGGCACCGAATGAGGTGGCCCGAGGAGCGAGTAGATAGAAGACTAGATTCGCTACGATTGCCGAAATCATAGGAGCCCAGAACAGGAAGCTCCGCGAACCTTTCAGGAAAAGGTCGGGGTTCACTTCCGTAAGCATGACAAAGATGATTAGCATCCACACAAGAGTTTCGGCATTTCCTTCAAGATGCGACGGGGACCCGTGTATGAAGATTGAAGTAAAGATACCCCAAAAGTTGGTCCTATCGAGTTCTCCAAACTGAACTAAGCCTGGCAGAAGTTGTTCTCCCACGTAGGTCCACATGATCGCCCCGACAAGAGCGAGGTAAGCGATTATGAGAGAGCTGTTGTCATTCCAAGACTGAAGGGCTTCAGCCTTCAGTTTCTTCGAGATTCTGCTGTAGCGACTCTCGTGCAAGGCGGACGCCGTTTGTCTTCACTTACCTCTAGCTGGCCATCCGAATAATGCGCTGACCAATCTCTTCGGGGGCAGCTGCCACCAGTAGCGCCGAAAGAAAGACGAGGAAGTTGGTTTTGCCTCTGCCTTGACTTCCCACTACCAGCATGCTGTGGTCAATCTGCCAGTCAGAATTGTGTGGAGTGAAGTCATGGGGATTGTACGGCAGGAAGTATGTCAGTTTCTGCTGAGTGACAGCAGACACCGTGAAGTCGCCGAGAGGGAAGCCTAGGTCCGGGAGGTTGAAGCATTTTCTCACTTCCTCCTCGGTGGGCGCGTAGAGCTTCAAATTGGAATAGTTCTGATTCCTGAGCGGGCCGTCGTATCCGTCACTGGAGATTTCTCGTTTGACTGTCAGCACTACTGTCGTCTCGAATCCCTGGTTGACCAAGTCCTTCAGGCCGTCGTCCATCTTTGAAGGAACGAATTGGCGAATCTCGAAAGCCTTGAGCCTCTCCAGTTCGCAGAAGAGGGTTGTCGAATGCCCAGAGTCACTAATCGGGCCCTTTGCTACGAGAATCAGGCCTGGCATAACCAAGGGAGCATGCTTCTGTGGAATGTTTGCGTATACTTGGTTCTCACCTACTTTGTAGCTCAGGGGAGTCTTCTCCCTCTGCAGTATGTAGCCAACAAACTGATTCTCGCCACATGGTACGGAACCACTCTGGGTCGGCAACACAGAGACGTCACCCCTCACCAGACCCATTACATTCGGGACCTTGATTGGCAGAGGTTCGACGGAAGGTCCCTTCAGGACAACGTATGCGTTGCCCACTCCTGTAGGCGGTTCCTTTCCGTTCAGCATCTCCGACATCCACCTGCGCTCGCCATCAACCTCGAAGATCACCTTGGTGTCTGGCAGATTGAGAATCATCTCAGCCACGTCCTTGGGCTGCTGAGTCGCTATGACGACACTGTAGTGCCGCTTTCTACCTTTGTGGACGATTTCGTTCACGAAGTCGAAGATCCTTCTGTAGAAGTCCTTGTATTGAGTAGGATACTTGCGCGGGAACATCTTGTGGGCTTCATCTAGGATTAGCACGACCCTGGCCTCGTCATTCTCGAGCATCTTCTTGTTGTGGAGAATCGTCAGTAGGTAGATTGCGACGTAGCGCTGGTCATTCTCTGCCAGCTCTGATACATCAACGACAGTCGTCTTGCCCGGGATGAGCAACTCTTCGGTGGTCAGGGGCCTGATGAAGTCTCTGTCGAAGAGGTCCTTGAAGACTCTTCTCAGAGAAGTGCTCGTGCGGGTAAGGGCCTGTTTTATCTGTGCATTCCTCACACCATACTCGATTTCCTCGTCTACGAGACGCATCAGTTCCTCGAAGCCACTAGGCCCCTTTTCCTCAGCGTGTGCAATGGCCGTCGCGAAGGAGTCCTGCGATTTGGCGGTCAAGTCTGGGGTGAAGTAAGTCAGATCATCAGGCGTGAGCTCGTCATATGATAGGCACACGTTCTTTGGGATACTCAGGAACGCCGTCTCGTTGACTCTCTCCAGGCCCAGCTTTCTGTGAAGCCCATTCGTGACCGTGACTAGACCTTCGACGTAAGACCTGAACTGCCCTTCAAGGTCGAGTATGATCACTGCAGCCTGTTTGGCGTCATTTCCCTCAACATGGGTAGCAAGCGGAACCTCCTCAGCCCTGGACATAGCTGCATGCTCTACCAGCGCTCTTGGGATGACTTCGATCCTCGGGGGGTTCGCGTGATACAGAATGACTCTGTCTAACGCCTTCCCCCTCGACTTCTCAATCCTGGCGCCAATGGAGTAGGTGTCGCGAAGGGTGGTGGTCCTTTCCGTACCGTCACTCATGAACCACCACAGACAGAACGTAACGTCAGTACTGGACATGAGGTCGACCGTTTCGCCATCGATTTGGTCCCCGAAGACTGGCGTTCCGCGCAGGAAGCCTTCGATGAATTGCTTGGGCTCTCGCTTCTCCTTGAACGAATCGCAGAGCAGCTTGACGAAGTCGACCACGCCTCTACCGACCTCGAAGTCCTCGAGAGCGTTCTCTCGTCTTTGCTCCTTCCTGACTCTAGCGCACAGTTCCTGAAAGCCTCTCTGATTCAAGGGCTTTGACAACCTGACACTCTCTTCGTATAGACGGGAGAGGTAATCTACTATCGCACGAACTCCTGCGTCGCTTTCGCGTCCCTCGACGAGCGTCAACTGCTAGCCCGCACCTCTTTCCTCTTCAGCTAACTCTCGACAGACTTGGAGGTAGCCACAGTGCTGACAATTAGACCCTGTCAGTCTCTCGGCTGTAGGGTGCTCTTTTGAGATCAGCATGTTTCTAACCAGGTCTGTTATCCTCATTACTTCCTCCCTGAGTTCGCGAGTTACCGAGAATGCTTGTTCAGTACGAAGTCCCGTAAATCTGAGACCTCCTGTCACGACGTTGCAGTCATAATTCGATTCCAGCAGAAGTGCGTAGGCGGTGACTTGCAACTTGTACGAGTCTACTAGTTCTGAAGGAGGTCTCCCTGTTTTGATATCCCAAGGCTCGAACCCATTTGCTGACTTGTACACGAGATCGACCCTTCCCCTGATTCCAAGCTCAGGACTAGCTAACCAGGTCTCGGTGGAGAACGGAAGAACAGATTCAAGAGGCACCTTGCCATCCAATACGTCAAAGATGCGTGTGGCTTCTGATGACAGAATCGACTTCAGTTCCGACAAATGGGACCGAAGCGAATCAGGATAGTGATCAAAACCAATCAAGGCCCAGTCAAGTGCTTCAGAGGCACACCGCGAAACCAAAGCGTGGACTGCCAGTTGATTCACGTCCGTCTGACTAATGTATGAGTAGAATCTGCGCCACGCTTCGTGTTCCATCCACCCGACTGCCATAGGGCTGGTAGCTTCACTGTGGATGTTGAGCACACGCTTGTAGTAGACCTTCCAAGGGCAAACCGAATACTCAGAAATGTCGGTTGGCCACACCCAAGTCATGTGTTTGGGAGACGAAGACGGCGATGTTGTCAGCATGCCGTCAAGAGCTCCATTGGGTAGTAGGCCGCGACACCTTCATCTCTTGCCGTTCTGATCATGGCGTGGTCGTACGAAACTAGCAGTGAATTCTCAAGCTTTGCAGCAGCGATATGGAGATTGTCAGGATAGTGCGTGAGGATATGCCCTGCCTCCCAAATCACATCACCTTGCTTGGTACTCAGAACTGACAACTGTTGGGACAGGCTCTTCCACTTCAATGCCATGTCGCCGTCCCGTACATGATTGGCCACCCACCGGTCAACCTCTTTGAGAATGGTTTTGGTGACGCATAGCCTAGAGCCAGCCCTCACCAATCTTTGGAGAAGTGCTTGCTCCGTTGAAGGAGGCTCGGTGGCCAAGCAGCGGATTAGGAAGCACGAGTCGAGCATCACCTTCTCCGCGACCGAAGCCATGATCTACCGAGGAAGCGGCTCCGATTATATTCCAGGATGGAATAGTGGTCAGAGCAGACCTGACAACTGAGATGCCCCGTCAGTAACTTTGTTACAGGGGAACCCGTTATTACGGACCCGGGTCTGACCCGTTGTACGATGCCGCGGTTCAGGGGGAGGAGTGACCACCACCAAACCTATAGGCCGGGCTATTCGGCTCGATTCCGAATACTAAAGTTCCTGTACATATACAAGCCTAGGGTAGAAAGGGGGCACTCGTGGCCGACGGCCAATTTCATCAGAATCAACCTCTTTTCACACGAAGAGAATTGGAACACTGAGACACGAGGCACTCTGGCAACTCAGCCTGTGACTGGACTTGGAGCGCCGCTGAGAACTGATCGATTTGTGAGCGAGCTGGAAGTGTGCATCGCCGAGGGATGGGTCGAGAGGATCTCGGATGCCGCGACAGGTTACCAGCGGTACCGAATCACCGAGAAGGGCGTGAACGAGTACGACGGATGGGTTAACAAGCTGTGCGACCATTTGAGAATGTGAGTCTACCTTCGAGACACGCCTGTAACTTTGTTGTTGACCGCTTGATATACTAGGTCGCATTCTTCTGTGTCCAGTTGGCCCGGCAGACTAACGACGCAGACAAGTCGCTGCTAGGAGGAATAATCGCGAATTTCCTCGAATTCGTAGAAACAATAGCAGGCGACTATGATGTGTTCTATCCAAGCCTACGAGACACGCTCAAGATTCTTCGAACCGTGACTTATGGAGCAATTGCCCTGGCATTTGGATACCTCTATTTGGAGGAGGTGTATGTGGCTCCTAAACTAGGCCCGGACATCCAGTGGGAAGTGACAATCTCAGGCATCGCGCTCGTTGCAGCATTCGTCTACGTTGTCTTCAGAATCAGAAAGGCCCGAGAGCATCTAGAGCATATGGCCTTCCACATGGCGGAAGCCGGAGAAATGCACGTGGAGACTGTACTGGAAACAGAGTCCGTGGATTTCAGCAAGCCGATGAACGAACAGATTCTGATGTCACTTCGAAAGGCCGATTTCGATCTTGACTTCGCTCTACAAGATTCGCCTCAATTAGCTCAGTTCGACATGGAAGTAGCTGGCAAGAAGACGTCTATCAAAGCCGACATTTTCGTTGGCGTTCCATGGGAGAGCGGATGGCGAAAGTTCGCGGAAGGGGGTTTTGGCCATAGCAAGTTCGATGGTGTTTGGATAGCGCTACGGCGTGACGAGACGGACCCTATGTCAGTGGCGGACATCACATCAATTCGTGAAAAGCTGTCTGATGTTCTCTCCTACTTGAGACCGAGTCGGTCACAGGTCTACGTCTTTTCGAGTGGCGGTTTCTCCCCAGATGCAATCAAGTTCGTCGAAGATGAAGAATCATGGATACCACATTGGAATGAAGGAGAAGAAGAGGAAATCAGCGCTTCAATTGATCTCGTCAAGATTAACCAGGATGGCCGCTTAGTCGTAGTAACAATGCCTTGGCTGAAGACTCTTCGTGAAGAACGACTAGCAGCCAGTTCTGAGACTTGAGATTCGGCGTGCGCCTGCTCACATAGCGAGATGCCTGTCGTGATACTGATGAGCACAATCATTGCATCTTCCAAACGCATCATAGTCTGAAGCGATCATAGGCCCGTCACAATCTGGGCATTTGGTCGGAGTCTCGCTTTGCTCATTGAACTCCTCGATGTTCTTTCCCTTTGGGGGCGAAGCCCCCAGCGATTCCCTTACACGGATTGACTCCACCCAAGATTGGAGCGTCGAAAGGTCGAACTCTTGACCTAACAAGTCCTGCAGATTGTCATTTCTGCCGACGCTCTCAACCCGAAACTTGTCGCTGGTGGCTGCGCGCACTAGAAGCCAAGCCGGGGCCACTATCTCTTCTACATGATGCCTCGTTACCTGTGCTTGCGCAATCGAAATTGTCGAAAGACAGTCTGCGCAGCGGAAGTGAAGTCGGTTGACTGTCATTTTCCACTCCCTCGCGTATTCCCATTTGGGGTCTCCCTTGCAGAACGGACACTTGGGAAATCTTTCGTCAATCCAACCCCTCGGCGTGCTCCCAGAGAAGCCATTTGGGCGTTCGAAATTCATCTTTGCGTCCTGCTTCCTGTCGCCCTTCATTTACGCGTTTGACTTGCCCGCTGGGCAAAATTCTTCTGGGCGCGCACTTGTTTGACCAGTGGGAAACGAACGCGCGCGATGAGCAAGGCCTAAATCGAATCTTAAGCATGAGGCAGACATGGGCTTCCTCTCGGCCATGGGTCTTCTGATAATTATAATCAGTATCATTGGGCTCGCAGTGGGATTCATCGAAGCCCTGATGTTGCAAAGCCTCCTCACTGCTGGAATGGTGCTTCTAGGCTCGGCCGTTGGTTTCTACCTGGGTTATCTTGGAATCAAGGTGGATGAATTGGAGCAGAAGAGTAAGCGCGCGCATTAATCGCACCTAATCATAACGCACGGCTTCGAGAGTTTCAAAGAAAGCTGTCATGGCCTGTGCAAGCTCGCACCGCAGAACGCCATCAGGTATTCGGTTCTGTAGTTAGATGGGTCCCATTTGCTTGCGCGCGCTTACGACCAGGTACCTGAGAACGGCACTGATGCGCCGTTAGCGAGACTGAAGTGGCCAATTGCCATTGAGCCGACAGTCTGAGGATTTGGAGCAGTTGGTGTGCATGTGTATGTTCCCGAACCGCTTGCCGGGACTGTCGTTGTGGATGGTGCTACAGGTGCAGCAGTTGATGCAGCTGCTACTCCGTTCAGCTGAACGCTGCATCCAGTCACTGCCACGCTTGAAGTGCCCGTGTCGGTCAACACGACCGTGCATATGCTGGTTGATGTATTACAAGACGTCACTTGCGCTGCGACTGTAGCCCAGCTCGTGGACGACTCAGGTGAAGCAGTGAAAGTGGTAACCATGGTGACAGTAGAGGTCGCGGTGGTCCTCTCGGTTGTTGTCTCGGTGGTAGTCCTTGGAGAAAGCGACCCTGTTGCGTAGAGGGTGGCGAAGATCAAGGTCGCACCCACTAGGATTCCGACGACGAGCAAGGCTGCGCCCGTCATCTGGCTGGACGCCCTTCTTCGCATTGGTGGAACATTACAGATTGATTATTCTAAACGTCAGGGTGAAGGACTCGAGACAGTTTGGACAGTTTCTTTGAGTGGCAAGGAGCGCTGGCGGTTGAGCCCATTTGACTGGTCGAATTTCCGTTCTTGAAATTGGCCAGATGTTTGCTTTCTGAGCTCGAATCCAGAGGAAGTTGCCGTCGTAATATTCGGCGTTCCGAACGCACGCTTCGAGAGTTTGTGAAAAGATCTATGGACTCTACAGGCTCACACCGTAAGGCGCCGCCAAGTATTTGGTTCCTTGATTCCAGCGTGCGCAAAGCGCGCTAGGCAGAGGTATTACCGCAGGTCCGGGAGCTTGATTACCGCCTCACTCGTTGGAAGGGTTGTGACGTACTCCCATCCCTGAGTTATCAATCCCTTGACATCCCCCATCGGAACTATCTTCTGACGATTCCCGTTCGTTAGGCCAAGTCCTTCCATCCTCTTCCGGTCAGCCAAATCCTTCAGCTGCTTGGGGGTCAGCTTGGCGACATCACCTATCCCGTCAATCTCCTCTTCGCCATACCCCTCGATTGTCAGAAATTGCCTCGCGAAGAACTCCTTCAGCTCATCCTTGTCCACTCCCTTCGACTTCGTGGTGACGAGGTGCTTTTCGGCCGCCTTGGCGTATGAGTCTCTCATCTGGTCGATTACGTCCTGGGTCAGTCCCTTGTTTACTGTGTAGGTGTGCTCGACATCGCCCTGGTGGCCCATGAAGAAGGACCTCCAGTCCCTTATGATCAAGCCCTCGCTCTCGGCGACCATTAGATTGGTGTCAAAGTAACGACGAAGAACATACGGTCTCCAGTCGAAACCAGCACCCCTGACTGCCTTCCTTACTAGCGCACTGACTTTCGTGGTCGAGATGTACTGCCCCACCTTCTGGGGATTGAACCCGCTGGCCGTTATGATCGTCGAGTCTGCGGTGATCTTCTCCCCTCTGCGCATCCTGAACTCGAGATACTCTTTCAGATACTGGCAGCCCTGGTCGGGCAGGAAGGTGAAGTACCTGTTTCGCGATTTTGAGAGGGTCTTTCTGACAGTAATCATCGCCGGGCTCCTCTTGAACTCGACCGCCTTGCTCTCGACCACCAAGTCAGGCAGGTCCGATATCTTCAACCCATCACTGGCCACATAGTTCCCAAGGACCTCTATCCTGCAGCCGGCAAAGGCTATGAGGACTGTTGCGGCCTTTGCCCTGAGGTCCCCCGCGTTGAGGATCTTCGAGAGCTCCTCCTTTGTTGGAATCCGCTCATTCTCATACTTCGCGTAGTCGTTCGCCCCCTGGATCTTGATCTTCTTCCTGACGACGATGTCGTTGAAGGCCCACCAGCTCTTGAGAGGTTTCGTGTAGTTCTTGATGTTGGTGCCCATGCTCCCCTTGTCTTCCCAGTGCGAAATCATTCTGAGAAGAAATTCCCCTGCCTCCTTCTCGTTCATGCCCCCGAGCTGCTTGGGAGTGACCTTCAGCTCTGCGCATATCCTTCCCATCCTCCTCCAGTACTCGTGAGCCGTGATGGTGCTGCCTCTCTCGAGGTTCTCCATCCAGAGCTTGAACTGCGGGTCGTCAAGGAGATAGTGGTAGGGAGACTCCTTCAGCTGAAGCTTCATCGAGAGCTCTATATCGGCTTCGAATATAAGGTTTCAGACCCGAAAAGTGGTGCGGCCTCCGGGATTCTGGTGCGGCCTCCGGGATTCGGACCCGGGCGAACGGCTGTCTCCTCTCCGCGATTGGGAAGCCGCTATCCTAACCAGGCTGGATCAAGGCCGCGCCACCGTACCTCAGAATGGAAATACTATAAACGAAGCCATTCCCAACGAAGTCCTACATTGAGTCGTAACCTGATAGTCGAGGTGGTGCCCAGGCTCAAGGAACTTACCCAGGGCGGATACCAGAGGGCATACCGGCATCGTGGGAGGCTCTTCACGACGAGCACGCACCAGCTCATCGCCAATCTTCTCGACTCCCTGAAAGTCCCGTTCAAGGAGAACGTCCGAATCCCAGGTGTTGATTCCATCTCCGCCGACTTCTTAGTCAATAAGACCTGGGTCTTCGTGGAAAGATCTCTCAGCAGAACAGAGATGCGGAGGCTGAGGCGAACAGGCAGGAACTACGTCTTCATCAGCAGAGACGCCTTCAGAAGTGACGGGTCAGACCACGGGATACGGATCTTGGGTCTCGAGGAATCGGGCGGCCTCCAGACCATCTTCCTGGACGACCCCTCGTTCAACTTCGACTACGCGCACATCCTCCCTAGGACCCAGAAGTGCTCCGTGATGCACGGGCACACGTCATCAGCCTTGGTCGAGGTGGTCGGCCGGCCAATCGACGGCATGGTCGTCGACTTCGGGGTCGCCAAGGAGATTATCAGGGATGCGATCAGGAGTCTTGACCACAAGCTATTCATCAATGAGAGATATGTCACGAGGATGGACGCGAAGAGCGTCACCATCAGGTTCAAGACAGTCCACGGGGATTTTGCGATTCAGGCTCCCAAGCCTACGACCGTCCTTCTGTCCGGTGAGGCCACAGTCGAGAACCTTGCAAGGGAGGTCGTCTCGAGGATAGCGCCCCGGATGCCGGAGAACGTGACGGCGGTGGGCGTCTACGTGTATGAAGGACTGAACAAAGGGAGCTACCTTCTGGCACAAATCCACCAAGACGGGGAGCGACTACGAAGGAAGCCATAGTGCTTCTCTCGGGCGGCATAGACTCGGCGACATGTGTCCAGCTGATTAGAAGGAAATACCACGTTCGGGCCCTGACTTTCGAGTATCACGGCATAGCAAGAAGAGAGCTCGAGGCGGCCAGGGCAATCGCCCGGGTGGCTGGCATCGGCGAGCACCGTTTCGTCAGGCTTCCCGACCTGAGGGAAGCGGGCGACATCAGGAGAGCCTTCCTCGCGGGTGTGCCACCGACATATATTCCAATGAGGAACGGCATCTTCTACTCCCTGGCCGCGTCCTACGCCGAAGAGGTAGGCGCGGGCGTCATAGTCGGAGGGCACAACAGAGACGACGTAAGGACTTTCGCAGATGCGGCACCGGCCTTCTTCGACGCACTTGAGAGGGCATTCCGAGTTGGGTCGCCTATCCTTAGGAAAAGACGGACGAGGATCCTTCTACCCTTGTCAGAGAAGACTAAGGCCCAGGTTGTCTGGCTTGCCTCCTCCATGGAGGTACCCCTGGGATTGACGTGGAGTTGCCACGGAGAGGGCGGAAGCCACTGCTGGGAGTGCGATGGGTGCCGCGCGAGGATGAAAGCCTTCGAGAAGGCAGGCGTCGTCGACCCCTTGAGAGACCCCGGCGAAGCGGGGAAAATCTCATAAGCAATCGTTAATCTGTGGCGCTACATTTGGTGCCCAAGGACCGCCGTTCGCCGGGTGCTCTCGAGTTCATCGATGCCACAGCGGACGTCCAGTCTGAGTTATCCCACCTGCCCGTGGCCGCAGGGGTCGCAAACTTGAGGGTCATGTTCAACGCAGGTCGCCTGAACATGCCGGTCGACCTTTCCATCCAGACCTCGACGGGACTCCACAGGGGCGTCCACATGAGCAGGCTCGTTAGGGCCGCGAACAACAGGAACGCAACGGGTATGGAAGAGTGGCTGAGATGGATCTGCAGAGAAGTAAACAAGACGCAACCCGGTACTTCGGTGACATCCACCTTCGAGCTGCCCTACGACGACCAGTTCGCCCGCATGAGGATAAGGACGACAGAACGGGGCGCGCTCACGTACATGTTCAGTGTAAGCGGGATGACCGCGTGTCCATGCAGCAGGAAGATGATAGGCGTGGGGCACATGCAAAGGGCAGAGATTTCACTAGTCCTGAGGAGCCGGAAGGCCCTGGACTCTCTGAAGGTGATCGGCCGCATCAACGAATGCTTCTCCGCGGCCCCAAAAGAAGAGATGAAGAGAGTCGAGGAGGCGAAGAAGATCATGGAGGCGCAGGCGAACCCGAAGTTCGCCGAGGATCTTGTGAGGGAGTGCGTCGCCAGGTTCCCTGACGCCGAGTACGTGAACGCGAGATGCTTCGAATCGATCCACCTTCACGACGCGGTGGCGACCTGGTCGGCGAGGCCGGGCTGGATGCCCGCGATGTAGCTACGAAGAAACCATCAACTTAAATCGACAAGAGCCAGTCAGACCAAGACGGATGTCCGAGCTTCTCATTGGTACGTCGGGCTGGTCGTACAGTGAATGGATAGGCGTCTTCTACCCGAGTTCCAGCACCAACAAGCTCTCCTTCTATTCGAAGATCTTCGGGACGGCGGAGATCGACTCCACGTTCTACGCTTTCCCGTCGAAGGGCCTCGTCCTCGGATGGTCCAGGTACTCTCCCGAGGGATTTGTCTTCTCGGCCAAGCTGCCGAGGGCGATAACCCACGAGAAGAGGCTGGACCTGAGTCAGGGGGTCGAATCCGATCTGGTCAGGTTCCTTAGCCTGATGAGGCCACTCATAACGACTGGGAAACTGGGGCCCGTCCTGATTCAGTTGCCTCCCAGTTACTCTTACGGGGAGGACTTCGGGAAGCTGAAGTCGTTCTTGGAAGTCGTGCCCGACGACGTCAGGTTCGCCGTTGAATTCCGCCACCCTTCATGGCTGAGGGACGAGGTCTGGTCGCTGCTGAAGTCGAGGAATGTGGCTAACGTGATAGTCGACGAGCCTCTATTGCCCCCTGAAACCGTGGTGACTGCCGACTTTGCCTTCATCAGATGGCACGGGAGAGGCACGCGCCCCTGGTACAACTACAGATACACTGAAGCGGAACTCAAGAAGTGGGTCTCGAAGGTGAGAGAGGTATCGTCGAGGGCGAACAAGACCTTCGGATATTTCAACAACCACTTTAGGGGCTTTGCAGTGGAGAACTCCCTCAAGATGATGGGTATGCTCGGAGTCTCTACGCCTGAGCAAGACGAGGTGGGGGCCAAAGCGTCGAGGTTCCTAGAGAGTGGAGGCAGGAGGGAAGGCGAGGGAAGCATGTTCGAGTACATCGACAAGAGTGGAGTGTGAATCTGTGAAGGCAAAGATGTTCCTCGATGGTGGGAGACCGAAGGTCGACCCAAGAGAGCTGAAGAAGGTGATTGAGAAAGCCGGAATGGCTGTGGGGGACAGGAAGGCCGACATCGGCGTGGTCGTTGGCGGCGACGGGATCTTCAGCATGTTCGGCAGGAGCGAAGAGATACCCCTACTGTTCGTTGGCGTCAGGTCTAGAGGAGCGACAGGATCGAAGGCATACATGGCAGCAGCCTACTTTGATGAACTGCCGTTCGCTCTGCAGGCCATCGTGGAGGGCCGCTACACAGTAGAAAAGCACGAGCGCCTTCAGGTGCTGAAGAACGGGAAGCATCTCGGGGAGGTCTTCACCGACGTCTACCTACAGAGAGGAGCAGAAAGTAACTGCATCAGGTACAGGCTCAAGGTCACTTCGAGGGACACGGCCATCGAGGAGGCGGCCATCGGGGACGGCGTCGTGATTACGACCTCGGCGGGATCCACCGGCTACTACTCTTACCCTGACAGGGCGGACGGAAAGGAGATGCGGGTCGATGCCTACTCAACCGTCGAAAGAGACGAGATAGGAATTTGCCACATAACTCCCACCTACACCGAGCGGTCTGGGACCGGCGAGCATCCGTTCAGGTACACGGTTCCGTGGGACAGCAAAATCGAACTCTGGATTTCCAGACCTGCTGATGCTAGGATTTACGGAACCACAAAAGGCCGGAAGGGAATCAAGATCGGAATTCGCGACAGGATAACGGTTTCCCCCAGCAGGAGCAGTACCAAGGTCATCGTTCTGAAACCTTCGTAGTCAGTGGCTGGGCTCCACACCGGTCACGATGTAGTCGACGGACTCGCCGATGTACGTAGCGTGGTCTGCGATGCGCTCCAGGTACCGCAGGATTAGGCCGGCCGACAGCGCGCATCTGATGTCCTTCTTCTGGTCGAGGACGGTCCGGAGGTTCTGCCTGTAGCTGTCGTCCACGACATCGTCCAGCTTGGGAATGCGTCTTGCAAGAGCGACGTCCCTTCTAGCGAAGGAGTCGACGCTCATTCGGATCATCTTCTGGGTGTTGCGGGCAGTCTCGACTACTGCCTTTTGGTCGCACTTGCTGAGGTCACCGAAGATATCCAGCACCTCGGCGATGTCAAGTGCGTACCTTCCGAAGCGGTAGAAACCGTAGGATATCTCGAAGCAGGCCTTGATGAATCGGAGGTCTGAAGCCACGGGCTGGAACCTGGCGATCAGTTCTATCGAAAGGTCGCTCACCTGTCTATGAAGGGTCTGGAGACGCCTCGACCATTCTTTGACTTCCGCGCTCTTCCCGCCCTTGCTGTAGGCATCGATTGAAGCAGTGACGGCATTCTCCGAGAGGGTGGCCATCTCGAGCAGCATGGCGTTAAGCTTGTCGAGGCCCATGTCCATGAGTCTTGGCAATTCTCTCCACCTACCCGAATTTCCCCGTGATATACCGCTCAGTCAGTTGTTCCTTAGGATTCTCGAAGATGGTCGTTGTCTCGCCGTATTCAATGAGTTTCCCCAAGTACATGAAGGCGGTGTAGTCTGCGACCCTCGAGGCCTGCTGCATGTTGTGCGTGACAATCACCACAGTGTACTGGGCCTTCAACTCTGCGATCAGCTCCTCGATCTTCGCGGTGGCAGTCGGGTCCAGGGCCGAACAAGGTTCGTCCATCAGAATGACCTCAGGTTCGATTGTGAGTGCCCGAGCTATGCAGAGCCTCTGCTGCTGCCCACCCGAGAGGCTCGCGCCGGACCTCTTCAGCTCGTCTTTGACTTCGTCCCAAAGGTAGACCCGCTGGAGGCTCCTTTTCGCGGCTTCCTCGAGCCTGCCCTTGTTATCGACATGTTAGGGAAAGGGTTCGGTTTTTGGAAGACCATTCCGATCCGCCTCCTGACGTCCACAGGGTCAAGCGACTTGCTGTAGATGTCCGACCCGTCGAGAAGGACCTGACCCTTGACACTCGCATCCGGAACGAGCTCGTGCATCCTGTTGAGACACCTGATCAGAGTCGATTTCCCGCATCCGGACGGTCCAATTAGTGCTGTTACTTGGTTCGGCTCTATCGCGAGGTCGACGTCGTAGAGCGCCTGCTTCTTTCCATAGAAGGCATTCAGCTGCCTGACCTCCAACTTGGGCCTAGCGCTCACGTTTCTCATGCCCTCGTATTGGGTATAAATCTCATGTGTGGCCTCGAGTTCTTGACTAGGCATAGGTTATCCTCCCCCTTGTCAGGAGCCGAACCGCAAGGTTGACCCCTATGACTATGACGATGAGGAAGAAGGCTGCCCCCCAGGCCAGGTTGATCCAATTCTGGAGCCCGGAGGTCCCGAAGTACCAGATGGCGTAGGTCAACGAAGCTACAGGAGCGGTGGCGCCCGCGTACCAGAAGTTGCTGAACCCGACTGTCAGTATCAGAGGTGCGGCCTCTCCCATTACTCGCGCCGTCGCCAGAAGGGCGCCAGTGGCGACTCCACTCCTGGCGTTGGAAACGACCAGTAGGCTGGTGCGCCACTTCCTGATCCCGAGCGCCGCCGATGCCTCACGAATCGAGTTCGGCACGAGATTGAGCGCCTCAGCTGTCGCGATGGAAACTATGGGTATCATGATTATGCTGAGGGCGAATACACCAGCGTACAGATTGTCGCCGTGAAAAGGCCGGAAAAGTAAGGCATATCCCAGAATCCCGACCACGATCGATGGATTACCGACGAGGACATCGCCTAGGAAGCGCACCGTGCGGCCGTAGAAGTTCTTCCCGTACTCCGAAACGTAAATCCCGGAGAGGACGCCGAAGGGAAGTCCGACGCATGCCGCGAGACCTACCAAGATCAAGGTTCCTTGTATGGCATTGCCCAGTCCACCGGGCGCCCCGGGGTTAGGGAGGGGAGGCAGTTTGGTGAAGAAGTCCAGATTCATTGCTGGGAGTCCCCTGACGGTTACATAGTAGAGTATGCTCGCCAGAGGAACGATAGCGATGACGACGGACACGCAGACGAGGGAAATCAAGACCTTGTCCATGAAGAAACGTCTGGACTTCATAGGTAGGATGCTGCCTCCCTGCTCTTTGCAAGTCTCGAGATGAGATACCTTGCGGCGATGTTTGTGAGGAAGACCACGACGAGGAGGACAAGCCCGGCCTCCACGAGAGCAGATATGTACGCGGAGCCGGTCGCCTCCGTGAACTGGGTGACTATGAGGCTCGCCAGGGTGTAGCCGGGGGAGAAGAGTGAGCTACTGAGCCGCGGAGTGTCGCCTACTACCATGGCGACAGCTATCGTCTCACCGAACGCCCTGCCGAGTCCGAGGAAGATGCTCGCTAGAATCCCCGATCGGGCGTAGCTCAGCACTGAGATTCGAATCGCTTCGGTCCTCGTGGCGCCTAGTGCATATGCAGCTTCTCTCTGAGAATCCGGAACTGCCTGAAGAGCATCCCTCGAAATAGACGAGACTATCGGGATAATCATGATGGCCAGGACTACTCCGCCATCGAGTATGCTAGCGCCGGGCAGTTGACCTGTCGGGTACCCCTGGAAGATTGGGAGGAAGCCCAAGTATTCCTGGAAAAGTGGATAGACATGAACACTCAGGAAGGGAACCATAATGAAGATCCCCCATAGACCGTAGACGACGCTGGGCACTGCTGCGAGCAACTCCACGACAAACGAAACCGGCGACCTTAGGCGTCCGGGCGAGAGTTCGGACAGGAAGATGGCGACACCTAGACTGACGGGAACCCCGATCAGAAGAGCTATGGCTGACGTGACGACACTGCCGTAGACCGCTGGGAGAACCCCGAAGAAGTTCCCGATGGAGCCACCCCACGTGGAACTCGTGATGAAGGCAAGGCCTTCCCTGAGGGTGTAGGAGGAACCCGTTGTTAGTTCGTAGAAGAAGATTAGCGTTAGAGCAACTATCGATGAAGCGAATACTAGGACGAGACCCTTGAAGATTGTGTCAGCGCGGTTTCGCCCAGCGCCCATCAGCCATGACCCGTCAGATGAGAGATAAAAGAAAGAGAAGCTCCATTCACGCTGGGATGAATGGAACTCCGTTGTAGAGGATTTCGCTGATAATCCCTTTGTCGACTGCGACGACGTTTGCGGGAAGTGGTGTGTAGTTGAGGCTAGATGAGAACGACTGGCCTGGGGTTACGATCCATTCAAAGAGCTGGGCCACGTCGTAGCCTTGCTGTTGATTCGCCTGGTTCGACCAGACGTAGAGGTATGTGTATGTCGATATCGGGTAGGACCCTGCTCCTGGAGCGTTGGTGATTGCGAATGTGGGGTTGGCCAGGACCTGCGCGCTGAACGCGTTGGCGGCCGCTGCTATGGCGGCCACTGTGGGCGTGAGGAACACTCCGGCCTGGTTCTTGATGGACGCGGTCAGCAGACCCGCGTTGGTGGCGTAGACTGAGTCAGCGTAACCCATCGAGTATTGGTTGCCCAGGACGTAGGCAGCGACGGCGGCGCTTCCCTTGGCGCCGACGTTGGCGGCATTCGCGCCCCAGACGACGCTCGGAAGGCTAGTCCCGTAGCACGGGCATCCGCCCGTGAACGTGGCGTTCCAGTTTGCGCTGACCTTCTCGAAGTAGTTGCTTAGGGCGTAGGTGGTTCCGCTTCCGTCAGACCTGTGAACCGGTGTGATGAGGTGGGCGGGGAAGGTGATGGTTGGATTCAGCGTCTTTATGGCGGAGTCATTCCACATGGTGATCCTCCCCACGTAGATGTCAGCGATGACGGCGCCAGTGAGATTGAGGTGGACCGTCACGCTGGGGAGGTTGTAAAAGATTGCAACGCCTCCGAGGGCTTCTGGGAACTGGAGGAGGTTGCCAAGTGCAGCGGGCGGATTGGCCGCTGCTATCTGAGCAGCGGAAATGGGCGCGTCGCCGCCGGCGAAGGCGCCGGTATTCGCCAGTATGTCAGTCTGTGCTGCGCCAGTGCCAATCGCCTGGTAGTTGAGTTTGACCACATCGTCGGTGTACTGCTGGAAGCCTTGAGCCCAGGTCTGCATCAGTGGGTTCACGAAGGTTCCACCGTTCGCCTGTAGGGTCATCGGGTAGTAGGTCGGTGAAGCCGATGTTGATGTAGTCACGCTAGTGCTGATGCTGGTGCTGAGGCTCGTCACTGTGCTGGTTTTGGTTGTCGTCTGCGTCACGGTGTTGGTCTTTCCCGGACTGACTGCGACGTAAGCAGCCGCGGCCACGATCACGACAATGATAACGATAGTCATAGCGACAGTAGTTGTGCTAATACCTTTCTTGGTGATGTTCATTTTCGAAAATGGGAGACAAGCGACGGAATATATTGCTCTCCGAATTACTCTCAATTCTAATATTGTGCTCACAGTATAGTATTGGGGTTCCTCGCCCAGCCGTCAATTTATATAGTGGCATATAGGGCGGACATAGATATGGACTTCCGGAAAGTCCAGATTACCGGCGGGAACAGCTTCGTTGTTTCTCTCCCGAAGTCTTGGGTCAAGGACGTAGGTCTGAAGCCCAAAGATGCTGTGGCGATAATCACCCAACCAGATTCCTCACTCTTGATCATCCCGAGGAGAGAGCTCCGGGAGGCAGCGAAGTCTGAGGCCACAATCGAAGCGACACCTGGACTCGACAAGGATGCGTTGCTCAGGCACTTTATCTCGTTTTACCTGGCAGGATACGACATCATCAGAATCAACTTGGGAAGGTCGGACGCATCCCTCAGGAGTTCAATCAAGGAGGGGATACGGCGGAAACTGGTCGGCGTCGAAATCATAGAAGAATCTCAGACCGGAATCCTGACCCAGTGTCTCTCCGGATACATCGACCTCCCGCTCAAGAAGGCTCTCGAAAGAATGGCAATCATAGCAGCAGGCATGATCACGGATGCGGCGGCAGCACTCCATGACGACACCACAGGGATAGCCCAAGAAGTGATTCAGCGCGACGACGAGGTGGACAGGTTCTACCACTTCATCCTTAGGCAGCTGAACATCGCGGTCAGGGACCGTTCAGTGATTCAGGAGATTGGCCTCAGTTCCGCCAGGGACTGTCTCGGTTACAGACTGGTGGCCAAGAGTACGGAGAGAGTGGCGGACCACGCCGTGTCGATAGCGGCCCAGGCTGAGGCGTTGAGATCAGTCTCTGAAGGCACCGTGAAGAAGGTCCAAGAGATGACCGCACTTTCACGGAAGATCTTCGAGAATTCCATTACTGCTCTGCTTAGGATGGACGCCATGATGGCTGAAGAGGCGATATCGAAGACAAAGGAGGTCGCAAGACTTGAGGAGAAGCTAAGCACAGAGATTCTAACGCCCAGGATGAACGGAACGCAGGTCGCCTCGGTCAAGTTGATGCTCGAAAGCGTTCGGAGGGTGGCAGAGTACGGCGCGGATATCTCTGAAGCGGCCTTGGACCTCGCTGTCAGTGAGCCTTAGAATCAATAATAAAGAAAGCGAAGGGTCGAGATTCTCTATCTCTCAGGGAGCTCGCACATCTGCTCCATTTCACGAAGAAGGATTCTCTCGCCCTCGTCGGTGAGGCACAGGGTCGGCATGACACCGAGTCCAACGGATTCAGGAACTATGCCCACTAGGCGGCTCTTGCGAAGTCGGTCGAGCAGCTGCCCGAACTCGAATGGATTAATTCCGAGAGAGGCGTGCAGCTCCCCGTACGTGAGGGGCTTCCGTGTCAGGGCAAGCAAAGCAACGAAGCTCTGGCCCGAAACCCTGCTGCCGCGGCCAAAGCTCTTGGCCTCGATTTCTTGGATTTCTTGCATCATCGGGGTGACGATTGTGATGAGTAGCTAAATGGGTTGTCGAATTGAACTATAGGCCCGACGAGAAGTATAGAGGTCCGAAGTTGTACGCACGTTTGAACGTGAAATAGGTAAGGTCGTTTCCGGGCCTACAGCTTGACTGCCCCGACGAACGAGAAGTCGGAGAGGTTGCTCGCCATCACCATCCGGTTGGAGATGGTGTAGACGTAATCGCCGATGATGACTATCCTGTTGATGTAGAAGTCTTGGCTCTGGTCGATTGGGGAGCCCTGCGGAACCTGAGTCACGCAGCCAATCAGCTTGATACCTGTTTGAGACACGTTGAAGAGGAAGGCACCCTGATAGACAGGGTTTCCGTAGGACGGAAACGTCGTCCCGCTGGAGGTCTTGTTATCGATCTTCGCCACTAGAATCGGGAACGCCACGATGCCATCTTGCGCATCATACACGAAGGCGTGGTGGTCTGACGAAACTGGAGTGTCGCTGCCCCTGTCGCCGATCGTCATGTTCGCGACGACTGTTGAGTTCCCGTCTGGTGACACGTGGAAGAGCGAGAGTTTGACTCCGAGGTAGAGGACATATCCCTGCTCCTCCGGAGCTGGGATGGTCTGTTTCCCCACACCCAAGAGAAGATCATTGCCTATCGGTTGGAGGTAATCCGAAAAACCAGTCAGTTCGAGCGAGCTGAGGATGGTGGGATGGGTCGGATCTCTGAATGAAATCGCGAAGAGGGGATCAATCCTCTCGTAAGTGACTACATATCCAATGTCCCCGAGGAACCTGACTGAGTAGATTCGCTCCGTGGGCGCCATGTTCTCGACCGCCCCGACAACCTTCATGCTTTGGTCGAGCACGTAGACGTTGTTGACCTGGACTGAAGTCTGATTCGCGAGCAGCCTGTAGCTTGTCGTGGCCACTCTCAGGTACCCGCTGTATTCGTCGATTGAAAACTGGTTCAAGACCGTGCCGGGTATCATCCCTTCAGCCTGGACCTGGGTCTGTCCAGCCCCCGTCAGTGCGACACGGAAGATGGTCGTGTTACCGCCAAATCCTCTCCAGAAGAGAGATGTGCCGAAGACTGTCCCAGTTGCCAGCGGCATCACACCCATCATTGGATAGGCGTAGAAGTCAGGAAAGGCGAGGTAGATGTTGGAACTCGATGCGTAGACCGTCGAGCCCCAGCCCGTCATCACCGCCTCCTGGGTATGCGAGCCGTCTGCGATGCTCAGGCTAAGGATGATTGTGTACTGACCGAATGATGATGTGGAGCTCGGATTATAGTATACATCGGCTGGGTCTATCTTCGTCGTCGTTTTTCCATCGGTGATGCTGGGGGCGACGAAGCTAGAGTTGCCTCCCGAGACGTAGACGTAGGTGGGCTGTTGGACGACTGCGTAGACGAACCCACCAGCTAGGCGGGAGTCCACGTAAGTCCCGTTGAGGGATACGGTATTCAACAGAACAGGAGCAGAAGCGTTCGTGTCGTCATAGAGTATGAAGTTGACCACTGGGGAATACCATACGTAGGTGCTGTTCATGATTTGCTGGTCAGTCTCGAGAACCACCAGACGGCCCTGCGCAACGAAGAGCCCGAGGACGGTGCCGCCGAACTTGAGCTTGGCAACAAGCGCCGTGGCGTCAAGAGGGCCCGCACGAATCACTGACACCGTCGTACCCGAGGCGACGTAAAGGTAATTCCCGTCAGTCTTGACCAAGTCCGCTTCGTCCACGCCCTCGACTTGGATGTTCGTAGTAGTGTAGCTCGTGGAGGCGGACGGAGAAGAGAGCGACGTTGCGGCCACATTGTATTCCGGCATGTACGTGGCTATGCTCCTCTGGTAACTACCTTGGTTCTGGGAGACAAAGGACTTCATCTGATCATACGACTCAAAATTCAGCAGACTCCCGCTAAGTCCGATCTGACGCTGAGGATAAGGCGCAATGGCGGCAAAAGCCGCGAGGACCAACACCGTCAGCATAAGCAGACTGAGAAACCCCTTGTCGCGCCGCTGCATGGTTACGGGTATGACAGGGTCCCTAGATAGTGCTATAGACTAGAACCAGCCGTCCAGAAAGCAGAACAGTCTCTCACTGGTGCGCGTGCTCTCGCCTCTTGTAGAGTAACTCATGTGAATGAATTCACCTCAGAGCTGGAGTATGTGACGCGCAACCAGTGCAAGAATGAGGTCTGGAGGACGTACCCCATTTGGGTGTGATATTCGATTTTCCTATTCGATCAATCTCTTCAGGACGACAGACGCGCACGCAATGAAGAAGAGCGTGGAGAGCAGGAGGGCTAAGATGTCGACGGGCAACGCTGAGTAATCCCCCGTCAGAAGCATGGATCTCATTGCATCCACACCGTAGCTAAGCGGGTTGAACCTCGAGATATACTGAAGCCAGGCTGGCATCAGAGAAACAGGGTAGATCGCGTTGCTAGCGAAGAAGAGGGGCATTGTTATTGCTTGTCCGATGCCCATCATCCTGTCGCGCGTCTTGAGGAATGAAGCGAGAGTCATTGACAGGCAAGCGAAACACATCGCCAAGAGGACAACCGCTATGAAGACCCCAGCCACGTCAAGCAGGTCGAAACGGAGATTGATTCCAATGATGAGGGCCAGAGCGAATACCATTACTCCTTGGAAGATCCCTCTGACCCCCGCTGCCAGCGACTTGCCGACTACGATGGAAAGCCTCGGTGAGGGGGTAGATAGCAACTTGGTAAGCAAGCCGACGTCTCTTTCCCAGACTATTGTTATTCCATAGAAGATTGCGACGAAGAGAACCGACTGCGCGAGAACACCGGGCGCGATATACTGGATGTAGCTGTACCCGGGTATCGAAAGACTTCGGACGGCGTTGAAGACCTCACCGAAGACCAACAGCCAGAGTGCAGGCTGGACTGTTCTCATCCACAGTTCTGTCGAATCGTGTCGGATCTTCCTTGCTTCGATTTCGGCGATTGTCAGTGCACTTGATGCGGACCGCCGTAGATTGATCATCTTCCGTGCCTCGCGATGCTGCGCCTGGCCGAACGTGCCTCTCTGAATGTCCCTTCCTGCTGCAGACTTGCCTTCGCGTATTTCATGAAGACATCGTCGAGGCTCGGCCTGCTCAAGGATACAGACTCAACCACGGCACCGTTCCGTTCGAAGTATTCCATCAGTCTGGGGATCGCTGCCTCGCCATCCTCCGTGAGAATCTTGATCGTTCCTTGTTCCGAACTAATGACTGAACCCAGGTCTGTGGGCAGGGTGGCAGCTGCCTGTCCTGCTACCTTGACCGTTAATACATCTCCACCCACAGAATGCTTGAGGTCCGCCGGTGCGCCAGAGATGGCTATCTTTCCCATATTCATTATGGCCAACCTATTGCACAGCACGTCAGCCTCCGCCATATCGTGAGTCGTAATGAGAATAGTCGTTCCGAACTCCCGGTTCAACTCTCGAACCTGTTCGATGACCTGCCTCTTCGAATATGGGTCCAGCCCAATACTCGGCTCATCTAGGAACATTATTCTGGGGCGGTTCACCAAGGCCTGAGCGATCTCTAGACGCCTCATCATGCCTCCCGAATAGTTCTTCACAAGTTCGTTCGCTCGGTCGGCAAGTCCGAAGTATTCCAAGGCATCAAGTATTCTCTGCTTCCTGTCCTCGCGACTCACGAAGAAGAGCTTTGCAAAGATGAGCAAGTTCTCGTATCCCGTCAGGTCGCCGTCTACTGAGATTGCCTGGGGAACGAAGCCAAGCATCTGCCTCACCTCTTGGGGGGCGCGCTGCACATCAATTCCGAAGACCCTTATCGAACCCGCAGTCGGCCGGGTGAGAGTTGTTATCGTCTTGATGGCGGTGGTCTTTCCTGCGCCATTAGGGCCGAGCAGCCCGAAGATCTCGCCCTCTTCTACTGAGAAGCTAATGTCGTCGACAGCTCTCGTCCCGTTCGGGTAGACCTTTGTTAGAGAATTGACCTCAATTGCTTTCGTGGATCGCCCACTAGCAGGAGGTCACGATTCAGTCATTATAAGTTAGAAACACTCTCATGCGCTTCATCGTAGCCCCAGTCAGGTGGACAAACGACACTTTCAGGTTCAAGGAACCCTATTGTTGACTTACTCGAAAGTGCAAAGTGGCATCGGACGCGCGTCGCCAATTCAGACACGCACCTACGACGCGTTTGAATGCACGGGTATCAGGGCCAGCACGCCCAATAGTGATTTCCTCAGAGGGCACCTAGAGAGATTCGCACAGACGCTGACGGGCGAGACGGTAAAATGCGAAAAGACAGAATGTGTCTCGACGGGCGACCAGTTTTGCCAATTTGAATGCCGTGAAGAGGCCACTTCCCCTCAGACTCCGAGGCCATGGAAATCTGAAGTCTGGAGAAGTCTGACCTCGAAATCTTTGAACAAGACGTTTCGCTGAACGCAACGATGATGTGGATGTCAGTATCTTTGTACGTGGATCATGCTCGCAACAGTCAGTTACTTGTGCAGTCGCGTACTTGACTAATGCTTGTCAACGTAAGCGCCCGCCCTCTTGAGTTGAGCATACGCTGTGGACTTCGCTCATGTACGCGTGCGTGAACATCCTTACTCAGGTTTTGGCCGTGGACCCACCAGGACTCAGGTGACCCAGCTTCCAGGGTTTCATTACTAGGTCCCAACGAGAAATGATTAGTCCACTTTCGGAGACAAGGCAATCATCGGGCTCGTCCCCCATCATCCTTGCTGCTTCGTTCAATGGTGCACCAGGAGCCACGACGCGGGCGCTTTGTGTGCCAAGTACAGAGACCTTGGCGTCACACCACTCCTCCGGTCTCCTTCTTGCCACTTGAAGCCGCTCCGGAGTGAACATGAACTCGATCACTGATCGGCTTGAGATGAACTCGCCAGGGCGGTCCTGCGGGAAGAGTCTCCTTACCCGGAACTTCAGCATCATCTTGACGGCTTCTCTGATTTCAGCGTCGGATGAAATCGACAAGGGCTGGGAGCCAACCTGCTCCACCCGCATGTCAGAGACGAGCGAGTGGTTCCTCATAGCCCCGACCAAATCGGCGAGCGTAACCACAGTGTGTATGTCACGATCACTCACCCGCGCGGCGCCGAATTTCGTAACCTCGAACACATGAAGAAGGTCGCTGATTGGGTTGTCGAATTTCACGGACCCTATCCAGACTGCAATCTCCCTGCTGGGAATCCGAAGGAGATCACTGTAGTCCTTTGGCTTTGTCTTCATGAATTTCTCGAGAAACGAGTATCCGCTGAGCGCCCCATAGAGGACAAGCCCCGTCCGCCTGTCCCTCCGTGGTCTCAACCCCTTCATGACAGGCAAGATGTGGACTTCGGAGGTGTTAAGGACGAAACCGGTGTGAACGAGTGGACTGTTTCCATCAGCGATGGGGCGGTGGAGCTTGAATAGGCCGGGTATGAGGGACGAGATGCTCGGACCGTCGCCACCGCCACCCAACGGCTTACCCATTGCCTGCCATGAGAGTACCACCCGGTACACGTCCGTCGGGACCTTGACGTTCTTCAGTTCGATGGGTCCCACCTTGTCGATCTGGATGTCCACCTCGTCCCAAATGAAATCATAGACCTGTTTGCTTATGCAGATGCCCCCTGGCTCCGCAAGGGACACAATCCGCGAAGCTACGTTTACGGCATAACCGTACACATCATTCTCGCTATGGATGACCTCGCCGACATTAATGCCAATCCGCAGTTGAATTCTCTCAGTCGTTCCACCCGTGTTTTGTTCCGACACCAAACGTTGTATTTCGATGGCGCAACGGACAGCGCTGACCGCGCTGGCGAACTCCACGAGAAAGGCATCTCCGATTGTCTTTACTTCGCGTCCCTCGTATCTGGCGAAAGCGGGCCGAAGAAGCCTTCGGTGCTCATCGAGCAATCTCATTGCCTTTACCGGGGCGAGCAAGGTATAGCCCACGATGTCAGTGAACATTATCACCCCGATTCTTCGCTCACCGAGAGTCCGTTCCTTGCCCGACTTGGTTCTCAGATCTGTGGGAAGTTGAACTGCCATAAGCTCAGACCACCCTAGCTCCTCTGCCTTTCGTTGGGAGGCATCTGCATTGGATCGTTCCTCAAATCCAGAAGAATTAGGCAGGTCCAGGAGGATGCGCCTGATTCTCTGAGCGAATCCTCATGTGAGTGCCCGTGCTCAGTTCTGCTAGTGTTCAAGCCCTGCAGCTTGACCTTCGCTATCGATTCTCCCGGCGCGAACCTGCACGAAGCTACTTTGTGGATTCCTTCGCGTAGTCAGCCATACCCTGGAAGTCTATCAGAGTCACGGGCTCTGCTCCGACGACCCATGCATCATGTCCAGGAGGCAAATAGGAGACCTCCCCTGGCCCCACTTCCATCTCTGTCCCGTCGTCCATCTTGACATGCAGGACTCCTGTCGCATGGTACTGGAAGTGAGGAGTTTCGCAACTCTTCGTCTTTGCGATGGGTTTGACGTGCTTCGACCACTTCCACCCTGGCTCGAGGACTGCTCTGCCTATGGTAGCACCATTCAGGTTGATCAACTGCACCTTCCCGTTCTCGAATCTTCTCAGTTCGTCCGGCTTACCGAACTTCTTCACGTTGGCTTGCTTCGTCTTGTTACCTAACACATTAGGCATATCCCTAATAGGGGTATTTAATTGATGCGGTAGCACAAGAAGCTCGATAGTACACCTCCGCGTAAGGAGGAACCGAGCATGAGAAACGACGTTCAAACCTCCATCGCACGGCATCTCACCTAGTCGAAGGAGAGCGGTGTTTGTGTCCACAAGTGCACGCATACCCACGCCATGCCCTTATGGGATGTGGGCCCTGTCCTCTGGTCTAAACAGCCTCCCCAACCAATAACTGACAAGGGGAAGATACCAAAGGTAGATTCTCACTGGAATACCAAACAACGCCAATTGCCAGAATTGAGGTGCAATGGAGATCGCCATTACAAGAGCAATGACGGCCATCCTGTTTCTTCCGTTCCTGAAGGTCGTAGCTAGGGCTGGCTCGACCAGCTTCTTCTCTTCCATGCTGATTATGTGCGCGAAGGCCGCCAGTATGAAGAGCACCCCGGAGAGGTCAATCGCAAAGAGGCTGGACGAGAAGTCCCTCAGTGCAGACGCCTGGCTTGGCGCCAAGCTAGGATTGACCACTTCGACGCTGTTGAGCAGATAGGGGACCAGAGCCACGAGCAGCAACAGCCCCACATTCAGGAATGTTATCGGTGCCGTTTCAATCGGCAGGACAGACATGTCAGTCGTGTAAATGATCCAGGCGGTAATCAGTATGAAGAAGGTGAACGCGAACGCGGCTATGTGGCTCCCTATCTCACCCGTAGATGCGGGAGGGGTCGAAATCAATGCAATCGACCCAATGGAGAGCGAGAGCCCAAAGACGAGGTCCGCAAGCGCCTCGATTCTCGGACGAGGGCGCTTCTCGCTCTGCTCCATCAGCCGGCGGGACAGCATCTTACGTATTTGGTCTTTTGCGACGGTAAGGTTCCTTGCAGGAAACGACAGGAACTGACCAGTCTACTGTGCAAGTCCAACTAGGGTCAGGTTCTGGATTCAGACACGATTGGCATGGCTGGAGTCTGGACCAGGTGAATGAAGGAACTCAAGGCAGACGCTGGATTCACGTTAGGACTCCTCCCAATATTGGGACCTGAGCCCTGAAAGGGATATAAGACGACTGCATGTGGCGCGTCTAACGGCGATGATGAGACAACTTGTCCAAGATTCTGGCTTTCGTGGATGTTTTCGTGGAGTCAGCGGAAATGGACAATGTTGTGGCCGCGCTCTTCAAGCTTGAAACGCTAGAGGAACTCTACGAAGTCACGGGGGAGTTCGACGTAGTCACTCTCGTGTCCGCTTCCGGCATAGAAGAGTTCCGGGACATCCTGAAGAACAAGATAATGAAAATCAAAGGGGTGAAGAGCACAGTTAGCTCAGTCGTCCTGCACACCCACAAGGGACCGAGGTTGAATGGCGGCTCGCAGGATCCGCGACCCACACGTCAGTAGGCGTTTGCAACGATGAGTACTCTCTTGAATAGACCGGCTCTAAACCGACGAGGTCTCAAGGCGTGATCGATGCTGCACAGGCTCTCTCTCTGATACTGATCCTGGGTACTGCTCTCGGGCTGGCTTGGCTCATTTCTCCCTATCTCGCCCGGGTGTACAGGCGGATTCCCGGCCGGTTCGACAGGTTCCTGGACCCAGTCGAGAAGAGCATCTACAGACTTGTGGGAGTCGACGCCAGCCAGGGCATGGGGTGGAAGGAGTACTTCCTCGCAGGGCTTCTCGTCAACCTCGTTCAGATGGGGTTGGCCTTCCTGATTCTAATCTTCCAGGGCTCTCTCCCCCTGAACCCCCAGGGCTTTCCCGGCCTGAGCTGGGATCTATCCCTTAACACGGTCGTCTCGTTCGCCACGAACACCAACCTCCAGCACTACGCCGGCGAGAGCGCTCTGTCCTATCTGAGCCAAATGTCGGCCATCCAGTTCCTCCAGTTCACATCCGCGGCGACCGGGATGTGCATGGGCGTGGCCATGGTGAGGGGTTTTGTCGTCGGTTCCAAGGACACGGGCAACTTCTATGTGGACTTCGTCAGGACTCTCACACGCATTCTGATTCCATTCTGCCTTGTGGCAGCGTTGGTGCTGGTCGCCCTCGGCGTGCCTCAGACCCTCAGTGGGTACACGACCGTGACCACTGTGGAGGGCGCGACCCAGTCGATACTCGTCGGTCCCGTCGCCTCGCTCGTAGCCATTATGCAGCTTGGCACCAACGGGGGTGGATACTACGGAGCGAACTCGGCCTACCCATTCATGAACCCCAACCCCGCTTCGAACGCTCTCGAAATCGGGCTTATGCTGCTCCTCCCGACCGCGCTCATCTTTGTCTTTGGCGAGCTGCTCGGCAAGAAGCGTGAAGTCAGGCCGATTCTGATCGGCGCATACGGGCTCTTCATCATCGACTTGGCGATAGCCTTCATACCGACCACGCCTCTCGGCATGGGAATAGAGACGAGGATAGGAGGATTCATGTCCGCCTTCTGGACCGTGGTGACAACTGCCGTCACCACAGGTTCGGTCAACGCTAGCCTCTCCGCGATGCACCCTCTGGTGATCCTCTCGGCTTTCATGGGGATGCTCATTCAGGCGACGCCCGGAGGAAAGGGAGTCGGCCTCATGTACATGATAATGTACATCGTCATCACCGTCTTCATCGTAGGCCTCATGTCCGGGAGGACCCCAGAATACCTCGGAATCAAAATCACGAGCAGGGACGTGAAACTTGTGATGCTTGCCTTCCTCATCCACCCCATCATCATCTTGGTCCCTACCGTGCTGGCATACGCCTCGGGCGCAGCGGCCGCCATAGGTGTGGGGAGCAACTCAATCGGTTTTACTCAGATCCTCTACGAGTTCACGACTTCTGCCGCCAACAATGGGTCGGACTTTCTCGGCGCAGCGGCGAACACGCCGTTCTTCAACGTGGCCACGGCGGTCGTGATATTCATCGGCCGGTACGCCCCAATGGGCATTCTCATGGCGCTCGGAGGGTCGATGATAGGCAGGAAGCGGAGCGCTGTGTCCGGTCTTAAGACTGACAGCTTCACCTTCTCGCTGGTGCTCATCGGCAGCATCCTGATACTCGTCGTGCTGACCTTCTTTCCGTTTCTTGCGCTCGGCCCCATTCTGTCGTACTTCCAAGGGAACGTGAATGGGTTTGGCTAGCGCCGGGAGCGCGGAAGGCGCCCGACGTCGCATTCCGCTCTTGTCAACAGGTGTCCTCAGGGACTCTTTTGTGAGACTGAGCCCCATCTCCCTTGTATCCAATCCTGTCATGCTCATCGTCGAGCTCACTTTCTTCGTAGTGGGAGCGATGGCAGTCTACC
This sequence comes from Nitrososphaerales archaeon, assembly GCA_050011055.1. Taxonomy (GTDB): domain Archaea; phylum Thermoproteota; class Nitrososphaeria; order Nitrososphaerales; family Gagatemarchaeaceae; genus UBA183. The sequence continues at coordinate 30,621 of JBEKJV010000014.1, read as the reverse complement.
CGCAGGCTTTCGTCCCTGTGGCTTCGCTGGAAAAGCGACTGTTCTATGTCGAAGTGGCTCTGATACTCCTCATCACTGTCTGGTTCAGCACCCTTTCCGACTCGCTGGCCGAACACCAGGCAAGGAACACGGCCAGCAGCCTCCGCAGGCTCGAGACGGAAGTCGTCAGCAAGAGGATCGTAAAGGAAGGATGGACGACCAGCGTAGTCCCGACGAAGTCGACCGACCTTCGGAAGGGGGACTTGGTGCTCCTAGAGACTGGGGACACGGTTCCCATCGATGGCGACATCATCGAGGGTATCGCCATGGTCGATGAGTCACTGCTCACTGGAGAATCCGCCCCCGTCAGGAAAGCGCCTGGAGATGCGGTAATCGGGGGCTCGAGACTGTTGAGCGACACCCTCACTGCAAGGGTATCGGTGAATCCTGGGGAGACCTTCATTGACCAGATGATTAGGATGGTGGAATCCTCAAAGAGACCAAAGACTCCCAACGAACAGGCGGTGACCATGGTCCTCCTCGGCCTCACCGCCATCTTCAGCATCATCATCATTGCGCTGCTCGGACTCTCCATCACGCTAGGTCTCGGCGCGGACCTATCCGTCCTGATAGCGCTCTACGTTTGTCTCCTCCCGACCACCATAGGCGCCCTCCTCCCAGCCATCGGTCTCTCCGGGATGTCCCGTCTGTACAAGAAGAGGATTATCGCGAAGTCCGGAAGGGCCATCGAAACTGCCGGGGACGTCGACGTCATCCTTCTCGACAAGACGGGTACGATTACGGTCGGGAACAGGAGAGCGATGCAGTTCATCCCGTTCGAGGGGCACACCGAGAAGGAGGTCGGCGAAGCGTCATTCCTTTCGTCATGGTATGACGACACCCCCGAAGGGAGGAGCATCATAGACCTCGCCTACGAGAGCGGATTCATCCCGAAGGAACTGAACACCCTTGCACTCTCTCACGTGTACGAGTTCTCGGCGGTATCTCGAATCAGTGGTGTGAGGATTAACAGGGGTGTAGCTCTCAACCTTCCCAAAGGCTCAGAGGTCGGAAGGGAGCGGCTGAGGTTCAGGAGGAAGATGCCAGGGGCCTTCGAGGACTGGAATCAATCAGAGCCGGAGATCGAGGTAATCAAAGGAGCGCCCGATTCGGTGAAAGAAGGGCTCTTTTCCGTCCCTCCCAACTTCGACGAACTCGTCAACAGGGTCTCAGTGGCTGGCGAGACTCCTATCGTTGTGTCGAGGAGCGGAGACGCCCTGGGAATCATCCGCCTGAAGGATGTACTCAAGGAGGGAATACGGGAGAAGATTCAGGCTGTCAAGGCCATGGACATTCGGCCCGTGATGATTACTGGGGATCAACCGCTGACGGCCAAGAGCATCGCGGCGGAAGTGGGCATCGAAGAGTATGTCCCCCAGGCGAGACCTGAGATGAAGTTCGGAATCGTTCAGAAGGAGCAGGCAGAGTCGCGCATCGTCGCTATGATCGGCGATGGGACCAATGATGCCCCGGCCCTGGCCGTCGCAGATGTGGGACTGGCCATGAGTTCCGGGACAGAGGCAGCGAAGGAAGCGGCGAATATGGTCGACCTAGAGTCGAACCCGGCGAAAGTGATAGATGTGGTGATGCTTGGCAAGCAGCTCCTGATGACCAGGGGCGCCGTGACGGCGTTCAGCGTCGCCAACGACGTGGCGAAGTACTTCGCGATAGTACCCGTCCTTTTCGCCACGACGATCTCGTCGAAGCTGCAGGCCCTGAACATCCTTGGCCTCGGTCTGGACAGTGCCGTAATCTCTGCCCTCATCTTCAATGCGATTATCATCCCGCTTCTGATCCCAATCGCTATGAGGGGGGTAACGTTCAGACCGGCGGGCACTATGTCCATCTTCTTGAGGAACGTCCTGGTCTACGGGGTAGGCGGAGTCGTGGTCCCATTCATCGGGATCAAGCTGATCGACACCCTGATATCAGCCCTATAGGTGATTGAATTGGAGAATCCCAAACCAAATTACAGACCTGTATTCGGACTGGCGCTTGTGTCGCTCATCCTCTGCGGCCTGTTCTTCCCCCTGTTAGTCACAGGGATCGCCCAGGTCATCCTTCCGTACCAGGCCAACGGGGAGATCGTCCAACTGAACGGGCGGGACGTGGGCTCCAGTCTCATCGCTCAGGGTTTCAATTCTCCGAAGCTGTTTCACGCCAGAGCCGCCAATCAATCCGCTTCGGGGGTGGACCCTGACATCACGCTGGCGGACGCCCGCTCGCAAGTGCCGGGGATGAGCTCAGCATCAGGCTTACCTAGGGCGACTCTCCTCTCGATTGTCAACGAGAACGCAGAAGGAACGCTCTGGATATTCGGGAGCCCCTACGTGAACGTGCTGAAACTCAATCTGATTCTGATCAACACTTACCCAACTGTATACCAGAACCTGACTGCCTAGGGACCTTCAGTCGCGCAAGCAGCAAAGCCAGACCCCCTTCTGTTCTTCTTCAGTGGAGAATGCCGTTGGACAGACACATTGGCTAGGTTTGAAGCACACTGCGAGGACACTTCATAAATAGGCTTGTCGACCGCCGCTGCTGCAGCAGTTCGTCTTGAACTCCAAAGAAAGACGCGAGCTGATCTCGAAGTCTCCAATATCATTCAATTATCTCAAGCGTTTCAACACATACGCAGGATTCTTGCACCTGGTTCAGGGCGGGGCGATGCTAGTCCTTGGGTTGAAGCTGGCCTGGAGCCGAGATGTGTACACCGTCTATGGGAAGATCACAGGCACAAGTCCGCCGTTCACGGTCGCGCCCAACCCTCAGGTGTTCTTCACCGCGAGCAATCTGGGAGCGATCCTGGCATCCTTTCTCCTGATCTCTGCCGTAGCTCACCTCACGATCGCTTTTCTCAAGAACAAGAAGTACAACGAGAACCTTGCGAAAGGCATGAACCCATATCGTTGGTACGAATACGCCTTCTCCAGTTCGATAATGATCGCGCTGATAGCCTTGTTCTCGGGCGTTTGGGACTTCTGGTCCCTGGCAATGATTTTCGCTTTGAACGCGATGATGATTATGTTCGGGTACCTGATGGAGAAAGTCAACCAGTGGACCGAGAAGACTGACTGGTCGGCCTTCATCATCGGGTGCATATCTGGCGCGATTCCATGGATCGTCCTAATCGCGAACTTCATTGGTCTGGCTACTTCGACCAGTTTACCAACTCCAACGTTCGTCTATCTGATCGTTGTCATCTATTTTGTCCTCTTCAATAGCTTCGCTGTCAACATGATTCTGCAGTACAAGGGTGTCGGGCGGTGGAAGGACTACCTCTACGGCGAGCGCGTGTACATCGTCTTGAGCCTTGTTGCGAAAAGCGTTCTCGCCTGGATCGTGTTTGTAGGGATATTCGCGCCGTTCTAAGAGACCTCAATCGCTCTGATCATGGGTTCGTAAGGGCATAGGCACAGAGTCGGACAACTGCCCGCTGAGGGAAAAGTACCCTTGCAGAGTCGCTTGATTCCAGCTTATTTCGAGTAGAATAGCTTGAATTGAGCCTTGGTGGGCCGGAAGGTATGTGCTTAATTTTCTAAGCGAATCCTGACTTTGAACCCTGTCTGTGGCTCGCCTCATGCGACAGGTCTGCCACGGGGAGAGTTTGACTTCAGGTTCGAACTCCTTCCTCGGCTCTGAGTGCTGCCCTCCCTCAGAATGAGGACCTGCTGTCCTCCCTGTTAATCCTCCAAGCAATAATAGGTGCTGCTCAGTATATAGAGGCAAGGTATTTTTTGCATTCAGATGCAATCAAAAGGCAGACAGACCCTGCCTCCGGGTCCCCGACGAGACATGGCGCGCGCTTAGGTATGTTTTTTGGTCTGGGTCGCGAGCAGCGCGCTGCGTCCGAGCAGTTTCTTGTTTAGGATGAAGATTATCACCTGGTCGCCCACGTCCACGCCGACCTTTCCGCCGATTGGCTGGACCACGAACTTCCCGCCTCCCGTGAGTCTTGCTACCGTCGCTTCGACGACCGCGACACCGGTCTTGGACTTGAATACTGTCGCCCTCTCCCTGCCCGCTCCGGCCCTCGAGACGCCTCTGCCCTTGTCAGTGATTCGCTCCCGCTCAACCTCTCTTTCTTTGTCTGATGACAAATTAATCCAGCAGCTGTCATACAAACACAGCTTATATAAATTGTAAGAGAAGATGGGAATGCGCTTCGGTTCATGCATAAACATAGCAATACACATAGAGAAGGCGGCCGAAGAAAGAATGAGCCGGCATGAACGAAGACAAGCGTGCCGAATGGTTTGGCGCCGTTCTCTCCCTCCTCTATGAGTTCAACTGGACCATGAGCGAGACGGAGATATTGCAGCGCTCGATGAAATTCTCGAACGTCGAAGATCTGCGTTCGCTACTAGCTGATCTCAAGAATGCAGAACTAATCTCGGATTCTGTTCCCGGGAATTGGAAATTGACGAAGAAGGGGAAAGAGCTGGTTAGGAAGTCGCTCGGGTAAATCTACTGAAAGCAGTTGAAGCGGCGGCCCCTGGCATCGCATCGCTTCGTCTCCTCGACCACTGTCTGTCTCATGTTGCCGCTCAGCATCTCGACCAATTTGTGCTCCGTCCGAAAGACATAGCACGCGCAAATTGAATCAAAGTGGTTGCCGCATCTCCGAGCATGATTGCTCGTGTCTAATTGTTTCTTGACTTGGGCGAGTGCTAGTTTGTCCGCATCGTACCTTACGGTTAAGTATTTGGTCTTACGCTGCATACGTAGGGTAAGAGGCAATACAACGAGAGGAGGTGAATTCAAAAATGGCAAAGAAAAGCAGAGGTGGAAGGATGGAAGCGGCCAAGAGGCGCGCAGCCGAGACGCCAGGCGGGAAGGGTCCTGTCAGGAAGCGTAAAGTAGGTCGAAGAATCATGAAGACCTAGCAGTTGCCGGACGCAAGTTGCGTTACCTGGAAATACTGCCGCAACTTGCGTTCTCTTTCCGTTGTGCTCATACTATTCCTCCACCTGTGAACCCATGGAGCGACCGAGAGCTATCCTGTCTCTAAGGCGAATGTCTGTTTCTTGACCGTTGGCCGGTTACTCGGAATCGTTACTTTACATCAGTATTGATGACTCCCCCATGATGAGTCAAATCACTCCGATTAGGCGATGAGCATAATGGGAGCTTCGAATTAGCCTTCTGGGTTGGGCGTGTCAAGACGTCACGAAACCAGACACGAGACGGCGGCCAATCTCCGTTTGTTGTTCAGAAGCCTTTCAGTAACACTTGTCAGGAACACCAGTGGTCGTTCGAGTCATCTGCCAACGTTGTGTGATGCCTGCCAGAAGATGATAAGCGAATACCCCTTCATTTCCAAGCACAGTGCTAACGGTCATCATAGGAAATATCATGTCGCTTGTGCCTTGCGAATAGGGCTGGTATTGAGTGTCCCGGCGCTCACAGAGACAGAATCCTGAGCACTGTCAGCAGACTTGACTAAACCTCACGCCGTCTCAATGACGTTCTTGAGCAATCCCATCCACTTGTTCTCGGACGCAACTCCGACCTGCTGAGGCGCAGTCCGTAGCGGCTGAAAAGGATTCATTTGGAGACCGGGAAGACAACTTGGTTGAAATCGGCAATTCCGTCCCGAAGATGGTCGGATAAGTTGGAATCGACGTCGAACTTCAACTCTTCCTCTCCCTTTTATGTTTCGGGCCACCTGTTTTCTTCGTGACGTTGATGCCTGTCATTCGATCTATCTCTTCTGAATCACTCCTGCTGAGCCTCACAGGCACGCTCATCTTCCCCTCTTGTACAACTTGTTTTGTCTTTTCCTCTTCCTGCTTTGTCTTTGCCTCTTCTTGTTTTGTCTTTTCCTCTTCCTGCTTTGTCTTTGCCTCTTCTTGTCTTGTTCTTTCCTCTTCCTGCTTTGTCTTTGCCTCTTCTTGTCTTGTTCTTTCCTCTTCCTGCTTTTCATCCCTAGGATGTTCAACTGAAGAAGACGGAATCACTTGAAGACTCGGTTCGGCACCGCAACAGCATAGATTTGACTTCCTTCTAATGCACTTCTCGTGTAATCCCTTTTCGCAGAAAGCGCACTTCTGGTTTAGCGTTGATTGTGCACGCTCAGAGAAGGACACTTAGAATCTGCCCCAAGTAATCTGACATGATCCGACAAAAGGCGGTTTCTGGGGTGTGGTCATTTGCCTGTGACTACATTTCTTCCCATGTAAAGTCGGTAGACGACGATGACCAAGGCGATGACCACAAGTAAGTTGATCAGACCCCCCCCGATTCTGCCGAAGAACCCGAATAGCCACAGGACCACTAGGACTATGGCCACTGTCCAGAATAGATCTATCTTCAAGTCTTGCCGCCCTTCATTCAGCTCTGACGGCTATTTATCGTCTTCAGTGAGCGGTCGCCTAGAGGTGAGGGAAGAATGACGCGGGAACCACTACGCCGAAGAGGGCTCCGAGAATCACGCTCATCACGGCGAAGATGATCACCGCGAGTATGGCTATCCCGAGGCCGCCCAGCCAGCTCGTTTCGAAGCTTGACTTGTAGACCCATATCCAGGCTATGAAGGCCAGGATCAAGGCGATGACGAATGCCCCTGAGCCAATCACCGTTCCTAGAAAGAAATCCACCGCGATCAAGATCACAAAGTAGACTATTGGGCCAACCAGGGTGGCGACCATGGCGTCGCCAAAGGTGGACTTCCCCCCGGTTATTGCCTTGCCCGCCAACCACGCGGGTATTGAGATGACTATCCATAGAATGACCAAGCCGATAATGGTCACGAGCAGGTCCGTCAGAGTCAGACTGCCAAGGTTGGGAAGGACTGGGCTGCTCAAGATTTCTACCATCGATCTTGCCTGTTCGTCATATAAAGATTACCGCACTGCATAGCTATCGAGTATGGTCTCACGTTGAACTCGTTAGCAGGCCGCAGTCAGTTAGGTCAGTTTCAGCTTGTGACTGCAATCATGGCACTTTCTCGAGCCGCCGTCGGTAGGGTAGGCATTTGCCAGTTGGCATTAGTCACACAGGAGGGATTCAGCGCGCGCTCTGGCGGTTCAACAATGAGTTTGATCTGACCACGTCGGGATCGAAACGAAGACCTATCTAAGTGGAATCGGAACTCTGGAAGAGATCCACTTGGCGATTATTGCGGTTTCGGACCAGCATCTCGGAATAGATACCTCCGACAAGGCCGCGCTTATCCGCTTCCTCATCAAACTTCAATCCGACCCCAACGTCACGGACCTGGTCCTTCTCGGCGACATCGTGGACATGTGGAGGAGAGATGCGTCGGGCGTTTTCCTCGAGAACAAGGACGTTCTTGACCTGGTCATCCTCCTGCAGAAGAAGATGCGCGTCTATTACATCGCGGGAAACCATGACTTCCATGTCCTCAAACTGCAAGGCCGAGGCTACCCAATCAACTTCCTTAGGAACCTCGCGCTACAGCAAGACGGCGTGAACTACAGGTTTGTTCACGGTTGGGAGTTCGACAAGGAGCAGAGGGAGTGGATCATGGAATCGCTCTGCCACGCAATGTCCGACCAGAAGGGCGACCGCGACACAAACATCTGGGCTGCCATTAATCGCGACAAGGGTGACCTGACTCGCTTCTTCTCCGCGATAGTGCACGGGGGTAGACTACGTCGAACCGCCCAGATGCTGCAGCTCGACCCACAGGAGAGACTGAAGGAATCCCTTACGGGTCTGGAAAGGAAGGCCCGTTCCACGGTTCAGCCTGGGGAGGTTCTAGTCTTTGGGCATACGCACAGACCCTTCGTGAACAAGGACGAGAACTTGGCAAATACTGGCTCGTGGATTACAACCGCGCCCATCCACAATACCTTTGTGCGGCTGGAAGGTGGCAAACCTAGGCTATTCGTGTTCGAAGGAACCGAGGTTACGGAAAGAGCCGACATCTAACGGGCGCCCAGCCGCGCGCGCGCTTCTATGCCGAGTGTAGACCAATAGGTGCAATGCAACGTTCTACATTGCGTCGGGACTCAGATCAAGGGTTCGGAACGGAAGGGACCAGGGAAACTGGTCATTTAGATCGGTATGCTTTCCAGACGTACTTGATCGAGATCAAGTACACGATCGGATAGGTGACCACTGCTCCTATGATTGTGCCCAAGAGCGGCGAGACCTCGAGAGTCGCCAAGAGGACGAGCTGGACCAATATGATGCCAGTATTTCCGACCCCGCTCACGCCCTGAAACCTCAGAAGTCTTTTGAACCTGTTCGCCTCTTCGCTCCTCACAGTTTTCGGCACGTGAACTGTAATTCGTTCGTTGATTAAGAAGGAAGCCGAGACGCCTATCACGAGTGAGAGAACATCCAACCCGAGGAGCGCTGGCGAGGCGAAACTCGCGTGCGGAAGACTCAGCTTTCCGTAGAAGATGAGGAGGCCGATGGTCAGAACGATCTCTGTGACGCCAAAGCCCACTGCACCCGAGATCGCGAACCTGAAGGTCTTAACGGCACCATACCGCGTCTCCAGCTTCACGACCTCCTTCTCAACTCCGACCGCGGTCAACCCCGGAGCCTTGTTCGCGATTACGTCCGAACCCGTCTTCTGGGATGTCTTGTTGGAACCTCTGGTGGCTTTGCGGATGAAGAAAATGAAGACTATGCCGGTTATCGCTAGAAGGACTTGGTACGTGGCGATTCGCCACAGTACGATGGGCGCCCATGAGGAGAATCCGTAGACAGTGGTGAGGTAGGACTTCATCGTGAATTCGGTAATCCCAGCACCGCCTATCGTCACCGGGATTTGGGCGATGGCGACCACGCCGTAGGCTGTCAGGGTCGAGGAGATCAGGTCGATCTTCAGACCTGAGGCGTTCAAGATGATCCAGAGAGCCGCACCGGCCAAGAAGTCCTCGATGATGGTCAGGCCGACAGCCTTGATCACGACGGGCAGGGCGCTCCTGCTCACGATCGCGCGGGCTGAGAGTGAAAAATTCAGAGATCCGACGACGGCACGGAGATAAAGGTCCTCTGCTCTTGGCCCCCCTACCAGATAGCGTGAAAAGGTGAAGACAAAATGGGGAACCTTGATGCCCTTTAGAGCCGGGATTATGAAAACAACGGTATACCCGACGATCAAGACCGTTGCAATCAGGAATATCGTTGACCCGATCGCCACCGCACCTCTCGACAGGGCGTAGACCGCGGCGATGAGAGCGAGACCGGCACCGACATAGATCTCTATCAACACCTCGAAGTAGCCAATTGAGAGAGCCCTTCCTCCATCTATTCCCTTTCCTTTCAGCCACGCGGTGCGTATGAAGACGCCCATGCTCGTCGCGGGTGTCGAGAGAGAAACGAACTCGCTGGCAACCCTGGTGAGCGCCAACCCACTAAGATCGGGTTTGGGATCCCCCGCAAGACCGAGCGTAATCACCCGGAACCTCAGTATCTGGACCAGCAGCCTAGATGCCGACACTCCAGCGGCAAGAGCGAACGTCAGGTAGCCGAGCTTGGTAAGGTCTGAAGACTTCACGCCCGAGAGTATCGAGATTGCGATGACAACGGCGGAGGTGAGGAGCAGCCCTAGGGCCGCCCACTTAATCACCGACTTTGGGAGCTGATACTCACTGGTCGTTTTCTCGTCTCCGGAAAAATCAAGCCCATGCACGAAAAGTCCGAGATAAATGTATGCAGGGAGGCGACGCTTCTGAGCAGTTGACGGTTCAACAGGCCATCACTCCCGATGGCCCAATGGTACCAACGCGGCCGAGGTCGATATCTAGAAGAATTCGAACTCACTGTGGGCCATGATTTGAACTTGGTTGCCCTAGGAGATCTGCGTGATGAGTCTCTCCGGCCGTGCAGGGATTTTCAGCACCACTGACCGGTCACTAGACAAGAGTGAATCAACTGTGGCCTCCCACGAAAAGGCCCGGTTTCTATGATCGAGACGCGCACGAATTTATATATCCTATAAGTGAGATAGTACTCATGTCAAGAAATGAAAAAAGTGGAGATCACGTGTCCATGGATGACGTGAGAAACCAAATATCGTCATACGAGCACCAGATTAGGGAGTATCTACACAAGCTTGATGCTACCGTCGATGCATACAAGTTCTCAGTGGAGAAACACGGCGATGGACTCACCATCGACATCTCGCTTAAGGCAACGATACATTCCAAAGCGTCAAAGTGAGTTCGCCAGCCGCACGGAATGTTCGGGTTCGGTGACAGATTGAGTGACTCAAGTTCCCGAGGTAACTGCTAGACTGCCAAAGTGCCTAGCACATGGAGGCTGACCAAAACTGAAACTACGTGTCGGATTTTCACATCTCCATTCATCCATCGGCTCCGAAATTCCCAAGGTGGTCAAACCTGAGTAGTTCTGATGAGGCAGAGATTCAAAGGCTCTCCTCCTCACCCTCCTTCTTGAGGCTGGCTGATTCTATTCTAATAAGCCTGGATAGGGATACTCTCGCCGAGTTCCTCGCCGGGTATCTCTACTTCAAGTCAAAGGGGAGGACGAACGGTGATTTTGCTCTCTTTGTAGTAACAAAGAAGTTCGGCAAAGGAGTCGCAATCGCGATGAATGTTATCGTTGCGCTTATCCCAGGATTGCTCTTTGATAAGGCGTTCAGATCAGTGATCTTTGCCGCCGTATTGAGGTCTGTTGGGAAAGGAAAGGGACCTCCCAAGCCTGCGAGGTCAAAGGATGACTAGCTGCGACATATGTCACATTGGCTGGGCTCGCTTATGCCGCCCTCGTGCCAAGCTCGCTGTTCTCACGAAGCCAATCATACGGACGCAGGGAATCGAGGTCACATCGCCAATCCTCGAGTCTTTCAGGGTGGTGCATGGGGTCACGCGTAGAACGAAGTCTATGCATCAAGATTGCAGCATGCGCACAATCCAATACCCTGACGCTGTCAAAATACTAAAATAGTTCTGTTGTTCCCTTTCTTCGTGCTCTACCTCGCCATCAGTGTCGTACGGAACCTCTAGAGGCTAGAATCAAATGAGAATTAGCAGAACGAATTCGGTTCGTGTTTCTGAGGCTGGTCTTTCCAAGCCCATCGTCCGTTCATTCACCACTTATGGGTGCAAGCCAACCACGTTTGCCAATGCGGTACACGGCGGGTTGGACAAGGTTCTAGGTCAAAGTGGGGCTGCGGCGGTCTTATCTCACATGAAGATGACTAGTAGTCTTCCTGACCCGGCTGAATTCCATAAGAAGCTACTTGCACTTTTCGGCGAGAAGGCAACACTGTCGCTGGAGAGGGCGATAGTCAAGGATCTTGTGAGGAGGCTCAAGTGGGCGTTAGAACTCTTGAGCATAGAAGGCCCCTTCAATTTCAGCGCGACTATGCTCAAGATACAGAAGAGTGTGAAAGCATGACGACTAGGAGAAGCCCCGGGTTGAGACCGCTTACTCAGGTAAATCGCCAAAGGAGTACTGCTGGTTCTGGAGCCGAGGATTTGGCAGAGACACGGATTGCTACGGTACTTGGTTTGAAACAATTCACGCAGCGTCCCGTCAGAACCTTGCTCATCAAAGGGCTCGCAGGTACCGGCAAAACAATACTCGCCCTTGAGATTCTCAAGGCAGCGGGCAAGGGGAAAGGCGCGTACATATCCTCAAGGGTTCCAAAAGAACTCCTTGAAGCGCACATACCGGCCATGAAGGCGACCCTGGACAGTCAAGATTTCTTGGATATTAGGCTCGAGGACGCGACATCAGTTCTGGATTTTGTCATGCAGCTTACAGAGCCCAAGAAAGTCAGGACCATTGTGTTTGATAGTTGGGATGGCCTCGCGAAGGAATTGGACCAGAAAGAAAGGTTACGAGCCGAGAAGACTCTAATGGCCCTTGCAAACAACTCCGGCGCCGAACTCATCTTTGTCAGCGAGGAACCCGGCGCCACGACCATAGATTACCTCGTCGATGGTATCCTCGAGTTGGCGAGGGTTGAAGAACAAGACCGTGCGGTACGAGAATTCATCATACACAAACTGCGTGGGACAAAGATACCTCAGCATAAGTATCTCTTTACACTTCTAGAAGGAAAATTCACATTCTTCGGACCTTATGCCATTCCTGATTACTCGAAGATGGGCAGATTTGCACAAAGGCCTGACATCGATGGATCCTATTCCTTCGGGAGTGGCGCTCTGGATAGACTGTTTGGAGGCATGATTCCTGGGAGCACTCTGGCCATCGAATATGATGAGAACGTTCCCTACTCCGCGCTCAGAGCAATCGAGCTGCCTCCCATCATCAACTTTCTGTCGATGGGAAGGAGTGCAATCCTTCTCCCATTGCCAGGCGCGAACGATGAACTAACGAACTCGATTCTGACCAAGGCCCTTGGCATAAGTGCTGTAACTGACAGGCTCCGCATTCTCAACGTGGTGAGGACTAGCGACCTTGAGACAGCGAACTTGCCGAAAAGTGCCACGCCCAAGGAAATCCATGAGCTAGTTACTAGAGAGACGACAAGACTGCGGGAGAAATCGAAGGATCGGTCCATGTTACTCGTAAAGTCCGTTAGCGCACTGGAGAATCTATTCGCTTCGGATCTAGATTCACTACTTGAGGTTACGTCTCAAGAGATAATCACTCTGGCGCAGTCGCACGACGCACACATTCTCTTCCTGCCAAAGGATTCGCCTATCCGCTCGCGCATCCTCTCGATGAGTTCCAGTTACGCAAGAGTTTTCGTTAGGGATGGCACAGTTCTGATGTTTGGCGTGAAACCTCACACTGGGGTTTACGCATTACAACACCTGGAGGACCCCACTTCTCCATCACTGACTCAGCTCGTGTGATTCGTTTCACACGGGAGAATCACTGGCATGACATCGCCACCAATTGACAGACCCCGCTATTTGAGGTTGGGTTGCCACAGGACGAGAATTTAAGGACCTAAGACAACGAGCTAGAATCCAAGTTAGCCAAAGCCTTGTCGTTTGGGTGAGAACTCGTTAACAGACTGCACGCAGTTAGGTCAGTTTCAGCTTGTGACCGTAATCATGACACTAATCCGCGAATGTATTCGCATGAATGAAGTTGCCTAACTGTATCGAACCCACCACGTTCGGCGCGTCGTTGTAGCCTTATATCGGCTCAAACTGATTAGACTCGGCATGTACTTTTGCAGGAACTGCGGAGCGTCTAAGGGTGCTGGTGGAGGAAGCTGTCCTGCGCATCGAATTAGAGGGTCGCACAGTTTCGTAGAAGGCAACGAAAGAATGGCCTGCCAACACTGCAACAAACGCGTCGGCGGCAAGGGTTCAATCTGCAAAGAGAGCATCAGCAGGCGCCACGAGTTCGTGTGAGCCTGCATTAGATGAAGTCCCGGCCAGGGACTTCTGTCGGAAAGAGATTCGAACCCATAATGGGTCTGGATTCCACCTGGCCCGTTAACTCCAAGGAGCGCGCGGCTGAGATTGGATGAACACAAAGTGGAAATTGCATTACTAGTATGCTTTGCATGCATGGGCCGGAAGGGATTCGAACCCTTGGCCTCCCGATTATCAGTCGGGTGCTCTAGCCAAGCTGAGCTACCAGCCCACCATCGTTGGACGCCCTCAGATAGGCTATAATTCCTTTCCAAACGGGAAGAGAATAAGAAGCGATCAGGGACTGGCCTGCTCAGTGGGCCGGTAGTTCAGCGGTACGAACGCCCGCCTTGCACGCGGGAGAACCTCAGAGGTCCCAAGGTCGGGGGTTCAATTCCCCCCCGGTCCACTTTCAGGATTCTCTCCAATGTGTGGATCTTGCGCCGAGCAGTACTAGTGCTAAAGCGAAGACGGCGACGACGGCAAGGTCGGTGAAGGCGGCAGAGACCATCGGATTCCTCAGTCCGTCAGCGAAGTAGGTTAGAGGAAGGACTCGGGCGACTGTTTGTAGGTATGATGGCATGGAGCTGATGGGCCAGAATGTGCCGGAGAGCAGCATCATCGGAAAGGCGATAGCTTCGCTGAGCCCAGATGCCACAACGGGGTCCTCGACGAGGCCTGCCACGGACATACCCACGCCGGAGAAGAGAAGGGCGCCTAGGAACAGCATGGCCACGAAGTACGCATTGACCAAGACACTGGTGTTGTAGAGGGCAGCTCCCAGCGCTAGCATTATGGCCGCCAGCGCAAAGGCGAGAACAATCTGGCCCAGGACGTTCCCGAGGAGCCACTCCAGCTTGGTCAGAGGGGTAGTGGACAGGCGCCTGAGAACCCCGCTTCTCTTCAACTCTGAGCCGACGTTGGTGAGGCCGATCACGCCGTTCGTCATTATGAAGGCAGCAGTCAGCCCTGTGAGGTAGTAGGTAGCGGTGTTCTGGCCGACCGCCTGACCTGGGTTGCCAGGGTTGTCGTAGATGCTCCCGAAGACGAGGAGGAGTATCACAGGAAAGAGGAAGCTGAAGAGAAGCCCACTCCTGTTTCTGAGCCAGGTGCGAGTGACGACGAGGGAGACGGCGAGTATCTTCAGTTCGCTTCACCAGTGTCAGACATCTTCATTCCGGTGAGTTTCAGGAAGACATCCTCCATTGTGGGAGAACGGAGCAAGACCTCTGCTTCGAGGCCCCTGCCCACCAAGGCTGTGAGCGCCACTTCCAAATCCCTGAGTCTGTCGAAGGGCACGACCACGTCTGAGCCGTCCATTGAAACGGTGTCGAAGAAGCGTCTGAGAGTCCCGAAGGCTGCGTCGCCGCCGTTCCTGAAGATGACCGCCCTGCCGCCACCGAACTTGCTAAGGAGCTCAGCGGGAGTGTCAAGTGCCATGATCTTACCTCTGTAGAGGATCCCTACCCTGTCGGCGAGCCTCTGCGCCTCAACAATATTGTTCGTCGCGAGGATTACCGTTTTACCCTTCGTTCGTAGGTCCTCGATCACCTTCCAAGTGGCCTCCCTGGACTCTGGGTCCAAGCCCGTCGTAGGCTCGTCGAAAAGGACCAGTTCCGGGTCGTTGACCGTGGCGATTGCGATTCCCACCCTCTGTCTCAGCCCTGCGGACAGGTTGGAAAACCGAACCTTTGCCTTGTCTCGTATTTCGAGATAATCGAGCAGGCTCGTCATGTCGACGGACGTGCCGTACATAGCGGCGAAGAATTCTAGGTTCTCTGCGACGGTGAGCCTTCCCAAGGCGCTGAACTTCTGGGGGAGCACGCCAATCTTCTTCTTGATTTCATTTGCCTCATTGTGCGTTGCGACCGAGTTACCAAGGACCTTCACAGAACCCGAAGTTGGCTGCCTAATACACTCCAGTATCTCGATCGTCGTCGTCTTTCCCGCACTGTTCGGGCCAAGAATTGCGAAGATCTCCTTCCTCTGCACATCGAAGGAGACGTCGTCGACTGCCGCAACCCCGTCGTACCACTTCCCGAGATTCTTCACTGAAACAACGGGTTCGGCCATCCGCTTTCGGGCCGCAAGCCAATTGATATATTAGCGTAGTCTCCCACCCGTGAAGATGACCCAGCAGGAGCCGAGCGTTGCGGATATAATGGTGAGAACTGTGTTGTCCGTCGACCTCAACACCAACGTGAAGGATTGCTCAAAGGCGATGGCCAAGAAAGGGGTCAGTTGTTCCGTCGTAACGCAAACCAACAGGGCGATAGGAATCGTCACGGAGAGGGACCTGGTCTCAAAGGTGCTAGCCGATGCATTCGACCCTACGAGAGTCTATGTGAAGGACATCATGTCGACCCCGCTAATCACAATCTCCCCTAACGCCTCGCTGACCGACGCGGCAGCCCAGATGGCAGAGTACCAGGTGAGGAGGCTCGTAGTCGTCGACCAGAGAGGATCCATGGTAGGCATCATTACCGCAGGAGACATCGCCAGGTCTCTCGCTGAGAAGCACGGCTACAGGGAGGCCACGTTCAACGCGTTGGCGAGATACAAAGAAGGAACCGAAGGCGGACCCTACCAGTAGGTCAGTCGACTCGGAGTTTGACCCCAGTTCCGCCTGGGGATTTCAACGGAATCGTAACCTCGAGGATACCATTGTTGTAGGCTGATTTCGCGCCCTTTGGGTCTACAACTCCTGGCAGTTCAAGTTGCTTGTAGTATTTCCTGTCCTCATTGTCGACCGATATGACGAGTGACTTCTCGTTGACGGTAACGTTGATGTCGTCCTTCTCGACGCCGGGCATCTCTGCTATCACCCTCACCTCCTTGTCAGAGCTCACGACGTCTACAAGAGGTTCGCGCTTGTCCTGAATCTCATTCCAAGGGGTTCCTTCACCTTTCCTAACGTTGCCGAACTCCCTCACCACCGGCTTGCCGTCGGGTCCAATGGTGACGGAATAGCCGTAGACTATCGGCCCTATCTCCTTCTTCGTGCTGCCATCCGCAGACCTTGTCTCTCTGATCAAGTTCTTGGGGAGCTCCCTCTCTAACTCCTTGAACTGCTCCGAGAAGGCCTTCTCCATTTCTCTCATCATCTCATCGATGTCGGGGAATGCCCATGGACCAAACGGGTATCCCCTGCGTCTCTTCATTGGCCATTCGTCGTCACCGTTGTCCTCCAATTGTATTTCGTCGGATTGCTCCGTCCACGTGAATTTTATCCTTTCGGTAGAGATTCTCTGGAGCGATGCCCGGACAAGTTGACAGAATCCGAATCTTGCAGGAAAACTATATACGGCGGTCGGGAGCGGCGATTTTTCCCGAAGTGAAATGGCCGCTTTAACATATCTGAAGATAACGATGCTTTTTGCGGTGATGACAGGCCTCCTGATGGCCATCGGGTTTGCTGTGGGGCTCTACATCGGCGACCCGTGGGGTTTCATGCTATTCGCCCTCGTGCTGGCGGCTATCTTCAACTTCGTCTCATACTACTTCAGCGACTCGCTCGTCATCAGGATGACCAGGGCCAAGATGATTCAAGAGAGTGACAACCCGACACTCTTCAGGGTCGTCAGGAACGTGGCCCAGAAGGCGAATATCCCGATGCCGAAGGTGGGCATAGTCGACTCCCCACAGCCGAACGCCTTCGCGACCGGCAGGGGGCCCAACAAAGCGGTCGTGTGCGCCACGTCGTCGATCCTGCAGGCGCTAACCCCGGATGAACTCGAAGCGGTGATAGGTCATGAGATTGGGCACGTCGTCCACCGCGACGTCCTGATGTCAAGCGTGGCCGCGACCATGGCGGGAGCGATATCTTACATCGGAACCATGGCTCTTTGGTCGGGCATGCTCGGAGGCGGAAACAGCAAGAACAAGAACTCGCCGATCGTTCTCCTCGTTGCCGCGATTCTGGTGCCTCTTGGGGCGACTTTCGTCAGACTGGGGATAAGCAGGGACGACGAGTACAGCGCAGATGAGTACGGAGCGAAGCTGACGAGGAATCCTGGAGGGCTGATCAGCGCCTTGGAGAAGATTTCCAGCAGGGTCCAGACCAGGCCTATCTCGAACAGATCCGCCCAGGCTCCGTCTCCCGCAACGTCGTCGTTGTGGATAGTGAATCCGTTCAGGGGCAACTCGTTGGTCGAGCTCTTCTCGACACACCCCTCATTACCGCACAGAGTAGAGAGGCTGAAGAAAGTGGCGAGAGACATGAGCCTTTACGTACCCTAGCCGAAAATCAGTTTCATCAATGTCAATATAGCCCCGAGCTCAAGCACTTCATCTCTGGAACCAGGCGATCCACTCTTCGTTTCCTTGACTGCCTGTGTCGTAGGCATCTGCTGCGATGCAATGGGAAAAATGCTTGTCGGAAAGAGCGGCGCGCTGAATGAGGGCTGAGAGATAGGGGACGGGGGGATTGATGCGGCTGCAACAGTCGGGGGCGCGACTGGCGCGGAGACCGTCCCCCAGCTAGGAGCGGGCTCGGGAGTCGTCTCCATTGCGGGAGCGGGCTCAGGCGCCTGCTGTCCCGAACTTGTGGGGGGACGTTGGGGACGCGGCCGGGGTGACGTTAGGAGGGCCGGGAATAGGAGGAAGAAACCGAAGAAAGCAATGAGGTAGGCGTCTAGGCCGAATCCTAACAGAATCAGAAGGATGGAGAAGACGAGCAGGCCCCGGTTCATCGCTACCCTCGGGCGAAGGCGTGGTTCATCGTATTAAGGATTGACAGTATTGGGCCCGCCCGGACTTGTACAGTTTACTGTGCAAATCCAGACCCAAACTACTTCCTCGCGTGGCGCCCTGGCCGGGACTTGTCAGTTCGGGTAGGCGCGCGGACACAGGCAATGTCCGCTCATCCCCCCTTAGCGCGCGCGGAGTCAATCCAGCCCGAGCCTCTTCAGGAGGTCGAGGTATCTCGGGTCGGTGCGGATTTCGTCAAAGTCCGGGTCTATCTTGATTGTGAGCAGCATGTCCCTTCTCTGTGAGTATTCAAGCTCAAGCCACTCGAACCCTTTGTCGTTCTCGCCGAGCTTGAAGTAGCAGGACGCGACCATGGAGGCACCCACCAAGGGTTCGTTGGCGCGGGCTTCGAGTTCAGGCAAGAGGCCTCTTAGGGCCTGCTTGTTGTCTTCGCAGCAAGCAATGCAATACTCCGCCCACAACCTTGTAGCTGATTCGAAGCCCTGCACCTGCTTGGCTGCAATAGACGCCTCCCGCCTCATGTCATCAGACATTCCCATTCTTCCGTAGGCCCACATCATGAAGTGGTGCAGAGGATAGCCAGGGTCTAGTTCGAGGACCCGCTTGTATATTTCTATTGCCCTCTTGTAGTTCCTCTTGGCGTCGTACCATATGGCGTGGTTGAAGTTTATTATGGGTGATAGTGGGTCGAGTTCAAGAGCCTTCTCAATCTCTTCAAGAGCTTCGTCCCACCTCTCCTGAGCGCGCAGCAGCATGGAGTACCACTGATGCGCCGTGGCATAACTCGGCTTCAGCTCGATTGCCTTCCTGTACTCCTCCTCTGCCTCTCTGAGGTTGCATTCGTCGTAGAGCACAAACGCTTTGGTGGTATGCGCTTCGGCCAGCCCTGGGTCGAGTTCCAGTGCTTTGGCCACCATTGTCTTGGCCTTCTCTAGGTTCCCGACAATGTCAACTCCCCAGTTGTCGCGGAGCAGGCCAAAGCAGTCGGCGAGTCCTACATACCCGAGGGCGAAACCAGGGTCTTCCTTGACAGCCCGCTCGAAGAACTCTGCTGCTTTCTTCATATCTTCGAAGTATCTCCGGTTCCAGTGGTACCTGCCCTTCAGGTAGAGGGTGTAGGCTGCAGTGCTCTCCGTGGGCTTCTTCTCGATGCGTTCCTTCTCGGGGGAGAGAATCCGAACCTTAAGCGCGTCTGCGACTTGCTTCGCAACATCACTCTGGACCTCGAACACGTCGTCCAAGTTCCTGTCATAGTTCTGGGCCCAGAGGTGCTCATCATCAGCTACGTTGATTAGTTGGGTAGTTACTCTAATCTTGTTTCCTGCCTTCTTGAAGGTCCCTTCTAGGATTGACCCTACTTCAAGCTCTTTTCCAATCTCCTTCACCTTCTTCGTGGTTCCCTTGTAGCCTATCACAGAGGTTCTGGAGATGACTCGCAGGCCGCTAATTCCTGCAACTGCCGATATGATTTCGTCAGTCACGCCATCTGCGAAGTACGCGTCTTCCGGGTTGGAGCTGAAGCTGGTGAAGGGCAGAATTGCGATTCTGTTTGTTGGGAAGGCGGGAGCTTCTGTCACAGCGGTCTGTTCCCAGGGCATCGCGACCCTGAACACCTCCACAGGCTCATTCACGTTCTTCAGCTCCTTCCTACCAAGGCTCACCAATGGAAACTCGAACTTGTTCCGGACTTGATCATAGACCTGCTGAGAGAGGCAAATTCCACCAGGAATAGCGAGGGGTTCTATCCTCGACGCGATGTTGACGGCATCGCCGTAAACATCGTTTTGATTGTGGATAACGTCGCCTACATGGACTCCTACCCGCAGCTGAATTTGCTTCTCTTGAGAGCGACCGGAGTTCATCTCGTGCATGGACTGCTGTATGTCGAAAGCACATCTAACGGCATCGAGGGCACTCCCGAACTCTACTAGGAACGCATCCCCGATGGTCTTCACCTCTCTTCCGTTATGTTTGGGGAAGAAGGGCCTAACCAGACTTCTGTGCATATTCAACATTATCGCCGCGAGTCTCCGCTCGCTATGGGACAAGGGTTCCTTTCACTCAAGATGGGAATTGGATGATAAAGCCGTTGTGGGGTGGCACGAGAAGGAACGACAGAGCAGCACGTCTGGGTCGGGACCTTGCAGGAATGGGCTCCGCAACCAATCGCTGAAATAGCTAGAATCCAGCTAGTCCAGACGAACAGAGACTATTCTGAGCTTATCAGGAATGGGCCGGCCCGGAATTGAACCGGGGACCTTGGCGTGCGAGAGCTACTCCCGCGAATTCGCCGTGTCAGAGCGATGTCCTAACCAAGCTAGACGACCGGCCCGTGGTGTCGCACGGCCCCCTCTACCGCTTTTTATGTTTACGCGGGGGAACCAGTGGCTTGCGCTCGCGTGCGCAGTTCGCTAAGAGGCTACGATTGTTATGGGCAGTCATTTGGATTAAATAACCAGCCGTCGACGTGCAGCACGAAAGAAATGCGAGGGAGTTCCGAAGTTCCGGGGTTTTACAAGCTGCCGATGAAGGAGAGGATGAAGATCGTTAAGAAACTGACCGGTCTGTCAGACGATGAAGCGAGAACTCTGGCGAACACGGGCGGACTTCCTAGTGATGTAGCAGACAGGATGATCGAAAACGTTCTCGGGGGGATAACCTTTCCGATGGGAGTCGCGGTCAACTTCAAGGTCAACGGGAAGGACTACCTCGTACCCATGGCGCTTGAAGAGCCGTCAGTAGTGGCAGCCGCGAGCAATGCGGCGAAGATGGCGAGGGTGAAGGGAGGCTTCAGAGTCACTAATACCGGCCCCGTGATGATTGGGCAGATCCAGGTTGTAGGCGTGAAGAACCCGAATGAGGCAAAATCCAAAGTGCTTGAGAAGAAGACCGAGATCTTGAAGAAGGCTAACGATCAAGACCCTATGCTGGTGTCGCTCGGCGGAGGGGCCAAGGACCTGAACGTGAAGGTCATTTCCACCATAAAGGGCCCGATGGTCGTGCCCGAGCTCATCGTGAACACTGGAGATGCAATGGGAGCCAACGCCGTGAATACGATGGCTGAGGCGGTGGCGCCAATGGTCGAAGAAATCACTGGAGGGAAGGTCGTCCTCAGGATAATCTCCAATCTCGCCGACAGGCGTCTGGTCAGGGCAACCGCTGTCTTCGACAAAGAGGCGATTGGTGGAGAGGACGCCGTGGACAGAATCGCTTTAGCCTACGCGTTCGCTGATGCGGACCCCTACCGATGCACAACACACAACAAGGGGATAATGAATGGGGTCATCGCCGTCGGAATAGCCTGCGGACAGGACACCAGGGCACTTGAGGCAGGCGCACACGGCTACGCATCCCGGAGCGGAAAATACAAACCACTTACCACCTGGGAAAAGAATGCCAACGGCGACTTGGTAGGCACGCTCGAGATGCCCATGGCAGTGGGGTTGGTCGGCGGAGCGGCAAAGACGCACCCAGCGGCGAGGGCCGCAATCAAGATTCTGGGCGTCAAGACCGCGACGGAGTTGGCTGAGGTGATGGCGGCCGTAGGGCTCGCGCAGAACTTCGCGGCGCTTAGGGCGCTCGCGATGGAGGGCATCCAAAGAGGCCACATGAAACTGCACGCGAGGAACATCGCGGTTTCAGCGGGGGCATCAGGAAAGATGATCGATATCGTGGCGAAGAAGATGGTGGAGGAGAGGAAGATCAGGTTCGACAGAGCGAAGGAGCTTGTCGAAGAGCGCTCCAAGTCGTAGCATGCGAAAGCCCGCACACCTAGCACTTTGCCTTGATTGCTAGAGAAAGACACTGTGGCTGAGGCGCTTTTCACTCTGGCGACATCGACAGGTGCGACTTATGCCATGCGCTGCATATTCGACTGGAGGCGTAAGATTTCGTGAGGCGCTAACCTTCGTTCATCGGTATCCTGACGCCTTTGTCCCTCGCAGTGCGGAGTGCATCTTCGTATCCGGCATCGGCATGTCTCGCTACGCCGAGGCCGGGATCGTTCGTGAGCGCGGTTCCGATTCGCTCGTCTGCCTCCTTCGACCCGTCGGCGAGGACCGCGAGCCCAGCGTGAATTGAATAGCCGATGCCAACCCCTCCGCCGTGGTGGACGGAGACCCAGGAGGCTCCTGAGACTGCGTTGAGGAGCGCGTTAAGGATCGGCCAGTCAGCAATGGCATCGGACCCGTCCTTCATCCCCTCGGTCTCCCTGTAGGGCGAGGCCACTGAACCAGAATCGAGATGGTCGCGTCCTATCACAATCGGTGCGGAGATGGTGCCATCGCGGACCATTCTGTTGATGACTTTTCCGAACCTCGCCCGCTCCCCGTATCCCAGCCAGCAGACCCTCGCGGGAAGACCTTGGAACTGGACCCTCTCATGCGCCATTGTAATCCATCTTACGAGCGAGAGATTGTCCCCGAACTCCTTCACGATTGCCTCGTCCGTCGCATAGATGTCCTCCGGCCTGCCGGACAAAGCGACCCAACGGAATGGGCCTCTTCCCTCGCAGAAGAGCGGCCTGATGTACTCCGGCACGTAACCGGGAATCTTGAACGCGTCTGCTACCCCCGCGTCCTTCGCCATCTTCCGGATGTTGTTGCCGTATTCGAAGGCGACGGCCCCTCCACGTTGGAACTCGAGCATCGCGGTGACGTGTTTCGCGATCGACGCCATGGAGCGCTTCAGGTATGCCTCAGGGTCAGACCCTCGCAGCGCCGAAGCTTCCTCGACGCTAAGGCCTTCGGGGATGTAGCCTGCCAGCGGGTCGTGCGCCGCAGTCTGGTCGGTTATCACATCAGGCCTGAACCCAGACTTCGCGAGCTCCGGGAGTATCTCGGCGGAGTTGCCAAGCAGGGCCACGGAGATTGCCCTTCCCTCCTTTGCCGCGCTCCTCGCCACGTCAAGGGCCTCACGGGCGCTCTCCACGACCATTTCGCAGTAGCCTTTGTCGAGCCTCCTCTGAATCGCCCGTCGGTCGACTTCGACGACCAACGCGACCCCCTCGTTCATCGTGACGGCAAGCGGCTGGGCGCCTCCCATCTCTCCAAGTCCGGAGGTCAGTACCGTCCTTCCCTTCAGCGTGCCACCGAAGTGCTTCGAGGCAACGGCCGCGAGAGTCTCATAGGTGCCTTGGAGTATTCCCTGGGTGCCTATGTACATCCAGCTCCCCGCTGTCATCTGCCCGTACATCGTGAGTCCCCTCTCTTCCAGTTCCCTGAAGTAGGACCAGTCAGCCCATTTCGGTACGATCATCGCGTTAGAGATGAGCACCCTCGGGGCCCTCTCGCTCGTCTTGAATACCGCAACGGGTTTGCCGGATTGAATGAGTAGCGTTTCATCGTTGGCCAGAGCTTTTAGCGACTTCACTATCGCTTCATAGGCGGGCCAATTTCGCGCAGCCCTGCCCGTTCCACCGTATACTATCAGTCTCTCTGGATCCTTGGCGACCTCTGGGTCTAGGTTGTTCATCAGCATCCGGAGCGCAGCCTCCTGATGCCAGCTCCTGCACGATATCTCGCTGCCCCGCGGTGCCCTGATGATGTGCTTCTGCACGATGGTTTTGGGGGATGACTCTCGATTTAAGAGTTCATCCCGGGCCGTCAAGGCACTAGTAAGTCACATGACGATTGGTGGCGCCAATCGGCGAGGAAGGGAGGAGTTGCGACCAAACCGCTGAAAGCGGGTATCTTTATTCGGAGGGTCCGAAAACCTGGGTGTCCATGCAGAACAGTCCTGACGTCCTTTCAAGACTGAGTTCCGACATTGATCGCGACGCAGGCAAGGTCCAGGACTTCTTCGTAAGCATGTTGAGAGTAAACGCGGTCAATCCCAGAATGGGTGGGCCTGGCGAGATTGACCGGGCGAATCTCGTTCAGTCCTTTCTTGAAGGTGAGGGATTCGAGGTGTCAAGGGTCGATGTGCCTGACAGCGGATACAGACGGGGAATCAGACCGAATCTCTGCACCAAGCTCGAAGGCGTGGACAAGAGCAGAACGCTTTGGTTTCTCGCTCACATGGACACCGTTCCGGAAGGGAGCGCGGAGTTATGGAACAGCGACCCATTTGAGCCCAGAATCAAAGATGGAAAGATCTTCGCGAGGGGCGCAGAGGACAACGGTCAGTCGCTCGTTTCAAGCCTCTTCGCTCTCAGAGAGCTGAAGTCTCTCGCCGAGAGACTTCCCTTTAACGTGGGTGCTTGGTTTGTCGCTGATGAGGAGTGCGGAAGCAACTACGGCGTGAAGTACCTCTTGGAGCATTCCTCTTTTGGCCCAGACGATCTTATTGTCGTTCCCGACTCCGGAAGCCCGAAGGGAACCGATATCGAGATAGCTGAAAAGAGCCTGTTGTGGTTCAAGGTCACTACAAGAGGAAAGCAAGTGCACGCGAGTCTTCCCACAAAGGGCAAAAACGCTCACAGGCTTGGTATGAAGCTCGCGCTGGCCCTTGACGAGACCCTGCACCGGCGGTACGTCAAGCGCAATGATCTCTTCGATGACCCATCCTCGACGTTCGAACCTACAAAGGTGGATCCAAACGTTCCGAATGTGAATACGATTCCAGGTCTCGATGCGTTCTACTTCGATTGCAGGGTCCTGCCGGAATACTCTCTCGATTCGGTCTTGTCAGACATACATTCTTCGCTGCACGACTTCGCGTCGGAGTGCGGTGCAGATGCTTCTCTTGAAATCATCCAGCGAGACGATGCTGGTCCCGCGACGTCTCAGACGTGCGAAATCGCGAGGCTCGTGGAGAAAGCGATTGTCCGAATGGCGAGGAAAGAGCCCAAGTTCGTTGGGATCGGACTCCGGACTGTCGGCAACTTCTTCAGGCATCGGGGCATTCCGACCGTAGTGTGGAGCACCGTGGATGACGTACCGCACGAGCCCAATGAGTATTCACGAATCGCGAATCTGATTTCGGATACAAAGGTGTTCGCCGCCATGCCTCTCCTCGCCGATTCACGTTAAGCAAGAAGGGAATAGAGATCAACCTCTCTGCATGAGGGATTGCACTATGCCGCTATCTCGCGCAGCCACGGTGATTGGTTCTTGCTCTTCATTCGACGAGGCCCCGAATGCAGTCAAGAACCCTCCCCTGTTCCTGCCAACGCTGGGGGGTGCATGACGGGACGCATAACGCAGAAATAGAGTGAGGAATGGTTAGGCGGGTCAAGATGAGCGTCTCCGAGGTCGCGAGGATGATCCGGAAGGAGGACGTGAAAGAAGTCGCCCTGCAGTTCACAGATCTGTCCGGTATCCTGCACTCTCTATGGGTGCCTAGTGGTCTGTTGTCTAAGGTAGCCGCAGAGGGCATCCACATGGACGGTTCCTCCGTGGACATGGTGGACATAAGCGAGAGTGACTTGAAGTTGACGCCACGGCTGGAAACGTTTGTGGTCCTGCCGCCTGGTCTGTTCGCTCAAAGGGTGGCAAGAGTACTCTGTGACATCTGCCAGCCGGAGTCTGAAAGACCTTTCGAACTTGATCCGAGGTTCGTACTCAAGAGAGTCATAGACGAGTCCATGGGGACCCTCGGGAGGTCGGTCAAGTACAACACGTGCAGCGAAATCGAGTACTTCTTGTTCAAGAGGGATGACGCCGGGAACCCGAAGAGGTATGACGAGGGAGGCTACTTGGCCAGCCCGCCCGCTGACCTAGGCATTGATACAAGGCTGGAGATCACTGACAACCTCAGAAGCGCGGGAGTCGTCGTCGAGAAGCATCATCACGAAGTGCCTCCCGGAAAGTACGAGTTGAACCTGACCTATTCTGACGCTATGAGCATGGCCGACATGCTTTACTTGGTAAGGTTCATTGTAAAGATGACCGCGGCGCGAAAGGGGCTCATCGCGTCATTCATGCCAAAGCCCTTCCACGACGGGTACGGAGCAGGACTGCACACTCACGTCAGTCTAATAGACGAAGGGAAGAAACGGAACCTGTTCTACGATCCTAAGGGGGCGTACGGTATCAGTGAGGTAGCGTTGCACTTCCTCGCCGGCATCCTAACCCATGCGAAGGCCTTGGCCGCCCTGACCAACCCCTCCGTCAATTCCTACAAGAGGCTAGTGCCCGGCTGGGAAGCTCCTGTCTACCTTTCATGGGCCAAGTACAACCGGTCTGTTCTGGTCAGGGTTCCGCCCGGAAAAGAGATGAGAACAAGACTGGAGTACAGACCCTCCGATGGAACATGCAACTTCTACATTGCGTTCGCCGGCATCCTAGCGGCAGGACTGGACGGTATCAGAAGGAAAGCTGAGCCCCCGGAACCCGTGGAAGAGGACATCTACGCGATGAGCAGCAAGCAGAGGACAGCGAGAGGCATCGAAGTGCTTCCTGAGAACCTGGGAGAGGCGCTAAACGAGTTCTCCAGGGACAAGTATCTTCTGGAGAAGTTGGGAACGACATTCTCCGACAGGTTCCTTCAGATTCGGACCAAGGAATGGAAGGACTTCAATCGCATGGTGCACGAGTGGGAAAGGAAGAAGTACCTAGAACTCTAGACGAAGGGACGTTACGATTATGCCGATCAGGGCTGACTATGCGATAGTCCATGCGGACGAACTCACTACGCTGGCGGGGAAAAATGACCGGCCCCGAGTCAGAGAGGGAATGAAGGACCTTGGAATCGTCAGGGACGGAGCAGTCGCTGTCAAAGACGGGAGAATAGCAACAGTAGGGACGACCAAGAAGGTCCTGGATAGGCTAGAGAAGGGAGCTGAGACCATCGACGCGAGCGGAAGGTTGGTCGCTCCTGGGCTCATAGATCCCCACGTGCATCTAGTTTTCGCTGGCTCCAGGGAAGACGAACTCGAGGCGATGGCCGTGAAGGGAATCCCATACCTGAAGATCAAGGCAGAGGGAGGTGGAATGCCTACAACTCTGAAGATGACTGGCGAGGCTTCGACGGAGGAATTGGTCAAGCTGACCACCCAGAGACTCGATACGATGCTGATTCACGGCACAACGACGATTGAAGCAAAAAGTGGATACGAGATGACACTAGAGGGGGAGATAAGACAGCTGGAGATAATTCAAGCCCTCAGAGAGTCCCACCCTGTTGATCTGGTCCCGACCTTCCTAGCACAGGGGATTCCTAGGGGATACGAGAATAGAGTAGATGCACTGACGGAAGAGATCGTCAGGAAATGGATTCCAGAGATCGCGAGGAGGGGGCTGGCGGAGTACTGTGACGTGTTCTGCGAAAATGGGTACTTCAACCTCGAACAGACCAGACTGATACTGAAGACGGGCAGGAGCCACGGCATGAAGTTGAGGATTCATGCGGACTGGCTCGCACATAGTGGAGGAGCAAGACTGGGTGCGGAGCTGGGCGTGGTTTCTGCTGACCATCTCATCTTCACTCCTAGAAAGGAGATCAGAGAATTGGTGAGAAAAGGAGTGATGGGGACTCTGCTGCCGACTACGCCCTTCTGCTATCTAGGAACATATGCCAAAGCGAGAGAAATCATCGACGAGGGGTTGCCTGTTGCGCTGGGGACTGACCTGAGCGCGGCAGATATGTGCGAATCGATGCAGATGATGATGACCATCGCAGTCCTACAGATGAAGATGACCACCGAGGAAGCCCTGGTTGCGTCGACGATTAACGCTGCTCATTCGATACAGAGAGCGCGGGAAGTGGGAAGCCTAGAGAAAGGAAAGAAGGCGGACATTGTCATCTTCGATGCCCCGAACCACAAGCACTTTTCCTACCACTACGGCGTCAACCTCGCAGAGAAGGTCTTCAAGAACGGTAAGCTGGTTGCAGAAAGAGGAAGAAGAGTGGACTAGAGATTACGTTGCATGGGATGCCCCGCGGTGCATCCGTTTAGTGAAGCTTCCCAGCCACAATTAGCTGTGATAGTCTCTTCTTCTGCAAGAATTGCAAGTCACTGAATTGTCATGGCCCTCCCGTGGGTCAGTCATGTTCGGTGCAGTGGTGGTGGGTCGGTCAGCCTACTAACGGCACCTGCCCAGGGACTCAACGGGCGGCGTTGTCGGAAGTGACCTCAACGCTAATCTGATAGAGGCGGAAGCCGCTTGGCAGATGCCTGGCTCCAAGAGTTGCAGACTCGGCGTTTCCTTCGGCCCTGAATCGAACCTCTATTCGTTCCCTCAAGGCCATCCGATGAACAAGGCGAGGAGCCAGCTCTTCGAAGCCTCCATCAGGGAGCTAGCACAATTGAGCGGGAAGGAAAAGGTGACGATTGTCGGTCCCGTCCGGGCGGCAGAACGGGACGTTCTCCTCTTCCACACGAGGGATTACGTGGATTTCGTCAAGGAATCATCCGAGATCGGATCCGGCTACCTTGACTACGGGGACACGCCCTCGTTCAAGGGAGTCTTCGAGGCTTCACTATTTCCGGTGGGAAACACATTGAACGGATTGGAACTAGTTTTGAAGGGAGATTTCGACCACTTCTTCAACCCCATCGGGGGCCTCCACCACGCGCGGAGAGACAGGGCGGGAGGTTTCTGTGTGTTCAACGACGCCGCGATCGCAATCTGCAGCCTCGTTGAGAAAGGGACGGGCCGGATAGCATACGTTGACATAGACGCGCACCACGGCGACGGGGTATTCTACGCATTCGAGTCTGACCCTAGGATAATCATCGGAGACATCCACGAAGACGGTAGGTTCCTCTACCCTGGAACCGGGGGCGAGTCTGAGACAGGGACTGGGAAGGCCGAAAAGACCAAGCTGAACATCCCCATGCCGCCCAGGGCTGGCGACGAGGAATTCAAACGGGCTTTCGACCGGGTCGAGGCATTCGTTAGGGGATTTGAGCCCGAGTTCATCCTGTTTCAGTGCGGTGCTGATGGCCTAGAAGGAGACCCGATAACCCAACTCGGATATACCGCGGCAGCCCACGCCTACGCAACTGCGAAGCTTCATGATCTCGCGCACGAGCTGTGCGGAGGCCGGATCCTAGCTATGGGAGGAGGAGGGTATAACCCCTCGAACGTATCCGCAGCCTGGACAGCGGTCGCCAGGGGTTTGGCAGGGATCGGCTCCGAAAAGCCGACATGAGATGACAGGTCCGTGAGCCCACATAGGGACTCGGTGTTGACTTGGGTAGTTCATTGAACTGTTATTCCTTCAATCGAAGGATTTATGATGGTGGTTCAACCGAACTGGTTTGGTAAGTCGTTGGAGGCTAACAGATCAGTGCTGACAATTGATGGCAGCGACTTGACAATCGAAGATGTCGTGAAAGTCGCGAGAAACGACGCGAAGGTCGAGTTGTCTAGAGAAGCGATTGCAAGAATGAAGGCGTCTAGGGCGATTGTCGAGAAGCTCATTGCCAAGAAGGAAAAAATCTACGGGGTCTCCACTGGCATAGGCGAGCTATCGAATGTGATCCTGACTCCTGAACAGGTCAAAGACTTTCAGAAATACATCGTTTACAGCCATGCGGCCGGGTGGGGCGACCCTGTCGCTGTTGATGATGCAAGAGCTGCCTGGCTGACAAGGACAAACGTGTTGGCAAAAGGTTACTCCGGACTGAGACCCATCATGGTTGAGACCTTGGTCGAGATGCTGAACAAAGGCGTTACTCCTGTGATGTGCCAGAAGGGCTCGGTGGGAGCAAGTGGGGATTTGTCCCCCTTGGGGCAAGGGGCACTTGTGCTAATGGGAGAGGGGGAGGCATTCTACAAAGGCAACAGAATGAAAGGAAAGGAGGCGATGGACAAGGCTGGAATCAAGACAGTCGTCCTGGAAGCGAGGGATGGACTCGCCGTGATAAACGGCTCGAATCTAGTGGCAGGAATGGGATGCCTGCAGGTCTACGACACAGACATTCTGGTGAAGGCCTCCGAGATCGCCGCTGCGATGACGCTGGAAGCTCTTCTGCCGAACATGCTTGCATTTGACGAAAGAATCCACAAGGTGAGAGGGTTTGAAGGTGCTATCCAGTGCGCGGAAAACATAAGAAAGATTGTAAAGGGAAGCGAGATACTGGCGCAGAAACCGCAGAAGGTCCAGGAATCCTACAGTCTGAGAAGCACTCCTCAAGTCGTCGGCGCGGCGAAGGACACATTGAAATTCGCCAGAAGAATGTTCGAGACCGAGGTCAATGGTGTCGGGGATAACCCGCTCTTCTTCCCAGACGATGGAGGAACGTGTCTCACAGGCGCCAATTTCCAGGGCACCCCACTGGCCTTTGCCCTTGAATTCGTCGGAATCGCGCTTACGACGATCGGCGCGCTTTCGGAGAGGAGGATGAACAGGCTCGTGAATCCCAACCTGAACATGGGCCTCCCAGCTTTCCTGACAAAAGGCGCAGGAATGTTTTCAGGCATGATGCTCGCCCAGTACACGGCAGCGTCTCTTGTATGCGAAAACAGAGTCCTGTCGACGCCTGCCGCGACAGGCTCGATACCCACGGCGGCCGACCAGGAGGACTTCGTGAGCATGGCGACGACGACTGCCATCAAGACAAAACAGATTGTGAAGAACTCTAGTGCGATAATCGCCGTCGAACTGATGGCTGCAGCTCAAGCCCTAGACTTCAGAAAGCCTTTGAGACCGGGCAAAGGAACTCAGGCAGCACATAGCGTAGTGAGGAAATATGTGA
>JBEKJV010000013.1:0-27996 GCA_050011055.1 Nitrososphaerales archaeon | reverse complement strand
ACCTCTCTCGCTGGACAACCTGCCCAACTCCGATGCTCAGAAAGCTTATGGCATCATCAGGGAGAACCTCAGCAGGAATAAGACGCCCTCCACCGCAGCCGCTTCAGGGGAAGTTCAGCATTCGGCATAGGCGCCCGAACCGGGCTGTAGCCTAGCTAGGATTCCGGGCTGATTCCGTTTAGGGGGATAACCCAGCCTTGCAGCTGACGCCCTTGAGTCTCACGTCAGTGTTCATCCTTCACCGTGAGTTGTCGAATGGACCGGAAGAGTTTCCATAAAAACCCATTGTATCCCGGGCTTAAAATCGGATTTGAGCCTTAATCTACCGGCAAATCGTACGAGAACTCTTCCTACTATGGGCTCCCATGTTCTCTCGGAGGGGAACAAACTAGTTTAGGAGACAAAGTCAGTCTAACACTGACCTGGCACAGGCGCCTGGACTCGACCAATATGCTGCGAAGAGGAGAATGGCTTTCTACATATACTTCTCACACTGACTCTTCGCGTTGGGCCTCCTTGACTTCCTGAAGGACCTCTTCTCCAACAGAGAGTATGGGACACCCTCGACAACCTTACAGGGGGAGCATGTGAAGAGCCGAGCTGAACAGAGAATCGCGGACTACTTCACTGAAAACGGGATAAGATACGTCTACGAGAAGGGCGCTCAGACTGACGCCTTGATCTTCAAGCAGACGTTCGCTCATCCTGACTTCTACCTCTCCGATTACAACGTGTATGTGGAGTACTGGGGGCTAGTAGACGCTAGCAAGGAGTATCAACGGAATATGAAATGGAAGATGGTACAATATCACAAGAACAAAATCAAGTTTGTCAGCATCTATCCGGATAACATGGAGAATATCAATTGGATTTTCAGGGCAAAGTTCAGAAAGACTATGGGGTTCGATCTCCCCAAGACTTCCGAAAGGGGCCGGAACACGGTACGCTACTGTAGCAGCTGTG
Source organism: Nitrososphaerales archaeon (assembly GCA_050011055.1). Taxonomy (GTDB): domain Archaea; phylum Thermoproteota; class Nitrososphaeria; order Nitrososphaerales; family Gagatemarchaeaceae; genus UBA183. The sequence continues at coordinate 27,033 of JBEKJV010000013.1, read as the reverse complement.
GGACGCCAATCACACCCATAACAAGATTCTGCACGAAGTGCGGAAGAGCGATTCAATAGATAGTCTTGATGGCGGATTCGCTACTTGATCCAGTATAAGCGATCAGTTCTTTCTGGAGTGTCGGACTTGAGCGCGTGCTCTGTTGGCCTGCAGCGGCAGTGATGTACGAAGACCGAGAGTCAGGGACATAAACCACTCCATGTCTGGGTTAGTCGTTTACATCGCTTGGATTTCTGCACGAAGTGCGGCACTCGCATCAAGCCGATGATTGACAAGAGGTATGGCCCGCCAAGTTACTGCACGAAGTGCGGCGCTAGTCTCGCGGCGAAAGTCACGCCGAGGGCCCAAGGCTTGGCAGGCAGCTTCCCCTTCGAATCCATGAGAAGGTCGCAAAAGGAAGTTCTGGACCAAGTTGAGGCTGCATTGGCAGCCAAAAAGAAGTTCATTATTCTCGAAGCCCCTGTGGGATTCGGCAAGTCTGCAATTGCGGCTTCGCTGTGCCTCTACCTCGAGTCTGCTTACCTGCTGACTTCGACAAAGCAGCTGCAGGACCAGTATCTCGCCGACTTCGAGTTTCGCGTGGTAACGGGCAAATCGAACTTCACTTGCTTGGTTCCTACGAGTTCGGAGAAGTACCTCTCGTGTGGAAAGGGGAGGTGCGAGGCAGACTGGAAGTTGTCCGAATGCCCCCACTACCTGACCTTCGAGCAGTTCGACGAACATAGACGGAAGCTCTGCGATAGAGACGCGAAGTGTGAGCGACTGAAGAGCGGGAAGCTGTGTCCATACTATCAACAGAAGTGGGATGCCTTCGAAGCACCCATCATGGTCGCCAACTACCCCTTCCTGTTGACCGAGCTCCACCATACCAAAGACGTCAAGCGCAGGAAGCTGCTGGTCTGCGACGAGGCTCACGACTTAGAGAAGCAGATGGTCAGTTCGACGACCTTCTCGCTCAGTAGGTCCGTTATAGAGAGTTACGAGACCGGAAAGGGGGGAAGCAATGGCCCATCTCCAATCCTGGTCGATAGAGGCATTGAAGATGCGTCGTCATGGAAGGCAAACCTACTTGCGGCGAAGCAAGTGTTGGAGAGTTTCATCGACACCTACCTCCATGCCCCGGGTATGCAGGAGCGGGTGGCCGCTTGTAACAATACTCTCGAATCCCTAAACGACTTCCTCGACGATCTGAGCGCCCACCCTTCAAACTGGATCGTAAACAGCGTCAGCAGGAGACTGACCTTGGACGGGAGACAAGGGGGATCAGTGGTCGAAGAGGTCGTGTTCAAACCCCTCCAGGTGGGCGCCTACACATCTGGTCTTTTCGAAAGCGCGGACATTGTGCTCTTTATGTCCGCCACCATATTCTCGAAAGAGGTTTTTTGCAGGACGCTTGGCATCGCCGAGAATGACACCTACTTCATCAGGGTCAGGGAGTCCACCTTCCCCGTAGAGAACAGGAGGATTCACATGCTCAATACCGCTCGGCTTAGCAAAGCCACAATGGAAATCTCGTTGGAAGCCATTGCCCAGGCCGTGGACAAGATAATGACCCATCATGCGGGCGAGAGAGGCGTAGTCCACACTACGTCCTACCAACAAACCAGATACATCATGGGACATGTTACGGAGACGAACAAAGCCAGGCTTACCACCACGGAAGGAGCCTCCTCGCGGTCAGCTCTCCTGCGCAGGCACGGATCAACCGATGAGTCTGTGTTGATATCCCCAAGTCTCTACGAGGGGGTGGACCTGAAGGACGATCTGTCGAGGTTCCAAGTCTTGGTAAAGGTGCCGTATCCCGATCTATCAGAAAGGCGCACTAGAATCAAATTGGAAAGGGACCCAGGCTGGTACGATTGGCAGACCGCACTCAGGCTTGTTCAGACCTATGGCAGGAGTATACGGAGCGAGACGGACTACGCAGCGACCTACGTGCTCGACTCCAACTTCCCTAGTTTCCTTGCCAGGCACCGCGATCTCTTTCCGGAATACTTCATTGAGGCTCTAGGGTGAGAATAGGGCCAAGCGTCTCAAAGTCTGAGGTGGAAGGGAGGACGGCGAGAGGAATGCCTTGTTCCGCGATGGAGACGTAACACGGTGACCATGAAGTGTGGAGATCCGGTTCAGCTAGCCTCCCACTTTGGGCAGTAGAACTTGTATCCGCATCGGTAGCAAGGCGCGTCATCTGTCGTAGGCAGGAACTCGTGCTCGTAGTCCTCGGCGATCTTGCTCGCCAGACCTATCAGCCTCTCCCTCACCTGCGGAAGCCTGAACCCTCTCCTGCCGCCTGCCACCTTAACCTCGTCTCCCTCGACCACAGCCTTCATCGGCTCTTCCTTGCCGAGAAGCTCTACCACCAACTCCTTTGGCTCAAGGCCAAGAGACTCCTTCGCCGCTATCGCGTAGAATCCAAGCTGTAGGTCACGCTCACGGTAGCTCGGTTCCCCACCTGTCTTGTAATCCACGATCCTGACTCCCCCTCCCTCCATGAAGTCTATCCTGTCCGTCCGTCCATCGAAGTTGAACCCGCCCATGCTGAATGCAAGTCTCTTCTCGCACATCGTCTTCGCGTCATAGGTTCCGGAGTCCCTCTTCCAGAAGACCCTGAGCAGGTGCTTGGCCCGCTCGAGGTCGATCCCTTCCCAATCTCTCTGCTTCACCGCCTCAACAGCTAGGTCGATGAACTCCTTCTCGGTCGTGAAGACTCGGCTCACTCCTTGCTCGAGCACGTAGTGGACAAAGCTGCCCAGGTCTGCGGCAGTCCCGCCCTCGAAGTCTCCTCTCTGCGGCATGTTGTAGATCTGCTTCAGCTCGTACTTCTTGGGGCACTCCTCGTAGAGCAGGAGAGCGGTGGGGCTGAAGGAATGCGTCTTCGGGTCAAAACTCAAGGTGGAAGTCTTGGTCATGCTGATCGCGACGTACTTCTCGAGGGCGTCCAAGTTCAGAACCTCGCTCCAGTTCTTGTCGATCAGCCCTCGGTAGTCTTCGATCGAGCCCTTTCTGACCGCTTCGTATGCGATCAGCCTCGACAGGATCCTCGGAAAGTCCTCGGTGTCGAGCGACTCCAGCAGCTGGCTCTTCAGCCTTGATCTCAGCCGCTCGTACTCGCTGCTGGGAGCGACGAGGGCACATTTCTCTTGGGCGTCGATCTCGAGGTCGACGCGCCCGAACGACCTGGGCTCGCTCCATCCCTCGTAGCCGATTTCCTTGAGGAAGACTGAGGGCCTCGCCTGCTTGTCATCTCTCCTGTACGATTTCGCGTACGTGAGGATCAGTTTGTTCCTGGCTCTAGTCATACCCACGTAGCAGAGTCGTCTCTCGTCGAGTAGCAGAGTCTCCTCTTCGTATCGCCTTGTAATGGCCTCCTTCTCCTCCTCCGTCTGCCCATCGTTCAATAATTCCTTGAGCCCGGGCAGGAGCTCCTTCGGAATGAGGGGCTCCCTCTGCCTCAGTCTTGCCCTCGGGATAGGAAATCTGTCCTCCGCCAGGTTGGAGACGATCACGGTATCGAACTCAAGTCCTTTGGTCGCGTGGAGCGTCATGAACCTCACTGCATCGACGTCTGTCAAGGATGCGGCCTGGATTTCCGCGCCCCAGTCTTCCCCGTTGAAGAGCTCAAGGAAACTGATGAAGCCGCCCAGGTCCCTTCCATGCACTTGCCAGTAGTTCTGGGCTAGCGCGTAGAACAGGTTCAGGTTCATGAGCGATTCGACGTTCTCTGGAGTTCGTTCATGCGTGAATCTTGTGTTAAGACCGGTCAACCCATAGATGTCTAGCACCAGTTCCGGAAGCGTCTTGTTGGTTGCGGCAGAGAGCTCGCGGAGCCCTTCGACCAGGCTCTTCACAATCCTGTTCCCATCCTCAGACAGGCCAATCTCCGGGAGCGAAGTGAGGAGCGCCTCATCTACCGAGACATCGTCTTCCCTTCTGCTTCTGAGAAAGCGGCCGATCTTGATAGAATCCTCCGGGAGCAGCGCGTTTCGGTACTGCATGAGGGCCCACCACGCTTGCTCGCCGGTGGCTGTCCGAATCCTCAGGTTGTTGACGATTGACAGGTACGAGATGACCGTCCTGATCTCGGGCCTCTGCATGAGATCCGTCTCGCCTGCGGTCGCTATCGGAATGCCCTTGGATTCGAACGCGCTTCTGAGCTGCTCACCCTGCCGGTGTGACCTGTAGAGGACGCAGATATCCTTCATGGGAGTCCCACCTTCTATCTCCTGTTCGACGGTTTCGGCGATCTTCCTTGCCTCTTCCGCCCCGTTCTTGAGCTGTATCAGCTTCACGTTCTCGCCCTTCCTCCCTTCGAAGCTCTCTACGAGCATGGCGTCTTCAGGATGACCGGAGAAGTTGTTCATGATCAGCTTGTGCGCGGTCAGCAGAACCGAGTCGGGGGAGCGGTAGCTCCTATCGAGCCTGAACTCATCGGATCGCTCGCTTACAGCGAATCTATCCCTGAACTCCTTGAAGATGTCCCGGTAGGCCCCCCTAAAGCCGTAGATGGACTGGTTCTCGTCGCCCACGGCAGTCAGATTCCTGTGGCCCCCGGCTATGTGCTCCAGCAGCCTGAGCTGCAGCTTGTTGGTGTCTTGCAGCTCGTCCACGACGACATACTTGTACTTCCGGGAGAAGGTCTCGGACCCGTACTCGTCGAACAGCCACAGTGCTTTGGCGGTCAGGTCGCCGAAGTCCAGGTAGTTCCTCACGCGCTTCACCTCGATGTATCTCTCCCAGGCTCTCACGAAGTCTCGATAGTCCGCGTACTCACTGTACCTCCTGAGGAAGTCTCGTATCTCTTGCCTGCGTTCGTTTGTCTCGTTCTTCGCGGCCCCCGATTGCAGATGAAGCGTCTGCAGCTCCAGCTCCAACTTCCCCTTGTGCTCGTCGAGGCCCTCGTTTTTGGGACACTCAGACGTCAGTCGACGATCAAGCTCTGCCGTGTGCTCCCGTATCTGATCGAGCGTGATCTCGAGATCCGTCGCGGTTGAGATTGAAGACTGGTAGCGGTTGGCCAGATCCGGCCCAACCCCAACGTCTCTTCGGAACATGATTCTCGCGTCCTGTGGGTCGAGTATCCCGAAGTTGGGGTCGACATCGATTAGCTTTCCTTCTTCCCTGAGGACGTCTGCGCTGAAGGAGTGGTACGTCATGATCTGAATGTCACTTGAATCCTTCAGTTCTGTGTCGACCTTCGCCCGAATGTTATCAGCTGCTTCATTTGAAAACGTCAGGCAGAGTATCTCGGACGGTTTGTATGATCCGCTTTCAACAAGGTACTTTATCTTGTGGACTAGCGTCGTGGTCTTCCCTGTGCCTGGGCCGGCTAGAATCAGACACGGTCCAGCGGTCTTCTCAATTGCTTTTTGTGCGGAAGGTTGGAAATCCACAATCTCGGCCTTTGGTTAGCTAATTGAAGGGCCATTAAAGGTTGGGACAACGCTTCTCTCTGTGGCTTGATCTAACTGATTAATGCCGCGGGCTGGTATTGAGGACTAAGGTCGTAGTTCCGGCAGCAGTCTTGATGGTGTTAGATTGACCAGCAGACTCGGATTCCCCGACTGGTTTGGGGCTGTAGCCCCGATGGCACCAATTGCGGCGGATTCCTTCTCCCGCGGATTCTCAGTGTGTAGAAAACGACTATCGCGACGATCACGACAGTGGCTCCGAACAGTGTGCCAATTACGACCAGGTCGTATGAGAATGTCGCCTCTGTCGTTGTAGGCACATCCACAACAATCCATATCGTCGACATGCCCGAGGCGTGGGTGATGACCCACCCTCCGAAGGAGTAGAAGACAGAGGAGGGATTGGCGATTAGAGTCACGTTTGTGCCTGGAGGAACATAAAGGACGTGCTGTCCCGGTGAAGCGTGCCCCAGGGTTGAACCGTAGCTGTACGTCGCAGAACCACCCGACTCCACATCCAGGTTGAGGCCAGGGTAGAAGACAGCCGTTTCGTTGATGGGCCCCTTGACTTCGGTGTCAGTGATGGTTGCATTTCCGGAGTATGATCCAGACCCAATTCCGACCCAGGTTCCGAGACTCCAGCCAGAGGTAGGTGAGGCAACGAGATGCAAACTACTCATCGCGTTGCACCATTGACTTGCCGGTGAAACGGACCCACCACCTGTCTTCGCGCCTTCGACATTCACGTAGTATTGATGCTGGTATCCCACAGTCTTTGTGATGGCCGAATTGACTGCGAGGGGGAGAGTCAGGTTAGTGACCCATCTCTCCGAGTCATTCGAAGGAAACAAGGACCTGGGGAGATTCAGGTCGGAACCAGCGTCTAGCCAGAAGGTCGTAGGCGAAGAGGAAAGAGTGCCTGAAGACGTCCTTCCAAATGCCGTTCCATTGCGGGCAGGTGCAGTGGGGGAGCCTCCAGCGATGATCGAGTAGCTGAGCGTGACCAGGAATTGGTGGCAGTAAGTGAAGGCTAGGGTCGTCTGTGCGACTGATGATAGAGTTCCGTCAACAACCTGGTCAGTCTGCCATTTTTGCGAAGAGCCGGACGAATTCAGTAGGTTGGTCACGGCCCACGATGCGCCAGCATCGAACCAGTATCCAGTCGGCGAAGTGGTGAGAACCTGTCCTAACACGGATCCGAACTGGTTGGCAGTCACTGTTGGTGCAGTAGGAGATCCTCCTCCAACAACCGAATAGGAAAGGATGTCCAGGAACTGGTTGTAGTAGACCGGAGCTATCGTCGCTCCGCCGAAGGAGGTGCCAGTGATGATAGAGTCCGGTGCCTGCCAGCGCTCGTCAGAGCCCGATCCTAACAGTGGGTTCGTGACCCTCCAGGAACTGCCATTGTCTGCGTCAACTTCGGTTACTATAGCGGTCATGGTGTAGGTTCTGGGCAACCCCAGTGCCTGAAACGATAGGATTGGCGCCGAGTACCCAGAACCATTCCCGACAATCGAATAGGCCACCGTGTCTCGATCCAAGGAGTAGAGTGTGTTCGTCTTGACATCGATGCCGCTATCCCCCGTCGTGTAGGTCCAACTGGTGGAGCCTGTACCCGAGTTGCTGAACTCCCAAACTAACAAACTGGTTCTTGTTGGGGCTGTGAAAGTGAGGGAGCACTGGGAGTCTGCAGTAAAGGCGTGGGGATCGCCGTCCGCTGCGACCGATGCAACGTTGGCGTCGCAACCCAATACTGCCACCGTCACGGAAGGTGAGCCCTCGGGACTCATGACGATGGAGACCCGCTCTGACACGATGACTTGTACCACGAAGTTGGCGGTTATTGTTCCAGCTCCAGAAATCGTGGCGGTCGTGCTTGCGGACTTGGGATTAGCGAATGTTATCGCGCCTGTACTTGAACTCCAAGAAGAGAACACGTAGTTCAGGTTGCGGGTGGCAGATAACGGGAGAGGTCCAGCATTCTCCCACTGGCCAGAGCCCGATGGGCTCGTTCTCCCTGCACCTAGAGGAGAAACCGCAAAGGTCACTGTATACTGATGGTTGTACACCAGCACCACTGTCTTTGTGGATGTTGCGATTCCGGAGGTTTGGTTGCTTGTGTCCCAGCGTTCAGAAGTCGTTGAACCTGGTAGCGTCGTTGTGACACTCCAGGTGCTACCAGAATCTAATCGATAGACCGCTGGAGCGGTCCCAAGGACAGCTTCTTGTTGCACCCCATTCGATATGTAGGTCAATATCGGAGGGGAGTACCCCGATCCTCCACCCACTATGGAATAGCTGAAGGTCACCGCGATCCCTCCAAATGGGCTTTGCAGAGATAGACGCTGACCGGGACTGACATTGAAGGTCCCCTGATCGATCAGGACCCCACTTTGGTACAACTGTAGAAAGTAAGAACCCGGATAGACAGTCACAGTTACGTCCTTATCGACAAATGCGATCTGCCATGGAGTAGCAAGGGAGTCGGTGGAATTCACAACATATAGGTCACCCGAATTGAGAGAGGATCTAACGTCGATAATCCCTACCTGAGACTGATCATACAGCTCACCAAGTGTGCCGGCCCCCGCAGTAACCTCAGCAATGTTCTGCCCAGTGGATGGATAGTAGTACCATTCAGACAGAACGTTCTGAATCCCCTCTGCCGTGTCACTTCCAAAATTGTAGGCATTCGTGACCATCTGATAGTTGTGCCCATTCCAATAGCTGAGTTGCAGACTCACATCCGATTGGACGTCTAACGTCTGGTATCCGCAGCAGACACCTCCTAGTATGAGTTCGGAATCGTAGAATATCCCTAGCGGGTTGTACACGTACCCGTTCACTTCGAAGCCAGAGAACGAGGTAAGATGACCAACCGAGACAAAGGTCACTGAATCATACGTCTGAAGACCAGATCCATCATCGTACTCGAACGTGACCGACGGTTGTCCTAACGAGTTGACCGTAGTTGAGACGAGGAAGGAAACGGTTGCGGGATAGGTGAGGATAATGCCATTGCCAGCCATGAAGTCACCTGCCGAGTCAAGGTAGAATTCGGTTCCATTGTCCGAAGAGATCTGACCGTTGCCCGATATCGCTGACCCACTCATACCTGCCGAGAGAGACGAGGCGTTCCAGATGTTGTCCAAGAAGTAGATTGTGTTCGAACTTGTATCTATCTGGGCGACATCCTGAATCCAATACACGTACCCCACTCCGTTGTCAGAGAATCCTAAGACTACGTTGAGTTGGAAGGACATCCAAGTATCACCGGTAGAATTTCGCGCGCTGAGGGAGGCAATCGTGATCTTGCCCAGGGATGCGTTTGTAGAATACGAATACGGTCCACTTTTACTAACACCGTAATCGGCAATCCCCATTGGTGCAGGTTCGGACGAGTGGTAGAGGTACACATTCACCCCTTCAGGTCCTGGTTGCGGTACTGCTGGAGTCCCTTGGCGGGGCCCCCCTGTTGCAGATGTCAAGTGGGCGACATGGTTCTGTTTCCCGGCCAGGACTCCAAGCGGCATGATGCTCGCAGGGACCAAAATCGAACAGAGAATCAGCAATCCACAGGAAGTTCCAAAAACGGTAGAAGAGCGGCTCTTGCATCTCAAGTGAATCGTAGTTATTGATCCCGGTATTACTCTGGTTCGGTATTAAGGACTAGGGTTGCGATTCCTCTGGATTCGTAGTGGTGTGGCGCTCTGGCCTGACCACCGTTAAGGTGGTGATCTAGTCCTATTCTAGGCGTCTAGGACTTTACGAAGCCACCCTCGAGGCAATACACAGACAGTTTCCCCTCGATTGGGCACCTGGCGCCCAAATCGCAAGCAGGACAGAGGTCTGCCGGAACAGCAGCGAGCGTTCCCCGCGCTTCGTGAAAGGAGTAGAGGAGCTTCAGGTACTTCCCCTCGGCTATCCTCGGCAAGGCGTTCCTGCTCTCCAGGCCGTACCATTCGTACAACCTTTTGCTCCCCTTTCTCGAGTTACAGCTTGCGCAGACCCAGACTGCGTTCTCGGGGACGTCGGGACCGCCACGCGCCCTAGGAAGCATGTGCTCAAGCGTCAGGATGCCACTCGAACCGCAATAGACGCAAGTACTTCTTTCCTCGTGTTCCTTCACGTACTCCCTGATCGACGACGACCATTGAATCTCGCCGGACCGAAGTTTCTTGAACCTGTCCATGATGAAGCCGTAGTTGCTCTTGCCTTCTCCTGCGGAGTTGGAGATTATCTTGGCGTACTGCCAATACAGGAGGTCCCTAACTGTCTTGACGGCCGCAGGAGGCAATTCCGAGAAACTTAGAGTGATCGATTGGATTTAAGGTTCTGCTTCTGTGTCCATTGATTCGTTTCCCGGATCGCCTTAGCAGAATTCCCGAACACTGAGGGCAAAAACACTTCTGAGAGCGCGCGCGCCTATCTCTTTCAACTTGCTGCGGAGGCTGCTCTCCGCCTTCTTTTCGGCTCCCACAGATGTTAAAACCACATTTTCCCCCGCCCGAGCTGGTTTGATCGCTGTCCCTGAAGCGGAGAGGGCTATCGGCATCGAGACCTACGCGAGCACAGGGGCGCCTTGCAGAGCCTTTGCAAAGTCATCGGAGGAGGACTTTCGAGTAGAGGAGTTCATCCCGAAACTGGAGATCACGAGCGAGGACCGTCCTGACTACTACCCCCTCTACCGCGTGGAGAAGCGTTCAATCGACACCCTGCATATGGAGAAGTCTCTGAGCGAGGCTCTCAGAAGCAGGCTCAGCTACGGAGGCATGAAAGACAAGAGGGCCGTGGCGGTGCAATATGCCACCCCCACAAGCACGAGGTCCCTGCGCCCGACTCGAGTCGTCAGGGAGAAGTTCACCGCCCAGCTGGTCGGCTTCACTCCCCGGCCCCTTTCCCGGGGGATGATCAGAGGGAACCGCTTCACGATAGTCCTGAGGAGATGTTGCGCCGGAATGCCGACTCGCCTAGAGGAAGCGTTTGCTCTCGCGAGTGCAAGGCGCCTGCCAAACTTCTTCGGATTCCAGAGGTTCGGGACGAGGGATGCGGGCACTCATCTCGTCGGGAGGGCTCTGGTCCGGCAGGAGTTCGAAGAGGCCGTGAGCCTCATGCTTCTCAGACCGCGCACGACCGACGACGAAGAAACCCGCGCGGCAAGGAGTGTTATGGCCGACGGCAATTACGCCGAGGGGGCGAAGATGCTCTCGGCTCATCAGGATACCGAAAAGATGGTAGCCAGGCATCTTTCCTCGAAACCCGAGGATTGGATAGGAGCCATGAGGGCTGTCCCGATGAAGCTGAGAAGACTCTTCGTGCAGGCATACCAGTCGTTCATTTTCAACAGGACCCTGAGCCTGGCCCTCGCGAAGGGGCTCGACATCTCCAAGTACGAATCAGGAGACAACTGGAGCGAGGCCTCGGAAGACGGCATGACCACTTCTCAAGTCCACGGAGTGAGGGAGCAGGCCCCTCCTTCTGCCGTCCCGATGGTGCAACTCGCAGGGTTTGCCTACAGGAACTACAGATCGAGGTTTGATTCGTGCCTCGAAGAGGTGATGACGCAAGAGCTGGTCTCGGCGAAGGATTTCTACGTGAAGCAGATGCAGGAAGTGAGCGCCGAGGGAGGGTTCAGGAGGCCTCATCTCGCGGTCGGTGATGCCACGTACTCCTGTGCAGGCGACAGGGCCGACCTGTCGTTCACCCTCGCCAGGGGGCAGTACGCGACGGTCCTGCTCCGCGAAGTGATCAAACCAGCTGACTCGGTCGTGGCCGGACTCGTCTGAAGTGCGACAACGCTTATACATAGTTCTCGGGGTCAGTCCCGAACCGTTTGTCCCAAGACGTCTACGATCTGACGATTGTGGGGGCCGGACCGACCGGGCTCTTCGCGACTTTCTACGCAGGTCTAAGACAGATGAAGACCAAGCTAATCGACGCGCTGGAGGAGCCGGGCGGGCAGGTCGCGGTGCTGTACCCGGAGAAGTACATCTTTGACGTCCCGGGTTTCTCGAAAATCTTGGCGAAGGACCTCGTGAAGAACCTAGTTGAACAGGCGTTCCAATACCATCCCACGGTTGTGCTAGGTGAGCGCGTCACGACGCTGCGCAAGACCGACGGGATCATCGAGCTGGGGACTGACGGGGGAACGAAACACTACAGCAAGGCCGTTCTCATCGCCGCAGGAGTGGGCGCCTTCGCGCCGAACAGGCTCGAAGCCCAGGGAGGGGCAGAGTATGAGGGCAAGGGAGTCTACTACTTTGTCAAGGACATGAGCATCTTCAAGGGCAAGAGCCTCCTCATTGTCGGAGGAGGAGATTCTGCTGTCGACTGGGCGCTCAGCATGAAGGATTCTGCAAAGAGGGTGACACTGGTTCACAGACGGGACTTCTTCAGGGCCCATGAGGGCAGTGTAAGGGAGCTCATGAAATCGAACATAGACATCAAACTCTTCTACGAAGTCAGGCGGGTTGTGGGCGACGGGACAAAGCTGACGCAGGCAGTCATATTCGACAACAGGACCCAGGCCGAGACGACTGTCGACGTAGACGCAATATTGGTCAACATTGGCTTCAGGGCTGACCTAGGCCCAATCAAGGACTGGGGCCTCGAAATCGACGGAAGAGAAATACGAGTCAACGGGAGGATGGAGACGAACATCCCGGGGGTCTATGTGGCAGGGGACATAGCGGGGCCGCTCGACGGTATGAAGCTCAACCTCATTGCCACAGGCCATGCCCAGGCTGCGCTGGCCGTTAACGTGGCGAAGGCGTACGTGGACCCGAATTCAAAGATCTTCCCAGGCCACAGCAGCGAGACGAAGAAGTAGCTTCAGCTTACCGCGCCGAGTATGCGTCTGTAGTTGTAGTCCTTCCTGACGCCCGGGCTGAGGGGATCGATCAAGATGCATTCGAACCAGGCGAACTTACCGTCCTCCCAGACAGGGTAGGACCCCAGAACCTTCGTGTTGGGGAACCTCTCCGAGACCCTCCTCTCTGCGACCGTCTGAGACGAGACTGCGGACTTGATCTTCAGGACACCCATGTGCTTGGGCCTCCTGCCAGAAGTGGGACGCTGCTTCCTCATCCCGCCCCTTGAAACGCGTACGCGTACGACTATGACGCCTTCTTTCGCCTTGTACCCCAACGACCTGGCCCGGTCGAGCCTCCACGGCCGCTCGACCCTCATCATCGCCGGCTCCTTCCTGAGCTGAATCGCTCTGGCTCTAATGTCTCCAGCCTTCTCGTGGAAGATGACTTGCCACGTCTTGGAGATCTGGCGGTACATGGGTATCTGAGCGCCTCGCCTTCGGTCAGCAAATAAACGTTCTTGGGTGTTCAGGGCTTGCTGAAGAAAGAGCGGACCTTGTCGCCTATGATGGTGATTGCATCTGCCTGAGCCTCTTCGGTCTGCCCGCCAATGTGAGGGGTCAGGATGGTCCCCGGGGCGGTCAGAATGGCGCCGGAAGGGGGCTCCTTTTCGAAGACGTCGAGCGCAGCGCCCCCGATGCGGCCATCCCTCAGGGCGCCGGCCAGGCTATCTTCGTCCACGACCCCACCCCGGGACGTGTTGATCAGGAAAGAGCCCTTCTTCATCTGAGCAAGCCTGGAGGAGTTGACGAGATGCTTGGTCTCGTTGGTCATCGGGACATGTAGGGTTATGAAGTCAGAGGAGCTGAACAGTTCATCGAGGGATACAACCCGGCATCGAAGCTTCGCGATGACGTCGGGCGGGATTTGTATGACGTCATACATGAGCACTGACATGCCAAGCGTCCCGGCTATCTCAGCAATTCTCTTTCCGATTCTGCCGAGGCCAACGATGCCGAGCACCTTTCCCTTGAGCTCGGTCCCCATCAAAGAGCTCTTCTCCCATCTGCCCGCCCTAGTGCTCTCGTCGGCCCTCACCAGCCTACGGCTCAGCGCGAGCATCAGCAACGTAACGTGTTCGGAGACGGCTTCGACGAGGGATTCAGGGCTATTCACCACTGTTATCCCCTTCGATTTCGCATACTCTACGTCCACATTGTCGAGTCCCGTCCCGGGCCTGGCGACCAGCTTCAGCTGGGAGGCCCTGTCGATCACCTCCCTGTCGACCTTCGTCCTGCTTCTGATGATGAGTGCGTCGTACTCGCCTACCACCCGGAGGAGATCCTCGCGGCTGATCGAGGGACGGTAGTCCACAGTAATCCCTTCGCCAAGCGCCAGCTTTTCGGTCTCCACCTGATCGCAGATCAGAACTTTGGCCATTGCATGATCCCCTTGCTTCAGTCCCTCCTCTATGGTCTGAGCGATGGATGATATATCGGTTGAACCTAATACAGTCGCGACTGCTTGGCCGTCGTGACGCCAGCCTGCCCCTCACACAGGGCCTGTGCACTAGCAGGGCGAGCAGGCTAGACGGTTATAACAGGCCGAGCTTCAGAGTCAGGCGTGCTTGTGGGAGTCGTCGGCAAACCCAACGTCGGAAAGTCGACCTTCTTCGCAGCCGCGACCCTGAAGGATGTGCCAATCGCAGACTACCCCTTCACCACGATTCATGCGAATGTCGGCGTAGCCTACCTCAGGACGATGTGCGTATGCAAGGAAATGGGCGTCACCGATAAGCCGAAGAATTCCGTGTGCGTTGACGGAACGCGGCTGATACCTGTGAAACTAGTTGACGTGGCTGGTCTCGTCGAGGGGGCCTCCGAAGGCAGGGGGCTCGGGAACCAATTCCTGGACGATGTCAGGCAGGCCGATGCCCTGATTCAGGTGGTGGACGCATCTGGCTCGACGGACATCGAGGGCAGAAAAGTTCCCCCAGGCTCCAACGACCCGCTCAGGGACATCGAAATGGTCGAGCACGAGTTCGACCTCTGGGTCTATGGCCTCCTGAAGAAGGACTGGGAGAGGGTCTCGAAGGCTCTTGAACAGACAGGGGGAAAGATCGTGGACCACCTTGCCAATAGGCTCTCAGGCCTTTCGGTCTCCCTCGCCGATGTCGAGCAGGTGATCCTTCACAACCATCTGAGGACGGAGAAACCTAGCACATGGACAGATGCCCAGCTCATGCAGTTCGTAGTCGGAGTTAGGAAGCTGACGAAGCCTTCCCTGATCGCGGCCAACAAGTCTGATCTCCCCTCCTCTCCACCCAACATCGACCGGCTGAAACAGACAGGCAGGAAGGTGGTCCCGTGCGCGTCCGAGGCCGAACTCCTGCTGAGAAGGGCCGCCGATCACGGGCTAGTACAGTATGTGCCGGGCGACGCGAGCTTCAAGGTGGTGGCACCCGAGAAGCTGACCCCTGCTCAAGCTGGCGCCCTCAAGATGGTGGACGAGAAGGTCATGAAGACATTCGGCCGCACTGGGGTCCAGGAAGCAATCAACGAAGCGTACTTCGGGCTTCTCAGCGCGGTCGTGGTCTTTCCTGTCGAGGACGAGACGAAGCTTTCAGACAAGGAGGGTAACGTCCTGCCCGACGCATACGTCATGAAGGGAGGTTCGACAGCACTCGACCTCGCGAGGACGGTTCACACGGAGCTGGCAGACAGCTTCCTCTACGCCATCGACGCGCGGAACGGAAAGAGGCTATCGGCAGATCACAAGCTTAGCAACAGGGACATCGTGAAGATCGTGTCAAGCGGCAAGCGGGGCTAGCGGCTCCGCCTTCTTCTGGTCGGGCCTCGAGATCAGCTTGCTCTTCCTCATCCCGACGTGTCTAAGGTGCGTAACCCTCTTCGCTTCGTTGTAGACATCCGAAGCCACCTTCTGCAGGACCAATTCCTGAGCCAGCTGGTCGTAGGTGAGGTTGGCGGCCCTTTCGGCTATGACCTTGTCCATCACGATCCTGAGGTCGTGCTTCTTCGAACTGTTCATCAAGCCCTGCGACAGAGCCGTGCAGTAGACTCTGACGACGTAGCCGTCCTTCGTCGTGTAGTCCTTGATTAAGTCTGACATCGAGGAACCCCTCCTGATGAGGCTTCTGAGGAATTCACGAGAGTACTCATGCCCCTTGAAGATCGTTGTTGCAGTCTCGCCTTCGACCTTGTCGATCTGGAAGTAGAGCTTGAAGCTGTAGTGTTGAGGGTCCTGCTTCAATATGTCGTAGAGCGTCGTCTCGATGACCCTCCCGGCGGGTTTCTCTATGTCCGTGAGCGGGACGCGAGCTATCGGAGCGTTACCGAAGGAAGAGGACGCGTTGACCACCACCCAGGATTTCAGCTTCCACTTGTCCCTTACCTTCGCTGCCTTCTTCGGCAATTAGGGGCGCCCCGCCGCCGTCCCGCTTATAACCTCATTGATGGTGAAGTGAATCGATGCCCTTCATGTAAGGGCCCAGAACCTCAGGAATCTTCACCGTCCCGTCCTTCTGCTGGAAGTTCTCGACCAGAGCAACCAGCGTCCTGGTGACCACCGCCGTCGAGTTGAGCGTGTGGACCAGGGTCGTTGGCGCGTTCGACGTTTCCCTGTATCTGATGAGGAGCCTTCGAGCTTGGAAGTCGGTGATGTTGCTCGCTGAGGCCATCTCCCTGTAGTTCTGCTGACCAGGGAGCCAGGCTTCGACGTCATAGGTTTTCGCCGACATGAAGCCGGTGTCACCGCTACAGAGCAAAACCACCCTGTAGGGGATCTCCAGGTCTTGATAGATCCTCTCCACATTCGAGACGAGTTCTTCGTGAAGCTTCCAGCTCTGGTCGGGTCGGCAGAAGACGACCTGTTCTACCTTGTAGAATTGGTGCACGCGGAAGATTCCCTTAGAGTCCTTCCCGTGCGCCCCGGCCTCGACCCGGAAGCAGGGGCTGAACCCGCAGTACTTGATGGGCAGGTCGGAGCCCTCCAGAATCTCGTCCATGTGCATCGACACGAGCGGATGCTCCGAGGTTGCGATCAGGTGGAGGTCCTCACCTTCAATCTTGTAGATCACAGGACCAAAATCCTCAAGGTTGACGACCCCCTCGTAGGCCGCGCGATTGAGCATGAAGGGCGGCTCGACGGCTGTGAATCCGCGTTCCCTGAGAAAGTCGAGCGCGTACTGCATTATAGCGTGCTCGAGTTTCACGGCGTCTCCTTTCAGGAAGAAAAATCTCGCTCCGGCGACCTTGGCCGCCCGTTCCATGTCCACCATGCCCAGCCCGGCCAGCAGGTCGATGTGGTGCTTGGGTTCGAAACTGAACTTGAGCTTCTTGCCCACCGACCTGACGACGACGCTCTGGGTTTCGTCCCTCCCCGCAGGAACGCTTTCGTGGAGCATGTTAGGCATGCTCATCAGGATGCTGTTCAATCGTGTGCGCCTTTCGGCCGATTTCGCCTCCAAGTCTGCTATCTCCTGAGGGATGCTCTTCACCTCCTTCAGCTTCGCCTCGATCGGTTCTCCCCTCTTCTTCATCGCAGCGACCTGGGCGGTCAGTTCGTTCTGCTTGTGCCTGAGTTTGTCGACCTCGGTCTTGAACCTTCTCCATTCCGCGTCGGCTTCCACAGCCTCATCGACAAGAGGGACCTTCTGGAGCGCCCCCCTTCTCTCGAGGTTGCGGATTATCGCTTTCGGGTCCTCCCTGACTAACTTTACGTCAAGCACCGCAGGAATCCCTCCATGCTTTTAGGTGTCTCTAGCTCGTGATAAAAGCCATACCTCCTGAAACAGAAGGACGTCGCGGAGCACCGCTATCGCTGTCGAAACAGCTCCCGATGGGGAATCGGATGCTATCCGGAACTCAAGGGTCCCCTTCCTCGCTCCCATCCTCAGTGTCATTCCACGAGGAGCCCCTTCGTTGTCTGGAGTCAGGACTGAAACTAGCTGGTGACACACATGGATGTCTGTGCACTTGATTGAGAGCCGGATTGCGGTTCTCATACGAGGATTCTTTCCGCAACGGCATTTGAAAAGACCTCGGACGCTGCGGCCGGGATTCTTGCGCCCGCGGCCATCGGGTGTCCTCCTCCGACCCCGCCGACCCCCTCAGCGGCTTCACGCATCACCAGTCCTAGGTTCACAGTCCCGGGAAAAGAGTCCCCGATCCTTGAAGAGACTTTCAACTCAGAGTCCCGGCTGGAAGAGGTGCCGATCACGACTTTGTCCTTGAAGCCCGGTGACGAACTGAGGATGGAGATCACGGGTCCTAGCAACTTCTCGTCAACGACTCCCTCTCCCCTTACGAACACGATTGGGCCGCGGTGCTCGAGCCTCGCGGCATCGCCCGCCAAGGCATCAAGGGCCTTGTTGATACCCGAGCGGTACTCCGAGAGGGTCTTCATCGCGGCTTTCAGAGCTTCAGACCTGTCGCCGAGGCAGATCGAGATGCCTATCCCTGGGACGGCCATCCTGCCGCATGCGTTGAGCAGTGTGCCAAACTCCCTGGCGTCTCTGAGCGGAGTGAACGGGTCTTCGAACTCCAAGGTGTAAACCTCGCCGATCAGGCTGGCGATGGCGTCAGTCGCCCCATCGGCCGGTCCAAGCATGCTCGCGATGACTTCTGTCAGCTTCATCTTCTCGTCAGCGGAAAGAGACGCGATCGTCCTCCAAGTCCCCCCGTCTTTTAGCTGGAGACCCGACTCGTGAAGCGCAGACAGCACGGCGTCCTTGCTCCCGGTCAGCCCCCTCAGGAAAGGGGTCGAAGTCAACGCAACAGATTCGTGGATGGGCCGCGTCTCCCTCCCCGTGAACATCAGGTCCTTGGACAGGATCAGATGACTCGACGACTGCGCTTCTTCCATTGCCGCTCTGTTGAGCCCTGTCAGAGATCTTCCCTGACCAGTGTCCTGTCTGTCTGCCACCGCACCGACGACCGCCAGCGGAGAGAGATCGGCATTTGAGGGATCGACCGAAGTTGCGAAGAAGTAGGCCATCGACGACGAGCAGGCCTCTCTGCCGCCGTCGAACCCGTATGCCCAGGCGTTGACGACCGCCGGGTTCAGCATGTCACTCTCGGAGAGCTGGTGGTGGTCAATCACAAGGTATCTGCCGTCGAAGGCGGCTCCCAACTCTGCTATGAGGGTAGACGCGAGGTCGGTGAATATGTAGAAGTCGTACTGCTGCTTCTCGAGCTCGCTGATTGTCTTTGAATCCAGATCCGGAACAGTCCGCAGCGTGACGTTGGCCCCTTTCCTCGTCAAGGAGGCAAAGACTATCGAGCCGCTCGCAAGTCCGTCAGCGTCGATGTGAGTGACGATGAGTATCCTCCGTCCGCTTCTGGCGAGCTTAAGCACCTCCGACGCAAGGACCCTGTACCTGCTGAGGAGGCCATCGAGGTCGGCCGCCAATGTTGGTCTACCTCCGGCTAGGCCAGCTGGGCGACGACTGCAGTATACTTGAAGTCAGCAGGTAGCATGTCTCTTGCCTTGTAGTACTTCGAGAGGCGATAGATCTTGGCTTCGATCAGCTCGAGGGAATGGACATTCCACCTGTCGCTGTGGTGTGTATTCAGGTGTCTCTGGACCCTCTGCGCGCGTTCGATGAGGTCCTGGAGGTCCTGCGGTAGCTTCGGAGACGCCTTCCCTTCCGCCAGCACTCTGCCGATTGACTTTCCTAGGAGGGACTTCGCCAGTGGAACCCCATAGTCATCCCTCAGCGTCAAGCCTATTCTGCTCTGCGGCATTCCCTCCCTTGCAAGCTTCAGTATAGTTGTGCGCACCTCCTCAGGGGTGGGCTTCACCCAGCTGGGGGGACCCTTGCTGGGGGGTCTCGTCTGGTGCGACTTTCCGTGTCTGTGCGAATGTATGCGGGCCAAAGCGTAACCTTCCTGCCGAGTCTTTTGATTTGTGCTGATAAAGGTTACCTGCTGCGATTCAGGCTCAGCCATCCACCAAAGGCTCTGAGTGCACTCGCTCTGTGAGAGACGGCGCATTTCTCGGCGAGCGTCATTTGAGCTAAGGTTCTCCTTGCCCCGGTGGGGACAAAGATGGGGTCGAAACCGAACCCTCTCTGTCCTGAGGGGCGGAGCGCCACCATTCCCTTCAGCCGACCCACGAAGACGCGAGGGTCGGAAGAGCCATCGCAGTAGGCGACCGCGCTCACGAATTCGGCGTCTCGGGTGCTGATCCTGTCCATCAGCTTCAAGATCCCCTTGAGTCCTAGAGTCTGGAAGGCAAAGGAGGCACAGGTCCCGGGGAAACCTCGGAGGGGTTTGATGAAGAATCCTGTGTCCTCAACGAAGAGAGGCCTACGGGAGGCTCGATAGGCTCCTACCGCGGCGTGCACTGCAACCTCTGAAGGGTCGCCGGATTGGAGCTCGGGACCCTTGGACGGAAGGCGGCGCAGGACGATTCCGAACTCGTGGAGGACGAACTGGGCTTCCCCGAATTTGTGGTCGTTCGAGGTCGCGAACCAGATGCTAGGAGAGCCGGGCATACCTCCCCCTACGCTCGATGCTCCTGAGCTGTTTCATTACTGCCTTCGTCCGTTTCTCCCCTAACTCCCCGGAGTACCCTTCGAAGAGCTGTTCGAGGGCCATGGAGGATATAGACGGATGGGCTCCGACCAGAGTCTCCTTGATCAGCCTGAGGTCGACCGCTTGGTCCTCGAGCCTGGAAGAGTGATTTGAGAGGCCGAAATCGATGAAGACCAGCTCGCCGTCCCTCATGATGACGTTCGCAGTAGTGAGGTCGCCGTGCGTTATCCCGCCGGAGTGGAGCCGAGCAACGTCTCTGCCGAGCGCACGAAACACCTTCCCCGCATCCTCTTCGGGAGCAGAAGATACGAGTTCCTTCAATCTCTCCCCCTCCACGTATTCCATGACGATGGTCGTGCGTGGAGAGTCTATGTAGTAGAGCCTCGGCACTTGTACTCCAGTCTTCCTTGCCGAATGAGCCAGTTCGGCCTCGTGAAGGGTCCTCTGGTGTCTTATCGCGATGTCCAGCGCAACGAGCCTGTAAGGCAGTGGTCTCCTGACTTTGTATACTGCGGCAAGGCCTCGCCATGTGCCACTGATGATGTCGGCTTCTGCGCCCCGATATAGCAGCCGGCCCTGAGGGCTGTCAGTTTCTCCAAGGGATGTCGACTGAGTCAAGCCTCCATGACTGACGGACGCCAGCCTCTCTGACTGGCACTTGGATTCCCTTGCGATATGCCAGCAAGCCAGTCCATGCAATCTGCGCACCGCAATCGCCGCTATACTGTAGGGGAGTCAGGTTGACCGACGCAGAATGTCTCGCGGCCATCTTTCTCATCATGTCTGACAGTCTCGCGTTCGCGGCTACTCCGCCTACGACAAGGACTTCATGCTTTCCGCTGAAGGCGAGGGCTCTCTCAGTGACCTCGACGACCATAGCGAACGCCGTTTCTTGAATCGAGAACGAGACTGACTCGAAGCTCTCCCCTGAATCAGTCATGTTCTTCGCAGCCGTGAGCAGCCCGGAAAAGGACACATCGTTCCCCTTCACCGAATACGGTAGTCTGTGATAAATCGAGGAGCGAGATGCCGCGGTCTCGATTGCTGCTCCACATGGCGACGAAAGGCCAGAATGCCTCCCGAATTGGTCAAGCAATTGGCCCAGGGTCAGGTCAAGAGTCTCCCCCAGGACCCTCCACCTCCCTCCTGAGTAGGCGATGACCATCGAGTGCCCCCCTGACACGAGAAGGACGACAGGGTCCTTTGCTCCTGTTAGCAGGCAACCGAGTTCGATGTGCCCCACTGCGTGGTTGACCGGGACGAGAGGTTTGTTGAGTGTGGACGCAAGTGTCCTGACCACCACCGCGCCGACTCTAAGGCAAGGGCCAAGTCCCGGTCCCATCGAGTAGCACAACGCCTCAAGCTGGTGTAGAGCTATCCCTGACTCTTCTACGGCTTCCTCGAGCACCTTTCCGGCTGCCTTGAGATGGCTCTGGGAGGCTTCGAAGGGATGTATTCCGCTTCCTGCCGCTGGTTTGTAGACACTCTTTGCGTTGGACAGGATCTCACCCTCCGAGGAGACCACTGAAACGGAGAAGGTGTGGGCAGTGCTCTCCACGCCTAGGACGTACTGTTTCATCGGGAGCTACATCTTTTTCGTCTGTCTGTAGAGGTCACCGAGGAGATTGATGAACGGCAGCACTTCGACAAGGAAGTCGTCAAACCGTCCCCGTTCAAAGGTAGCTGTGTGCTTTTTCCCCGACACGACAAGCTTGGCGGCGAGGACGATTCCCCCGCTTCTATCAGGGTTCGACTTCAGCTTCGGGAAGTGTATCAGGGCTCCAAACCCGACTTTGTTCTCTCCCTTCGTGAAGACGAGGTTGTAATACATGCTGAGCGTCTTTGTGAACTGTTCCAGCTGCTTTTTCCGGCTCTCACTCCTCTTGACTTGGTCGAAGTCAGAGCCAGCAAGTGAGTCGATCATCTCCTTCAGGATCTTCATGTCGCCGACCTTGCTCGTGTACCCCGCGTACTCGATGGGCGCCTGGTAGACGCTGTGCATCACCGAATCCCAGTCGTCTAGCACGACATAAGTTTCCGTGTCGAGGTTCATCTCGCGCTTAATCTCGTCGGAGAGGATGTCCTCGACGGTGAATCTCTTCGGCACGACCGAGGTTCGCAAACTGCTATTAGTTATCGATTGCGGAACGCAGACGGGCTTGAAAGGACCAATTCAGTCAATCGAGGTCACCTACATCGTGCATGCCACTGAAGACCCTCAGGCCCTCGCGAAGGCGGTTTCAACTCTGTTTTCGATCAATGCAGTACCTGAGCAAGAACAGATGGAGGGGCACTTCGGAAACGCTATCACAAGGGTGCGGTATCACCTCACTGGAGAGGACGCTGCTGTGGCCCTCGGCAGCATAGCGGCCCGACTGCCGGCGCTGACAAAGGGCTGGTTGAAATCCGGCATCGGGGAACTCTTGGACGAGCATTCCACCCTCTACCTCCGCTTCGACAAACAGCGCCTAGTTACGGGAACGCTCGAGGAGGGAACCGGCGACCCCGTCAGGATCAGAGTGAAGCCCCGTGTCTTTTTGCTCCGAGGCGGGGCGAAGGAGTTCTACTCGAAGATTCTGCTCGGTGGGAGTTAGATGCCCAAGAGATACGTGCTGCTCGTAGCTGACGAAGCGCTCTCAGAAGGCGACAGGAAAGGCCTTTCTGTGATGCTGGAAGCGAGATATGGGAAAGTGACCGTCATCCCTGTTGAGAAGAACCCGCGAGCTGTAATAGTGAAGACAACAGACTCTGTGGCCCCGCTTTTGCGGGAGATGAGCGGCGAGCTGCACCTGGGCGGGAGGCTGCTGGTGACAGTCTTGACTTCAGGATCCATCAATAAACTCAAAAGCAGAGCGCCTGGCAGTGGGACGACGTAAGATGGCAAAATTCCTCAGCGACGAATACTTTTCACAAGTCCAGACGGCCCTATCTCAGGATCAGAAGTGGCTGGAGAGCACGAAGTCGGTCAAGACGAGCATCGCCTTCAATGTGACGGACATCGGGCAGAACTACATACTGACTGTGGAGAATGGTGTGACCACACTGCAGAAAGCGACTATGGGGACGCCGGTTGAGTTCTCGTTCGACGGAACCTACGACGCTTGGACCAAGGTCGTCAAGGGCGAAATGGACATCCAATCGGCCGTGTTGAAAGGCGTGCTAAGGTTCAAGGGTTCAATCACCAAGATCCTGATGTACAGGGACAGGTTCATCAGGATCGCTGAGGTGATGAGTGACGTTCCGAAGGAATTCTAGGCCGGAACGGACACGGAGTAAGAATTCCCTTCCTCACTCGTCCTTGCCTCGATCCTGATCGTCATTCCGGGCTTCGCCATCTCGAACTCCATCCAATGGGACTTGGTGTGACGGGCTGAACGTTGTCTCGAGTGTTAGCAGAGTTGGCAACTCACTCGACCACTCCCAGTCTCCTGAGCCTTGTCACATCATTCTTGCTGTAGCCCAGTGAAGCCATCAGCGAACGGGTGTCCCTGCCTAAAGTCGGCGCGGCTGTGAAGGGGACCGAACGCATATTCGGCTTTGAGCGGAGGGGGTTGTTGAGCACGGTCCCGTCTCCTGCGATGTCGACCAGCGACGATGCGGCCTTCCCCCAACTGCTGGTCAGTGCCTCTTCCACCGACAGGACCGGTGTCGCACATGTATCCTTGTCAGTGAGCAGACGTGTCCACTCGTCTCTGGTCTTTGAGGCGAAGATTCTTCGGAGCCCACTGGTCACCTTCATCCTTTCCTGGACCGTGCCGAACCTCTTTTGCTCCAGACCTGGGGCGCCTACTGCCTTCACAAGGTTGTGCCAGAACTCTTGTTCAATCGCAGCGATGGCGATGAACCTCCCGTCCGAGGTGCGGTAGATGTTGTAGTATGGGGTTGACCCGAAGATCAGGCTGCCTCCCTCTCTCGGAGGGCGACCGGTCGCTAGGTAAGTCGAAGCAGGCAGAATCATCCAAGAGAGGAGAGACGACACGATGGGAACATCGATGAAGACGGCTCCCTTCCGTCCGACCAGCGCCCCTGAAATCGCGAGCGCAGCATAGGTCCCTGATACAGTGTCACTCAGCTGGAGCAGCGGAACCTCGACCCTGCGAGAATAGCCCATCGTCCCGGCCATCGCCTGGAAGTTGATGTCGTGGCCTGGTATGGAGCTGAGTCGGCTCGACTGGCCGAAGGCAGAGATCGAACAATAGACGATTCTCGGGTTGATGCGCTTGACTGCTTCGAAGGAGAAACCGAGCCTCTTCATTACTCCAGGCCTGAACCCCTCAAGGAAGACGTCAGTCTCTCTCAGAAGCCTGCGAAGCACACGCTTTCCCTCCTCTGCCTTCAGATCTATCCCGATGCTGAGCTTGTTTCTGTTTACAGAGGAGTGGACCGGACTCTCACCTTTCTTAGTGGGGGGGGTCGCCCGCATGTAATCGCCCAGGCCCGGTTGCTCGACCTTGATGACCTCCGCTCCCATGTCCGAGAGAAGCATCGTGCAGAAGCCCCCCGGCAGTAGCCTGGTAGCGTCAACCACCCTGACGCCATCGAGGAAACCCACGGCCTTCGGTCGTCATGCCTCAGATAAAGCCTAGAGACACACGTACACAGCAAATTCGGTCTTATCTAGGAAGGATGCGAGAGGAATGAATACCAGAGTAGAGAAGATTGGTTGAGCAGATTACCCGGTCAATGACTGACTGCAGGTCAAAACGCATCATGGAAGGTAATATGCACTTCGCGGCTGTATTCGAGCGCGCGCGTGCGGGGGCATGACCCGAGCCTTCGGCCCTACGCGTAGACCTGCTCAGTCAACTTCTCTTCTTGCTCGGCCTGCTGCGGACTCCTCCATCTCTTTCGCTTCTGCAGAAGCGCGTAGACCAGCGCCTTCAGTTCCTCGTCGCTGACCTTGTCTATGACGGTGTCGCAGTAGCCCCTGTAGAGGCGTTCAAGCTCTCTGTCGAGTTCCACCCGGAGTTCGTGGTCGGTCAGCACGGTCAGGTTGAGCTGATCGAGTCTAGCCCTTACCCTCCGGCTCATGTCAACTCCCTCAGTCCCAGGCTGATGGTCATCTCGTCGACCGATGCTCTTGGCCTTGTTCGATTTTAGTCGTTCGGACGGAAATGCGCCATCAGGTCTCTGTGGCTATCGATTCCGGCCTTCGAGCAAACCCGCTTCCGCAGGCAATAGAGCAGGAGAAGACTCTGCACATCAGTTCAGTTTGTTCTCCCTGTGCTTTCTCCTCATCTGCGGGCGCTGTGGAACCTGTAGGACCGGAGCGGTCCCCACTGGCGACCACGGCAGGAGAGTTACGGTCCATACACTGTCGCTCGGCGGCTGCTGAATGGACTCGGTCTTGAAGACCATCCGCCTGCTTTCCTCGAAGGAATCATAGTTCCTGCTGTGGTGCCTATACAATACGTGCTTGTCAAAACTCGACCGGTTCGCCATGGCTCGTCCGCAGATGCAAGTTATCTCGCCCATTCTGTCTCACCATGCGCGCAATCAGACATACGCTGAGAATCAAACAACGACGCTTATACCCTTACTGAAGCACGAATCCATTTCGAGACCAGGTTCCTTCGGAAACACGGGTCACGCACGTGCATAGTCTCAGCACACCCGCGAGGCATCGGAAGACACAGCTGAGAGTGTCAAGGTGAGTCGTATAGACTAGGGTAAGCAACATGATGACGTTCTAACAGTATTGGGATTGTATGCGATTCGAAGAATGGTGGCAATCGCTTTCGCTGCCTCGCGCTCCGGAATGCAGCACGAGTTCCCCGATCTCAATCAGGAATGACTGCCCTTATGCCGCATCTCAACTGTTGCTACAAGGTCGCTCCTTGCCTCTTTAGGCAACTCTGACGGGTCGCAAATGCCCAGTCGAACGGCACAAGCAAGATGCCTGACCTTGTCATGACCTCTTCCGCTCTTCGCCAGGACCCAGTCGCCCGCTTCTAGATGCCTCGAACACACACTGCAATCGATCTGTCCCACGGATTCCCAATGCTGGAGTCTGGAAGGTGTCATCCTGTACACTCGCGCTGGACCCACGTTCATATTGGCTACAACGGTCGAAGCTCCTGCCCGAACATTAGCTTATTGGACCAAATCCAGAATCCTTCCTGTAATCATGTAGAGTGAAAGCACAAGCGACCCTTCAGGATGGCCAGACGGCGCGCTCCACTTAAAACGAGTCTCCCGGTGCCTCGATTACTGGCCGTTCATTACCCCTCAGCCGTCGAGATCATCCGCCAGCAATAACACAATAGGGGCACCTGGAGTCAAGTAGTGCGTCCTACCTTCTCAGATTCAGTGGATTCACGAAAGTCCAGCCAGTCAGTCTACTGATGGTGGGCTAAGCCACAGAGAGGACCGCGGTTGGCTCCAGCGGATAACTTGAAGCCCCCCGGTGAAACCCCTTCAGGAACAATGCCAGATCGACGAGATTCGGGTTGTTGTCTGCCTTCCTGAGTCTCACACTGAAATCCTGGTCTCCTAGCTTCATGTTGACCTTGCTGTGGAAAGGCATTCTTGTGAATGCGACAGTCTGATAGTGCGTCTTTCCAGTGAGATTGCCTGCGACTACCTCGTCTGCAGGTGGGAACTGGGTGATCGCCAGGGCAAACCCATCCACCCAACTGATGATGGGTTCGATTTTGGCCGGCGAGGCAAGCATTTGTCTGATTATATCCTCAAAGAACTCAGTTTGATCCTGTTCCACTACTTCGTGAACGACTAACTCCGTTGTGGGCGCATACGTGACTTTGACCAATTGGTTCTGCGGATTCTGAGGCCTGATCTCAACCTTTGTCGCGACCGCCCGAGGAGGGGTTGGTTCTTTCGCACCCTCGTAGATGAAGATCAAACCCAGAGTGAAGGTGATGATGAAAACACCAAATCCTACCAGGTTGAGAGGTAGACCGTAGAAGCCTAACACGAACGACATCCACAAGAAGAAGAATCCCGCAATCAGATCGAAGAGGTGCAACAACCAGTCACAGAAGCCTTCCCATGGCGTTGCTCCATAATAGCATGCAGGTTCTGTCGGCAGGTTGTTAGAGAACATCTCGTGAATTAGTCAATTTGCCATAAGGAACCATGATGGCAACACACGGATTCTCGAATTGCGCGAGGGCCTTGGCGACTTCCTCTCATTCGTCCTGAGGAGAGATGACAGTGACCTTCGCCAGACGTGTGAGAGCCAAGAACCACATGCTTTGCGCTTTCGGCCGAATCCCCATTCCGTTGTCGAGTGTATCGAAC
>JBEKJV010000012.1:0-46243 GCA_050011055.1 Nitrososphaerales archaeon | reverse complement strand
CCCACCGGGCCCGCGTACTCTTGGGCAACCATTACTGTGCCTGACGTTCTCCTCTAGCGTCTCCTGCGTATTACTCTGGTTCGCTTCGATCTGTAGCGATAGAACACCGAAATCAGTATCAGGAGAAGAGACACAATCAGGACTAGCCAGTTGCTCAACAGATAGACGTTCCCTGCCCAAGCGACACTGAGGTGTGGGCTCATTACGAGCTGGAACTGCGCCTTCCCTAGGTAGGTGCCCAAAGACCAAGACGCAAATGTTGTCACGTGCCAGTACATATCCAGAGGAACGTCAGACCAGAGCGCGAGTTCAAAGACGAACAGAATAGGTGCGGCAAAGAATCCTATTCCATCTCTCACGGCGACTCCGATGCTCTGCCTCGCCCGAAGCAACACGAAACCCAATACTGAAAAGAAAAACGAGAGAAAGCCAATTATCCCCTGCTTGTCCCAAAGGGGAAGCTGGTTGAGCCCGAGGTTGTTGTAGATAGCAACGGTGCCTGGACCTCCGTAGCCACCCATGAGATCGATTATGACCCAGAAAGCAAAGAGGAGAAAACCAACGACCATGGCCAGTATTGGTAGCGCTCTGATTGGTCCTGCCAACTGGACCTTGCGCCTTAGAACGGAGTCAAAGTGCCGATTGACAAGAGGGATGAGTAGCGCTGCGACTAGTAGCAGAAGCAACACTTCGTCTATCAGGACTTCACTGTAAACCCAAGTAAACCTGGAGTGAGCCAGATTCAGAGTCGCGGCGTCGGTCGCGGTCTGCGATACGGGGGAAGGAGTCCAAACGTAGAGCAGGAGAGCAACTACCAAAGCTATCAGCAGAAAAGCCACTTTGGTCAGTTTCGAAGTCAACTGGAACCTCCGTCTGATCTTCGTTCCGTCATTTCATGGGGGAAGAGACCTAGCGCTCTCTGAGGAGCACCTGTTCTGTGCCACGCCATCATTTGAGTGTCAGACAGGCGCTTTCTGTTTGGATGTGAACGAGTGAATGACGGCAATAGGCTATCCCTCCACCGCCCGAGTGAGTGCAACGCTATTTATTGATACGGTCTAAAGCGGGGGGCCAATTTGAGAGCAAGGGTCTCCAGACCTATCGCTCACTCCGAGTCACCAAACACATTTGCTCAGTGCTAGAATCCGGCCGGGATGCCGTCTCCCCTCGCGTCGCAGACCGCCTTGCGAAATCGGCCGGAGACCTCGACCGCCTGGCAGACACCGGTCTTCCCGGGCATAGGGAACCATTGAATATCGAAGCCAGGTACTCCCTCTCTCTCGTATCCATCTTCCACCAAGAGTGACTTGCCTCCGCCCCAGAGGAACCGTGGGTGTCCCACGACCTCTTCGAGAGGCATCGCGTAGTCGACGGCGTTCGTGACGAAGAGGGTATGCTGGAGTGGCCTGTAGTCGCCTCCGCTGGTGCCGATGGCCAAGTAGGGTCGTCCATCGCGCTCCAAGAGCATGGAAGACAGCGTGTGAAGTGGGCGCTTCCTCGGTTCGACCTTGTTGGGGCCAGTCATGCTGAAGGCGGAACCTCGGCTATTCAGAAACATCCCGCATTCTGGAACGAAGACGCGTGAGCCGAAATGGTGGAAGAGACTCTGGATCCCTGAGACTAGGTTCCCCTCGGAATCGGCTACTGAGAAGGCAGTCGTGTCGCCTGTGCTCACCCTATCTTCCCAAATCGGGGGTCGCCGAGCATCTCATCCCTGCGTGCGTAAGCAGTGAGAGCGGCCTCCATTGTGGCTTCAATCCTCTCCCTGGAGAGAGGCCCGGCCTCCGACAACCTGTCGCCGGATAACAGCTTCAAAATGAGAAGGCTCGTGGCGCCCATGGTGTTGGGGGGCATCTCGTAGACCGTCGTCCCCCTGTAGTCGAACTTGAGGGGAGTGACCCACTCCGGGACGAAGTCCTGGAAGTCGGCCTTCTCTGTCGGCACACCCAGTCCTTCGAGCATCTCCCGGATCTTCTCTGCGGGCCAGCCTGAGTAGAAGGCCTCGGGTCCCCCTTCGGCCACCGCTGAAATCACTTTGCCGAGTCTTTCTTGTCTGATCCAATCGCCCGCTGCCGGAGGTCTACCGTTCGGCGCGAAGATCCTCTTGGCCTCTGCGGAAAGGTCGTTGTAGGCACCGGCTGTGGACCTACAGATCCCCTCTCCAGCTGGGAATCCCTTCGAGGCGTACTCGGCTGGGGCAGATACTAGGTCTCTGAACTCTAGACTCCCGAGCTTTCGGTGCATCTCCCAGACGCCTGCTACGTAGCCGGGGATGACACATGTGAGAGGACCGTACAGCGGGATGTGCCCGCCTGCCTTGGACTTCACGAGGTCGATGGTCAGGCCACTGGGGGACCAGCCGCTGGCCATGAGGCAATGGACCTTCCCCGTCTTAGCATCGTAGAACATCCCGAAGAAGTCGCCTCCGAGCCCTCCTGTGGGGTGTAAGGTGACTGCGAGCGCGAGGCTCGTCGCGACGGCCGCGTCGAACGCATTGCCACCCTTTCTGAGCACATCGTAGCCTGCGAACGAAGCAAGCGGCTGTTCGCTAGCGACAGCCGCATGCTCGGCTATGATCGTCTTGCTGAAGGCCAACGAACAGTTCACTGACCCCCATGGTTAATAAGAAATCCAGCTCAGACTGAGTGAATAGACCCAACTCTTCTTTCCCAGAGGCCCGACCCTGGCGAAACCCGCACGCTCGAACAGCTCTGGCGCGCGCTGAGCCGACCGGTCTCCATGCACGTGTGAGGTCGTCGCGGCATGTGTCATGGCGCCAACAAGGCCAAGAATCTATTTATAGAAGAATCAGCACTTCACATGTAACTGATTGATGACACTTGAGCCAAGCTGAACTGGATTCCATGCTGGGGACGGTTGAGAACCCGATAAGAAGAAGGATTATCGCCAGGCTCAGCCAGAAGCCGAACTACCAGCTTCAGCTCTCGAGGGAACTGGACATCAGTCAGCAGCTTGTGGCAAAACACCTGGGAAACATGGAAGATGCTGGCCTCGTAAGCACCATGCTGGAGGATAGTCCACGCGGACCGCAGAGGAAGGAATACTTGCTCAAGAAGAGCTTCTCCATCACGATAGACCTTGCACCGAGTCTGTTCAGAGCCAGGATGTTCACCTTCGGAGCAGTACCGGGGATGGACCCCGACGAGCAGACCCAGATGACAGCGAAGACAAGTGAAGCTCTAATGTTCCCTGACGAGACTTCCAGGATAAAGCCGCTTGCGCAAATCATCGCCGAAGTCGACAGGAAGCTCAACGAGATGGAGGAGCAGCGGGCGGTCCTACTCTACCTGCGCGGTCTCGCTCTAAGAGAAGCAGCTAGCATTACTACGTCACTCGGGAGTGCTGACAGGAAGAAGGTGCTGAAGTACATAATGAAGGAACAGAGGGACGGGATAGACGACATTTCCGCCTCACTAGGCCTACGTCAGCAGGTCGTA
This sequence comes from Nitrososphaerales archaeon, assembly GCA_050011055.1. Classification (GTDB taxonomy): domain Archaea; phylum Thermoproteota; class Nitrososphaeria; order Nitrososphaerales; family Gagatemarchaeaceae; genus UBA183. The sequence continues at coordinate 42,785 of JBEKJV010000012.1, read as the reverse complement.
GGGAACATACTAGAAGAGATAGAGAAAGACCTGGCTGCAGAATAAAAAAGGAAGGAGGAGGGTTACTCCTCTACATTCCTATGTTAGGGAAACTTGCCTGAGGAACTCCAAGCTGGCCCTGGAGGGTCTTGATCCGGGTTGCATACTCTTTCATGCGCATGTTGTCGCCCTGGACCTTTGCGATTCTGTACCCCTTCCATGCCTTACGCAGGGCTCCCCAAATTTGCCCTTTTTCGTAATTGGTCATTGATACGTGACCTCCCTCGCTTCGTGGCCTGGCGGGTATTTTGCGAGCGGAGTCTATAGTAGTTGAGTCACTAATCAAGGCGAGCAACCCCATTTGACAGGAATTTGCCCTTCAGACCATGGACCTAAGGAGCAGAAGGATGTTGCTCGGGTGCTCTGTGATCCGCCTCCTGGAATAGGCAAACCACCGGTCGCCGTACGGAAGGTACTCGGAGACCCGGTAACCAGATTTCACCAGGTCGTCCTTCAGCTCGTCACGTATCCCCTTCAGCATCTCGAACTCGAAGTTAGCATGCTTTGATTCTGCCAATTTCCTCGCCTCCTCGACTAGTGCTGAATCGTGAGTCGCGATGGCGAATCCGTCCCCTCTGTCGAAGAGCGTCCCCATCAGCCTGCTGAAGCTACCAGAGACTTCCTTCCTGCTAGGATAGACCGCATCGCGACTTTCCCTGTACGCGCCCTTCACCAGGCGGACCTTGGCGCCGGCGTCCAGGAGCCTGGGGAGGTCGGATTCGCTTCGCCTCAGGTAGGATTGCAGGACGATGCCCAAGTTCCTGTGCTTGCTGAGAGAGTCCAGGTACATCGAAAGCGTTCTTTCGGTGAACGAGGACCCCTCCATGTCAATCCAGAGGGGCTGATTGAACTTCTCTGAGTTGACAGCTATCCTCTCAAGCCTATCGGCAGCCCCTGCATCGTCCGCACCGAGGCCGAGTTGGGTCAGTTTCACCGAGGCGAACCCGCGAATCCCGTTCTCCGAAATGCGCTGTTGGAGCCTGAGGTACTCTCCCGCGTGAGATTCTGCAATGGCCGGGTCTGTTATTTCCTCACCCAGGAAATTCACGACGACTCCCATACCTCTCGAATTGGCCTTCTTCGCGTCTGCGATAGCGGAATCGAGGTCGACGCCTGAAATCCAGTGCTTCGCCAGTCTGAGCAGCAACAGCTCCTTGAGCCCCATGACCTCGCCCGCCGATTGGACAAGATAATAACGGTATGCTGCCCATCGACGGCGCGATGATTGGCAAAGAAATCTGCGCAACTAGGTTGGCGAGGCTCAGGAAGAGGTTAGAAGACGAGAAGCTTGACGGAGTCCTGATTGTTCCAGGGCCAAACATGCAGTACTTCACTGGGGTAGAATCGCTGCTGCTTGAGAGGCCTTTCATGCTTCTCTTCCCAGTCTCGGGGACCGCCCAACTGGTGGCGCCGGCCCTGGAGGCCGGACCCTACCGGGATTCACCGATGCCGATGACAATCCATTCATGGACCGACTCTGAGGGCTCACCCCATGCGATCAGCAAGGCGGTTCTTTCAGCAGGAGTGCGGGGAAGATGGGGAGTTGAGGGGAAGGTCCCGTTCCTGTTCCTTCATAAGCTGATGAAGTGCGCAGCACCAGAGTTCGAGGACGCGGAGCCAGTCCTGCAAAGGCTGAGAGAGACGAAAGATGACGCGGAGGTCAGACTCCTGAAGAGTTCAGCGAGAGTACTCAGCAAGTCATTCTCCAAGTTCCCTGAGTTGGTCAGAGAGGGAGTGACCGAGCTTGCGCTTGCGAAGGCAGCCACGGAGACAATCTACTCGAATGGCGCAACCAAGGTCGACGCCATGCTGGTCCAATCGGGCGGAAGGGCCGCCGACCCGCACTCCCTTCCGTCTGCCAAGAAAGTCAAAAGGGGCGAGAGCATTATCTTCGACGTGGGCTCCACCTTCGAGGGGTACTACGCGGACATAACGCGAACGTTCTGTATCGGGCGGTCCGAGGAGGTCGAAGATGTGTACCAGAAGGTTCTCGAAGCTGAGGAAGCTGGGATAAGGGCGTCTGCCCAAGGAGTCGAGGTGGGAAAGGTGGACGAAGCCGCGAGAGGAATCCTCAGTAGGGCCGGCCTTGGGGAGTACTTCATCCACAGGACAGGACACGGACTTGGCCTCGAAGTACATGAGGCGCCGTATATCATCGAAGGCGGGAAGGAGAGGCTAGGGCCCAACATGTGCTTCACCGTCGAGCCTGGCGTCTACATCAGGGGGAAGCTTGGGGTCCGGATGGAGGACAACGTACTGATCGAAGGGAAGAAGGGTGTGGAGATCACGGACACGCCGAAGGAATTCGGCTGGTGGAGATAACCTGCTTCGGCCCCGAGAACTGTGACGCCAGCTCGCAGCATTGCTTTTATGACTCGCGTCGTCTCAAACACCTGGGCTTGAGGAACTCAGAGGTCGCCGACCTTCTAGACTCGCTGGGAGAGATGGTCGAGGTTAACGGTGAGGATAGATTCAAGGTGATCGCCTATCATCGCGCTGCAAACAGCATTAGGAACATGGAGGAGGATATCGAAGAGCTGTGGAAGCAGAAACAGCTCGAGGAGATACAATATGTCGGCGCAGGGATAGCAAAAAAGGTTGACGAATACCTCAGGACGGGGAGGTTGCGCCTGCTGGACGACCTGCGGGCGAAGACCCCGCCGGGGGTTCCCTTCCTGATGAAAATCCAGGGAATCGGGCCGCGGACCGCCTACAGGCTCGCGCACGAACTCGGAGTGGGCAGCGTGGAGGACCTGAAGAAGGCACTTGAGACTGGGAAGCTCGACCAGGAGTTCGGCCCGACCGTACGCAAGTCGTTCATGGTCGGGATCGAGAGGCTGCAGAGTTTCGAGAGGAGGATGCTGCTTCCTGAAGCCGAGGGAATCTTTCAGGAACTTGCTGCCTACTTCGGCGCCTTAGGAATCGAGGTCGGGATGGCGGGGAGCCTGCGGAGAGGCGGGAACACGGTCGGAGACATCGACTTGCTCTCGACAGACAAGAGGGCGGTGGACGCGATGACGGGCTGTCTTGGCGTCGTCCAAGTGCTCGAGAGCGGATCCAAACTGGCCAGAGTCAAGCTGAAGGGAGGCGTCCAAGTTGACGTTAGAGTCTTCGGCGAGGACGAGTACGGCGCAGCTCTGGTGTATTTCACTGGCTCCAAGGACCACAACATTGCGCTGCGCAACTTAGCGATTGGAAGGGGATACAAGCTGAACGAGTACGGTCTCTTCGACGAGAGAGGGTTGAGGTTGGCCGGGAAGACCGAGGACGATGTCTACAGAAGGCTTGGGCTGCAACACACTCCTCCCGAACTGAGAGAGAACAGAGGTGAGATAGAGGCTGCCAAGAACGGGAGTCTCCCCAATCTGGTGAAGTTCGAGGACCTCAAGGGAGATCTCCAGATGCACACGACCTGGAGCGACGGCTCCGCCGAGCTGCAGCAGATGGCCAGGGCTGCCAAGGCGAGGGGTTACGAGTACATCGCAGTTACCGATCACTCCGTCTCGGTGAGGGTGGCCAACGGGCTCTCGGAGGAGAGATTCAGAAGGCAGTGGAAGGAGATCGAGAGGCTCAACGACAAGCTGGCCCCGTTCCGTATACTGAAAGCCGTTGAGCTGGAGATCAAAGGCGACGGCATGCTCGATTTTGAGAGAAAGTTCCTAGAGGAATTCGACCTAGTCGGTGCGTCTCTTCACCAGAACTTCAAACAGGACGCGGAGAAGCTGACGGCAAGGGCAGTGAAGGCGCTAACGCATCCGGCGGTGGATTTCCTCTGCCACCCCACGAATAGGCTGATTGGAAGGCGTGACGGAAATCCAATCGATCTGGCCAAGGTGATTAGGACGGCCAGAGACTGCAGCAAGATGCTGGAGATAGATGGCGAACCGGACAGACTGGACTTGGACGAAGTGTGGGCCAGAAGGGCGATGGAGGAAGGGGTCAAGCTGGTGATCGATTCGGATGCCCACGCCGTCGGCGAACTCGACAATGTTGCTTACGGGGTCACCGTGGCGAGACGAGGGTGGCTGGAGGCGAAGCATGTAATGAACACGGCGAGTCTACAGCAAGTGTTGAGAGCCACCTCCTAGCGCATCTCGAACGTTAATAACGGATTTGCGCAAGCGTGAGAATCGCGGGGGTAGCCAAGCCTGGCCAACGGCGTGGGACTTAAGCGACTACGAGGATCTGCCTCGAGAAATCCCATCCCTTAGGGGTTCGTGGGTTCGAATCCCACCCCCCGCACCGCCAAGGACACGGGCCCATGCGCTCTACTGTTTGATGGACCTGAGGTAGAACCTCGGGGCTGTCGCCTTGAAGTTTCCGGTTCGAACAATGAGTCTGTGCAATTCCCTGAGTCTATCGAGGTAGCCATTCACACTGAATCCTTCGAGCTGCCAGGGTATGGCCAACAAGAGGAATACCACCGCGCCTATGTCTCTGAAGCTTGATTCAAGGCGGGCTTCTCGTCCTGTCGTAACGTGGAGACCTGCCTCACCTATCTGCTGCCGAGCCACTCGCAGGTCCCAATCGGCTTCGGTCTTCGGTGCGCCGAGAAACTCGTTCAGCTCAGGGAGATTATTAGAGCCTACTTGCTGGGTCAAGAAGACCCCGCCCCTCTTCAGGACCCTGCAGACTTCTCTGGCAACAAACGATTCGTGCCGGTCGACAACCATGTCGAAAGTTCCGGTACGAAATGGCAAGCCCCCAGCTTGGTGTTCTGTTCTGTTGTCCTCCGCATCGGTTCCTATGACATCAATGCCGAGCGGCTTTAGTCTGTCCCTTGCGACGATTGCATTGGGTGGATACCCTTCGGTAACATGCGTTTGCTCAGGAAGCGGTTGAAGTGATGAAAGCAATTCGCCTCCTCCCGTTCCCAAGGCAAGCAAAGACCTGACGCCGGGGAACTCCCTAGTCACTTCCTGTCTGTAATCCCATGGCGGAGACTCTTCTATCATTCTGCCTTCGAGCCATGAGAAATCCCACCCCGAGAACTTGTGAGATTGAGCCTCTGCAATCAGTCTCTCGAATTGGTCTATGCTGCTCGTAACCGAATCCTGCCTTGCTCGTGATGCATGAGGTACAACCTGACTTGAATTGAGGTTGAAAAGGTCTTTTCCCGACTCCGAGAGCATTGCTTCCGCCCAGCATGCTGGGTTGAAGTCCCACCTCCCCGCATTGTTGCACAGACTGCAACAAGTGGTGTCAATCTCTTCGGCAGTTGCACGCGCTCCCGTCCGTGAAGTTCCCTCGAGGTCCTAGAGAGCTGGAAGGATCATCAGACCCTCCTCGGGGTCCCCGATGGTGCGGTACTCACCGTTCCTGTACATGAGACCTACCAATGCGGAGGTCACCGCGTCCAGCTCGTCTCCGCTGAATCCGCCCTTTCGCTGCCCCAGTCCGACTCCGTACTGCCTTAGGGCCCTCTCCAGCTCGGGGAGGCCTTTTTGCTTGCGCGGCATACCAAGAAGATCCTGTATGGCACCTGGGAAGCTTTCGATCACCTCGAACCCACGCGCCTCGAGGACGGCCCTGAGCCTCATTCCGCGGGCGGTCAGCATCCGCATCGGGCCCAGTGAAATCGGGAAGAATCTGATGTGCATCCTCAGGAGCTCCTTGTCGCACTCCCTGAAATGAGGAGGTCCAGGTTTCTCAAGACTCTCCCTTCCCTTCGGAAGGAAGAGCGGGGCGTCGATACTCACGACTCCTGGCATCATCTCCGACGTCTGGCCGAGAATATCTTGGTCGGTATGGAGCACTTCTGTCTTGCACCTCATGCGAGAGTCCATCACGCAGAATCCAGTGTCCCTTCTCTCACTCCCCGCTAGGTCGATGCCCACGACTGGTTGACTGCTCTGCCGTGCCAACAAACCATGGCAGGATATGAGAGCTTTTATCAGCGTCGGCTCGTGGTGGACTACATGGATTTCCTGGCTCAGGCCGCATCTATCGAAAACGAGATGATTAGGACGAGAAGGATGATTCACCAGAAGCCCGAGCTATCGTACCATGAGGAAGAGACCGCCAAGTTGGTAGCAGAAAAGCTCGAGTCGTTTGGGGTTAAGGTCAAGCCAGGCGTCGGAGGGACGGGAGTCCTTGGGATCCTCGAGGGCAGGAAGAAGGGAAAGGTAGTCGCGTTGAGGGCAGACATGGACGCTCTTCCAGTCGGGGAGATGGTTGACGTCGAGTTCAGGTCAAAGGTCAAGGGGGTGATGCATGCATGCGGGCATGACGCGCATGTGGCCATGCTGCTTGGGGCGGCCAGGCTCCTCGCAGCCCACAGAGACGATCTGCACGGCACTGTGAAGTTCATGTTTCAGCCCGCGGAGGAGCACGGTGGAAGAGGCGGTGCGTTGCCTATGATTGAGGATGGAGTGATGAGGGACCCGAAGGTGGACTTCGTCTTCGGACTCCACATAGAGAGCAACCTACGCTCAGGGGAGTTCGGAGTCAAGGAAGGGGCAATCATGGCGGCCCCCGACACCTTCAGAGTGAGAATAATCGGAAGGGGCGGGCATGGGTCGGCGCCGCACAAGACTGTCGACCCGATTTACATAGCGGCCCAGGTCATACTCGCAATACAGGGAGTCTCGTCAAGGATGATAGACCCGATGCGTCCATTCGTGGTCTCCGTAGGAGCCGTCCACTCTGGGACAAAAGAGAACATCATCCCCGACGAAGCACTACTCGAGGGTACGATAAGAACCCTCGATGAGGCGACGCGGAAGAGAGCAAAGGCCAAGGTCGCGGAAGTAGTGAAAGGCATCTGCAGGGCTTTTGGTGCCCGAGCGGAGGTGGAGTTCGAGAGGGACGCCTATCCAGTGACAGTCAATGATGTGAAGGCGACCGAGGGGGCGGTTAGGGTCCTGAAGAAGATTCCAGGTGCGAGAGTCAAGAAGATAGAAGCCGTCCTCGGAGGCGAAGACTTCTCCAGGTTTTTGCAGAAGGCGCCGGGCGCCTTCTACTTCCTCGGCACCAACAACCCGGCGAAAGGATGCGTCTACCCGATCCACAGCTCGAGGTTCAAGGTGGATGAGGACGTCCTAAAGTTCGGAGCGGCGTCACTGGCGATGCTTGCCTACGAGTTCGGCAATCCCAAAGGCCCATCATAGGTGCTGCAGATGTATGCAACTAAGGTCTTCGAGAGGGTCCACGTGCTGGACACATACGCCCTCGGACATCCAAACACGGTAGGCGCCTACGTCATAACGGGACCCAAAGTGACGCTGGTCGATTGCGGTTACGCTTCCTCTTACCAGAACGTCCTAGCCGGACTGGCCGAGTTGGGCGTCATGCCCTCAGATGTCAGGTACATCGTGCCGACCCACGTCCACCTGGACCATGCGGGGGCAGCAGGGCACCTCGTGAGAGAGATGCCGAATGCTAAGGTGGTTGCCCATGAGAGGAGTGTTCCCCACCTCGCAGACCCCACCAAGCTCATTGAGAGTGCGACGAGGGTCTTCGGAGAGGTCATCATGGGTCTGTACGGCCTGCCCGAACCAGTCCCGCTGGATAGGATGATGCCTGTGGGCAAGGAGCTGCACATGGACCTTGGAGAAGGGCTGACTGCGACTCTGATACACTCACCTGGGCATGCCCCGCATCAGGTCTCCATGATGCTCGACGATACGAAGAATCTCTTCACGGCAGATGCAGTCGGGATAGTTTACCCTGGAATGAAGACACTGATCCCGACTACGCCGCCACCAAGCTTCGACCCAAACCAGCTCGTATCCACAGTGCGCTCGCTCAGGCAACTTGGCGCGACCAGACTGTTCACTCCTCATTTCGGAGCCAGGACAGATGTCGACTACGTATTCGACAGCACCGAAGAGAAGGTCATCCGATGGGTGAAAGACGTGGGCGACATGAAGGGCAGAGGGGCGAGCCTCGACGAGGCGACGGAGGCGATGCAGCGCAGGGTGGAACGGGAAGCTGGAGTCAGTGAACTCCCGATTTACGCAAGAGTTTCAATTCGAACTTCCGTAATGGGGATACTGCACTACTTGGGCAAGAACGTTTGAATATCGAGAGGCTTCCCGCCCTTACGTGCCGCTAGTCTACGCTTGCATAGCTCCTCACGGCGGCGAGACCATTCCGGCGTTGGCCGGCGGCAAGCTCAGGCTCTTCGCACCGACTAGGCGGGGGATGAGGATTCTCGCCAGGCAGGTGAAGGAAGTGAGGCCAAACACGATTGTGATCGCCAGCCCTCACAACCTGAGGCTTCCTAAGCACATTGGGGTAGTGATTTCAGAACACTCGTCGGGACAAATCGTCGAGGGAACGAAGAGGGTCATACTCCGAGCCAAGTGCGACGTGGAGATGGGGAGGGCGATAATAGATGAAGCCGAACGGCGGGACCTTCCAGTAGTTGGAGCGAACTACGGGGCCCTGGAGGGACAGGCGTCCGACCTGGCCATGGACTGGGGGACTCTGATACCGCTTTGGTTCTTCCTCAGGGAGAACAGACTGAAGAGCAGGGTGCTGATCGTGACCCCCTCAAGGGGGATTCCCCTCGAACAGAACCATGAATTCGGGAAGTGCATTGCCAATGTCGCAGAAAACAGCAGGAGACGAGTCGTCTTCGTCGCAAGCTCGGACCAGGCGCACGCCCACAGGAAGGACGGCCCGTACGGCTACGACCCGCACGCGAAGGTGTACGACAGGTACGTGGTCGAAGCGGTCGAAGGAGACCGGCTCTCGTCGGTGATGAGGATCGACCCGGGTCTTGTCGAGGCGGCTAAGCCAGACAGCCTGTGGCAGATGGCGATGCTCGCGGGGGTCCTCGACGTGGTGCGGATGAAAGGCCACCTCGTCTCCTATCAGGTTCCGACGTATTACGGAATGCTCTGCGCTGGCTTCACGAGGCACCGCTAGGCGAATCCGGTCCTGAGGGAGCTCAAAGCGGTTCAGTTCTAGCGCTCTCTGGCGAAGCGCGCATGTTTAGGCATTGAACGCAGGTATGAATGGCGTCACTAACATGCTGAACAGTAGCAACGCGAGGACGACGGCCGTGATGTAAACGTACAGGCGGTCCCCTTCGGCTGCAAACAGCAAGACCGATATCAGCACCCTAGAGACTGGTGTGGCGAGCAGGATTATCACTCCCAGCTCAATTATAGAGTATGGTTGGAACCCAATCAGACCCTTCACAAGTCCAGCTATGCTGACGTCGAATGTGCCGTGGGGGACCTGGTTAGGGTTGTAGGTCAGCGCCATTGATGTCCCTGAGAAGCCGCTGGTCGCCACCAACAGGATGGTGCCGATCAGAATGACTGCGGCCGACGCCACGACGCCGGCCCTCAGGACATTACCTATGACTTCGTTCATCGCTTCGGGGTCTTTCAGGTTCAAACCGCGATCCCCTCCGCTGCCAAGATCATCTCTATAGCCGCAGCCGCCAGAACAACAATGAAGATTTTCCGTATTGCAGTGTTCCTTGCGCGCATAAGCACACGGGCCCCCAAAGCGGCCCCGATCAGAATTCCCAAAGCCACAGGGGCCACGATCAGCGGGTCGACATCGCCTCGGGCAAAGTAGATTCCCGCGCTTGCTGCGGCTGTCACCCCAATCATGAAATTCGACGTGGTTGTGGAGACCTTCATCGGGAGCTTCATCGCCAGGTCCATAGAGATCACTTTGAAGGCGCCGCTCCCGATTCCGAGGAGACCGGAGAGCATTCCTGCTATGACCATCCCGAAGAGGCCTGTTTTGGGCCTCGTGGCGTTGTAGTGTACCACCGAACCGTCTGGCTCTGGGTATGAGCCTGTCAGGGCAAGCCTTTTCGAGAGATCCTTGAGCTCGGGGTTTTTCGGAATGTTTTCCCCGATCTTCATTATGGTGGGGACGATGGTTACTAGCAAGATGCTTCCGAATATCAGCTCGAGAGCTGCCGAGTCCACGTACGCCGCAAGCGCGGCTCCAACGATCGCCCCCGACGTCGTGGCGAGCTCGAGGAACATGCCGACGCGAAGGTTCGTCATCCTGTCCTTCACATAGACTGACGCAGCCCCGCTGGACGTGCCGATTATCGAGACTATGCTCGCGCCTATTGCGAAGTGGATGTTGACGCCTAGCAGCAGGGTCAGTGCCGGGATGACCACGACCCCTCCCCCGAGGCCGACTATCGAGCCGAAGATTCCTGCAAAGACCGAGATCAGGATGAGGATAGTCAGGAATTCTAATACGATCATCCAGAATGCCTGGCCTGCGTTCCGTACTTAGAGATTGCCTAGGCGAGCTCTGGAGCGTCTTAAGGACCGGTGTTCGACTTGGATGGCACCTCGGTCCGAACACGCGCGTCCTCGTTGGAAACCAAGCGTGGTTAATTAGCCGCGGGCGGAAGGCGGAGAAAGGGGCAGCTCGTGACCAACCTAGTCCTGGCAAAGTCGACGCTCGTGGATGCGACGCTGGAAGAGGTCTGGCGGGCGTGGACGACCTTAGAAGGAATCAAGAGGTTCTTTGCGCCTAACGCTAGGTTGGACATCAGACCGCATGGAAAGTACGAGATCCTCTTCAATCCAGAGGAACCCGAGGGGCGCAAGGGAGCTGAAGGGTGCACGGTTCTGAGCTACGTGCCACTGAGGATGTTCTCCTTCACTTGGGGCGCCCCGCCTGAGTTTCCAAACGCTCGCAAGGAAATCGCTCAGTGGGTGGTCCTGTTCTTTGACGAAGTGGGTCGGAATCGGACGCTCGTCAGATTCCAAGAGTTCGGCTGGAAGGACGACGAGGAGAGCGAGCAGGTCTACGACTATTTCGACCAAGCCTGGGAGTTGGTCTTGGCGAGGCTAGCGCACAGCTTCACTCATGGACCGATGAATTGGAAGCACGCGTGGCGGCCAACCAGAAACGCCCGTAGACCTTAGGTCAGAATACATCCAACTCACATTAGGCGAGACTTCGAGCCAGAGGTGAGGCGCTACTTCATTCTGAAAAGCGTAGTCCCGCAGGAACTGCACTTTCCTTGCAATGCCTTTCTCCCGTTCCGCAGTACGACAGTATGAGCACCGGTGATCTCCCTCGTAGTCCTTTCCTTCACGCAATACGCCAGTGGGTGAGGTCTGCGTATGATTCTTTCAAGCCGTGCGCCTGCCATCGTTCCCCACTTCCTGAAGGTGACTACTGCCAGATTCCGGCCCGATTTCATCCTGAAGAGAGTAGTCCCGCATGAACCGCATTTTCCCTGTAGTGCCTTTCTTCCGTTACCGAGTACGACAGTATGAGCACCGGTGATCTCCCTCGTAGTCCTTTCCTTCACACAGAACGCTCGCGGGCGCGACCGCCGCTGGACCAAGATCGCAATTGGTCCCACGATCATGCAGACAATGATCACGAGCACCACGAAGGCGAGCGTGATTGTGTCCACCATTCTTGAATCAGTTCCTGCGCCTGGAGTACGTAGCGTTATACCGGAATCCTGCCGTGCCGGCCTCGGCTGCAACGGATTGGAGATCCTCTGCGGTTGTCTCGATTGAAGCCGTGGTCGGAAGATGTTCCTTGAGTGACTCGACAACTGTTTCCAGGTTTTCTCCGGGGGCGGCCCAGACCTTCCTGATGTTGCTAATGATCTCCTTCTCAAGATTCTGGGCTGACGTGCCCAACAGCTCCCCGAGAAGCTCGACGAAGCTCCTGGGATAGTCCGGTATGTCACTCTCGCGAAAACCATACCTGTTCTCTAGGAGACTGAGTATGGCCTGCTTTCCGTCGTGGCCCAACGTATCCAGGCTGACATCCACTGCGCGGAGGACGACTTTGCGGTAACCGTTCTCATCCGGATGTCCCTTTTGCTCTTCCTTCGGAGGCTCCTCCTGCCCTTCCTCCTCCCTCAGAGACTCCTCCCGCTTTTCATCGGTGTGTTCCTCCTGGTTCTCCTTCGGAGGTTCCCCTTGCTCTTTCGACGGGGGTTGCGGTTGTGCGGCCAAAGGCTCAGCCACCTCACTGAGATTCTGAGGGACCGACCCCTCAGGTGATGGAACGGGTCTGGAAATCATGCTTTCGACGATCCTGATCCACCTCCGCAGCTCGCCGCTCTTCGAAATGTTCTGATAGTCAATCGTCAGGCCCGAGACCCTGTTCTTGAGAAGAACCAGGTCGAGTTTCAGTCCCTCGCTTCGGACGTTTATCATCGTAGGCTCCGCGTTGTCCTGAGGTTCCTCCCCCGGTTCTTCCGAAGGTTGCGGCTGCGACGCTGGAAGCCTTGTCGCCTCGCCGAGGATCTGAGGAATCGACCCTTCAGGTGATGGACTGGAGTCCGAGAGCATCCTGTCAATGATTCTGAGCCACTTTTGCAGTTCATCGCTCTTCGAGATACTCTGATAGTCAATAGTCAGGCCCGAGACCCTGTTCTTGAGGAGGACCAGGTCGAGTTTCAGTCCCTCGCTTCGGACGTTCATCATCGTAGGTTCCGCATTTTCTTGAGGTTCCTCGCTCTGCACGCTTTCAATTGTCAGACTTGACGAACTCTCAGACAATGCTTACCCTCCTGTGACTCCTACTGGCCCTACCCAGGGGGAGACGTTCCAGAACTCTGGGACCAATGTCTTTGTCATGCCGGGATACCTAGATTGCACATCCGGATTGCATGATTTCTTAGTATAAGCATGATGAAGTCTCAACCTGAATTTCCACTCTAGTGGAAGCCCAGGGAAGCAGTGCTCGAGTCTGCCGAGGGAGAGGCCAGCGAGACGGTGCCCACTGTTCCGACAAGAACATTCTTCTCTCAACGAGCACTTGACTCTGATTCAGGATTCGTCAAGTCAACACTGGGAGAGACTTCGAGACGGAAGTAGGATGTTATTTCATCCTGAAAAGCGTGGTCCCGCAGGAACTGCACTTTCCCTGCAATGCCTTTCTCCCGTTCCGCAGTATGACAGTATGGGTGCCGATGATCTCTCTCTTCGCCCTCTCTTTCACGCAATATGCCAGTGGGTGAGGCCTGCGTACGATCCTTTCAAGCCGTGCGCCCAGCATTGTCCCCCATCCCCTAACAACGACTACTGCCAGGTTCTGACTTGACTTCGTCATGAAAAGAGTAGTCCCGCAGGACTTGCACTTTCCTTGCAGCGCCTTCCTCCCATTCCTAAAGATGATGGTATGAGCACCGGTGATCTCTCTCCTCGTTCTTTCTTTCACGCAATATGCCTGTGGGCGCGGTCGCCGTTGCACCAGAATCACGATGGGAATCATTACCATCCAGAAGATGATCGTGGGTATTGCAATGGCGGACGCGAGGGGGTCTACCATCTTTCAATCAATCCTTGTGCCTAGCGTACGTAACACCTTACCCGAATCCGATCATGTCGGCACCGGCTGCGACTGATTCGGCGTCTTTTGCGGCTGTTTCGACTGGAGCCCTGGCTTGGCATTGCTCTTTGAGTGATCTGATGACCGTTTCTAGGTTCTCACCGGGGGCCGCCGAAACCAGCCTGATGTTGCTCATTATCTCCCTCTCAAGAGTCTGGGCGGACCTGCCCAGTAGCTCGTCAAGAAGCACGACGAAACCCCTGGGATGATCAGGTATGTCGCTCTCGCGAAGGCCATACCTGTTCTCCAGGAGGCTGAGTATGGCGTGTTTCCCGTCGCGGCCTAGCGTTTCCAAAGAGATGTCTACTGCGTGAAGGACAATCTTGCGGTAGTCGTTCTCCTCCGTATGCTCCTCTTGCTTCTCTTTCGGAGGTTCTTCCTGCTTTTCCTTCGAAAGCTCTTCCAGTTCTTCCTTCGGAGGTTCTTCCTGCTTTTCTATCAGGGGTGGCGGCTGTACAACTAGAGCCTTGGCCGGCCCGTCAAGAACCTCTGGGGTCGACTTGCCAGTTGATGGAACGGGGCCCGAGAGCATGCTATCGGTAGTTCGTCGCTTTCTGAGATGCTCTGATAGTCAATCGTGAGGCCTGAGATCCTGTTCTTGAGAAGGACCAGGTCGAGTTTCAGTCCCTCGCTTCGGACGTTTATCATGGTCGGCTCCGCGTTGTCCTGAGGTTCCTCCCCCGGTCCCTGCGGAATCGGGAGCTGCGAGGTTGGATGCCTGACCGCCTCGACAAGAATCTGGGGGATCGATTCCTCAGACGATGGAGCGAATCCGGAGACTCGGTAGTTCGTCGCTTTCTGAGATGCTCTGATAGTCAATCGTGAGGCCTGAGATCCTGTTCTTGAGAAGGACCAGGTCGAGTTTCAGTCCCTCGCTTCGGACGTTTATCATGGTCGGCTCCACACCTGCCTCAGGAATTACCTCGTCTTGTGCGTCTTCCATTGTCAGACTTTCGCTCGATGCCATGCTATTACAGACGACTATCTAGCAGTATCTCTGTGTTTTGTCCAAAAAGGGGGAAAGACCTCGGACGACTTCTGCAATACGAAGATTCTCACAGATCATATAGATTAGTGTTCCATATTCCGTAAATCCAAGAAGAAACCCAAACGGACTTTCGATGCTAAGAGAGTGATGGTCGAGATAACAAAGATGGATAGGGAACATGTATGACTAAAGGTAGAGATCTAGATATGAGACATACCAGGACTTCAATTGGTGAAGGAATCAAATGGAGAGAGAGCCTGGCCGACGCCGTAGAGGAGGTATTCAAACTCTGGGTAGAGAGCAAAGATGGAGTTGTAACCAAGAGAACAATAGATGCCATCGCGGAGAAGCGCAAGGTTGATCCGAACCTACTCGCGCCTGCCTGGGAGGACTTTCTCAGCGCAGTGGTAGCGTCGAGCTGCCAGAAGAAAGGAATCTAGCCAGGCCACTGATATTAACGAGAAAGAGGCTCATCCGAGCGCTCTTGACCGGAATCCAACTTCCGAACCCACTTGAGGGTGGACCCTCGGGGCCCGGTTCAACGACATGCCAGAGGCGGACAAGGTGGCAGGAACCATATGTTCTTTGGTGTATGCCAAGAATCTCTAATAGGGACTGCTGTCCCATCTGATTTTCAATGGCTGTGGAACACAAGCATGAAAGGAGAAGCGCAGTTTCGTCTGAGGGGAGCATGGCGCCAAAGCGGAGGGCAAAGCAGAGCCCGAAGGCCGTCAGCACCGAACCAGCATTTGAGGTCAGCTCTCCTTCAAAGCCTGACGTCGTTGAGATAGCACCCCCCACCATCGAGGCCATCAGAATTCCGCCGATAATCGAGAGTCCAAGTCGAATGCTGGGACTTGCCAAGGAAAAGCCCGTGCCCGAATCTTCAGGGCCAATCGTCCAACCAGTGAATTCGCCTAAGGCTGCTGCCGATCTAGCGCCTGAGTACCTGAAGGGCCTCGCAAGGGAAAGAATAGTTTGGGGAGTCGCCGTCGCCGTCTCATGGATGGTCACCTTAGTGGCACTCCTGCGCCTTGGCATAATCTAGCTAGTCGTCACCCCGCGGAGATGGTGAGTGAGGTACCGAGTTGGCTATCAGAGATGTTGGCTATCAGAGATGTTGGCTACCCACTCAGGGAAGCATCCAATCTTGAGACTATACGAGACACTTCGAGAATTGCGCCCTGATTCAGATCTTTGACAAAGTGAAGACCCATGGGCTCTCCATCTCTGAAGATAGCCAAGTCTCGTCGCACCCTCTTGATCATATTACGAGTCTCGGCACTGACATGAGTCTCGCAATGAATGATGACTTGAGAGGTCAGGCGAAGGAACAGGCAGGCGCGACATCTCCAATTCCGTCGACCTCTCCCCCTAAGAACCATCCCCATTCAGGGGTTGCCTATTTCTGCACCCCCGCCTGTTCGAAAGGACATGGTCGGCAAACACGACAGATGCGACAAGTGTCGCCGGCTCTGCATCACCAAGGACGACTGGCTCCGCGGCCCTCTCCAAGGGAAATACGAGTATCTCTGCAAGAGTTGCGCATTAATCGAGGAGATGGTCTATCTACTGAGATGGAAGCAGCAGGGTCAAGACCCACGATGATTCATTGAAAGGCTGAATGCCGAACTACTGCTTCACTTCCACTTTGTGAGTATCTCTTCCCTTCGAAACGTGGCCTTGCTGTTGCATAGGAGAACTACATCTACGACTAGGATGGACGTCAGTGACAGGGGCAGGTCTTGAAGTACCTTCGCAAACTCAAACGGTCGCCAGATGGCCGTCCAATTGAGAGTTCACTGCCCCCATCAGGATTCCGTTCGCCTCGGCTAGTTATTAGTCTAGTTACCAGATTGGCATCCTACCACTACTGCAACTATTGATTCTGGAAGCCATTCGGCTGCTCAAGGCTTCGTCTTCCACTTTTTCCCCTTGAGAATCGAAGCGAAACTGTCGCATAATCCATGGCAGAGCATCGTACGTTCAATCGACGATCTCGCATGTTGCCATCCAGGCTTAGTACACTTCAGTGAGACCGAGGTTCCAGAGTGCAGGAACCGTACACTTTCTGTCTCAAAGCCATCTTAGAGAAACTTGACTATCCACGCATTTCCCGTACTCGACGAATTCTTCCTCTATTGCTCGCCTTTCGCCCGACTTCAGCCGCGCGCCAAGCTTCATATGACGGAATGCACCACTCCAAGAGTGATGCTATCACCCAAAGGTGCCGTCGTATGAATTCGTCGAAGTTGATTTCGACGGCTTTGAAATTCAACGAGGAAATCAACCAGAGAAACCTTGAAGGTCTAGCTGACTTGATGACTGATGACCACAGGTTCATAGACAATTCTGGGAAAGTCACCAAAGGCAAAGATGCTATGAAGGAAGGTTGGAGAGACTTCTTTGAAAGGTGTCCTGACTACCGAAACATGTTCACCTGCGTAACAATTCAAAACAATGTTGTTGTCATGGTTGGCTACTCTACCTGTTCCTACAAACCGCTTGACGGTCCGAACATATGGACTGCTAAGATTCGGGGTGGGCGTGTGTCCGAATGGAGAGTATATTGGCTGAACGACAGGTAAGAACAATTCAAAGACAAGTAAAGAAAGCATACCCAAGCCAAACAAGTCGACAAGATCGAGCGGCCGCAACACATACTTAGCGGCGCGACATCGTGCCTCCGCGATGATCGTCAGACAAATACGAGTGGGAACAATGCAGAACTTCGTGTACCTGCTTGCTGACAGGCCGGGAGGCGAAGCGCTGGCGATTGATTCGGGATGGGAGACAGGACCCATCGTCAGTGCAGCCAAGGAGGTCGGTGTGAAGGTCAAGTTCGTCGTCGGCACCCACAGCCATTTCGACCACGTCTCGACTCTGAGGGAATTGGCCAGAGCGCTCGGGGCGAAGGTGGTAGCACACGAACGAGCACCCATAGACCATGACGTGTCAGTGAAAGGAGGCGACGTATTGATAGTGGGACGGAATGAGATCAAGGTCATCTACACGCCAGGGCACACCGAGGATAGCATCTGCCTCTACGATGGCGAGAATCTCTTCACCGGAGACACCCTTTTCATCGGTAACTGCGGCAGGACCGACCTCCCTGGAGGGTCAACGGAGGAGATGTTCAGGAGCCTGCACGACGTGATCCTCAAGCTACCGCCCTCGACAATCATCTATCCAGGCCACGACTACGGCGACGTGCCCTTCAGAAAGCTGGGGGAGGAAGCTCAGTCAAACCCCGTCCTCTCGGCAAGGACGTATGCAGAGTTCCTCGGTGTCCCCTGACTAGCCTCACTTTTCCTGCTCAGTCAACCCGATCCTGTGGTCAGTCCCTTCCCTCACCGGGAATGCCATGTCGACATTGTTCTGCCTGATTTCCTGCTTGCTCAGGAGCGAGATGCCTAGCCTCTCGGCGTAGAACCACGTGTTGTCGTCGGGATTTCGAGTGGAACTCTTAAAACTGGCTTGACCAGCTGACACCCAACGATGTCCGTGAAGCCAGCGGGAAAGGCAACCCCGCAGAAGGTCGAGAACGCCGTCAGGACCGAAATCGAATGGCTGGTGGACAGACATGACGGAGCGCCCAACTTCGAAATGCGCAAATTCACCATCAAGCCTGGCGGAAGCATCCCCAAGCACTACCATCCTGACATAGAACACGAACAGTACGTCCTAAAAGGAAGATACAGCCTAGGTGTCGGAGACAGGGTTTACAAGGTGCAAGAAGGGGACTCGATATACATCCCACCCGGCATGGTTCACTGGTACGAGAATACTGGTAACGAGAACGCAGAGTTCCTCTGCATCGTGCCGAAGAAGGAGAAGTACGACTCGGTCTACTTGGAAGCGAATAGTCAGCCCAAGTGAGAAGCCCTGGTCTGACCAAGCTTCTGACTCATCACTAGCGCTTTTTCCTGTGCAGAAAACCCGACTTCCTGACTGGCCCCTTGTAATGCTCGTTCCGGGGGCAGTGAGGGCCGCACTTCTCCTTGAACGGGTGGTTGTGTCCCTTTACCTCTTCCTTCTCTTCGGTTCGCTTATGATAGGACGCCATTCTATGAGATGCAATTGCGTTCGACACCGCACCTAATAAGCACTGAACATTTGACGGTAAGAAGCGCAATTGGATAATGAAGGACGACCCGAAATGGCTGTGCCGAATCGCCGCTCTCTGACCGAGTAGGAACGAATTTAACCGGGTAGAAGCTGGAGGAACCTGACTTGAGTGTGCCCCCCAAGAAGAAGAGGGTCAGCGGGAAGAAGAAGGAAGCGGAATCGAAGCGCGTCGTGAAGGAGAAGGCCCCGAAGCCAAGTGGCACTCCTCCCACAGCCGTTGTCGAAGTGAGGCACGGCAGGGGGATGACGCAGAGGCAAGCAAGGGGATTCTCGCTGGGAGAGGTCGCACAGGCTGGCCTGAACTTCGGACTGGCTAGGAGGTGGGGCCTCCTCGTTGACGAGAGGAGGAGGAGCACGCTCGAGGGCAACGTTGCCTCACTCAAGAAATGGTCTTCTCAGACCAAGAAGACGGCAGAAGAAAGAGTCGAAGGCGAGGTCCGGAAAATAGAGAAAGCGGTCGTAAAGGAAGTTCGCAAGGCGGAGAAGGAGGTAGAGAAAGAAGCGAAGAAAGCGGAGAAGGATGTAGAGAAGGTGGAGAAGGAAGTCGTGGAGAAGGTCGAAGCGCCCATAAAGAAGCGCTCGAAGAAGAAGAAGAAGGCGGCTGCGAAGTCGAAAACCCCCTGACCCATTGGGGAGAAAGCTAGGGTGAACCAATTCCCGTCCAATGATGCCCTGGCCGAGACTCGTCTAGCCCAGGCGCTACTTTGTTGTCAGCTTCGAGGCAATCCCCGACTCAATTGAACCTGAATCCGCAGAATTGGCAATAGACCGAACCGTGTTCGTTCAGGGCGTTGCAGCTAGGGCAGTGATATGATATGACGCTGTAACTCTCGGGATGACGGTGTGGCTTCTCCTCTGGCGGATAGGGGATTGACACGAGGCACTCTGTGTGCTCGACGTTCGGATGCTTCTCAATCACCTCGTAGATGGTCGCTGTCAGTTCGTCCATGTCCTTCGCGGTTACTACTAGAACGGCGTCATACCTTCCAAAGACGCTGTTCGCCATCTTCACTCCATGAATCTTCCTGGAGCCCACTATTTCTTGTGAGGTGCCTGGTTTCATTTGCACCAAGACGTACGCCACTACAGGCAGACCGCTTCACTCTCTGGGCTGAGATAGCGCCAAGGAGGTTTCTGTGTGGACTACGTTGGGGACCTTCTCTATCACCTTGTAGATGAGGTTTCCAAGATGTTCCATGTCAGGGGCCTCGACCGTGACGATGGCGTCGAACCGCCCGTAGATCGAATCCACCTGGATCACTCCTTCGACCTTTGCAACCTTACGAAGATCCTGGAGTACTTCCTTAGAGGTCCCCGGTTTTGTCACCAAGAATACGTATGCCTTCAATTTCGACAATCTGTGCTCTCGAGTCGCTTATATGCGTAGCGCGCGCTCAGCCCATCATGCTTCGGTTCACTTCAACGCCGAAAGAGGCACTAATCCATCCTTTACAATGGGCTTGCCGGAAAGGCCGTAGTCGTTGAGCGTCGACGAGAAGACCGCCCTCCCCCCCGCGAGGTCTTCGCAGCACAACTCGTAGTATCTCGTCTTGTCTAGTCTTCCTTCCTTGTGGTAGAAGTGTTTCACAGACATATCTGCTTGGCCATTGTCCCCAATCTCGAGGACTAGAAGATTCAGAGCACTGTTCGTCTTCGTGCAATCCTCGAGGTCTGCTGAGGCAGCGGATAACCCCCTTTGCACTGCGTACTTCAGTACCAGCTCGCTGTCCGTTATTCTACTTAGGTCGCCGGCAAAATGGAGCCTCTCTGCGAGTTTGTCCTTGTAAAGAGAGCCATTGTGCGCAAGCAGAATGAGGCCGTAGGGAGTCTCAGCGAGGAACGGATGGGAGAATCTCTCCCCGACCGGATTCCCCGGCGTCGCTTGTTTGGCGTGAAAGACCGCAAGTATTTTCCCGTCTGTCGGAGGCAATACCACGTCCTCGTTGAAGATGGACCGACCGGATCTATGATATGTCAACCCTCGTTTCGAATACACCGCGAAACCCCAGCCGTCGCCATGAACGATGTTCTTCAGAGGGACTCTTTCAGCAACGGTGTCTCTCTTGGCAGCTTTACTGAGGGCACCGACAAGTCTCGCGAGGTCTTCCCTAGAATTCCCAGCGTAAGCAAACATCCTGCACATCGTGATTTCGCGGGCAGGTCTGCCTGGGTTTATTTAACCTCCTTTTCGGCCGAATTGCATCGTCAGCTACTCGGTTGTCTTTTGCTTGGCTAGGATCAAGGCAAATAAGATCAGGTCCAAAGTCAGCGGCTTGCCCAGAATCCATCTCAAGGCTGAGTCAGTAGAGACTGCCGCAATGGCTGGGGGGGAGGAAACGCGGGCTAGTTGATCTCGCTGATTACAGGTCTGTATTTCGCTGGCATGTCATCTTCTGACCATTCTTCGATTTCGACGGTGGGACTACCACCAAGGAGGCTTGTCAAGTATCCAGACACCCCCCCGGCAGTCTGCTCGGCATTGTCTCTGCTGAGGAGCTTCAGAATCACCCGTTCGCGGCTCTTCTGGACTAGCTGATAGTCTCGTATCCCCATGACTCTCTCCAACTGATCGCAGATGACGCCTGGAGGAATACGCGTGCCGTCTTCTGCCACCAATCCATCGCTCAACCTTCCCTGGATTGCACGCAGTCGAGGGAGGTACGACCCGCAGCCGCACCTGCCCTCCTCTTCGAGGACCACGCGGTCTCCCTGCTCATACCGAATCAAGGGCATCGTCTCGTTGTGAAGGCCTGTGATGACAAGCTCCCCCGATTCACCGGGTGAGACCTCCTCGCCATCCCGTTCGACTTCGAAGACCAAGAAGTCGGAGTTAAGGTGCATCCCGGAGTGTTCGGGGCACTCGAAGCCAAGGCTGCCCAATTCCATCGAACCATACTCTTCGAATACCTCACAGCCGTAGAGAGAAGCTATGTCCGCTCTTGTGCCATCGCTCATGAACTCGCCTCCGATTATGAGGAACTTGGGATCAAGCTTTTGTCCCTCCTCCCTCAGCTTGACCCCCAGCCTTCTCGCGTGCGTGGGTCGGGAGTAGATGACATCAGGTTGGAGGTCATGCAGCATAGAAGCTACCGATCTCCAATTATCCTTTGATACGAAAAGGTCGACCTGATTGAAGACCAAGACCCAGAGGTTTATGGAACCGAACAAGAGCTTGTAGGCATACACCGCGCTTCTCCTGGCGGCCCCGCTGGCGACAATGGGGCGCCCTGGGGACCCTGTCCAAACCATAGCGACCCTGTGCCAGGGTCTTACTCCCTCTACCGAAGTCGCCCTGAAGACCTGACCCATGACCATGTCAGAGAAGCCTGGGCTCCAGAGTATCCTGACTGGGCGTCCCGTTGTCCCAGAAGTCGATCTTACGAGCCCCACTCTAGCACCGGGAACCACGATCATTTCTGGAGAGGTGCCGCTTAGAGTCTCCCGCGACAGCCTGGGCAAGAGTCTGAGGTCCTTAGGCTCTCGAACGTCTTCGGGGGTCAGTCCCCTCTTCCTAAACCATTCGTGGTACAATGGGACGTAATCGTAGCAGTACCTCAGCGTCCAACGCATCTTCTTCGTCTGCAGCTGCCTGAGTTCCGACGGTATTCTCTTGTAGTTCCTCAATGCCTCAAACGAAGAGCGGATGACACCCTGAAGCATGGAATGGCGACTGAAGCCTGCCCCAACCGAAGCTATTTCCGTTTGGGCAATACCGTCAATATCCTAGGCGTCGAAATCGTACTTCAAGACCGGCTCGGAAAGCGTAGACCCCGCCCTCACTAACACCGTCAGCTGATGCTAGCTCTCCAAGAACCAGAGCACAATCGCTACTTGCTCATGCGCTCGTCCAGCTCCTTCCACCACTTCTTGAGCAATCTCTCCCGTTGTGCTTTGTATTCTTTCTCGCTCAAACTCCCCTTCTTGCGCTTTTCCCTCAGTTCCTTCATCTCTGCCTCGTATCCTGTCGGGCGGAATTCCTCCGATTCCGAAGGCGGTGCCTCGTCGCCCGGCGGGGGACGCCCCCCCGAATCCGTGGAACCACTAGAATCCGTGGAACCACCCGAAGGAGGAGGCTCCAGGAAGAACCTCGTCTCATGGTCGATCGCGTGGTCGAGCAGGAGGTTGACGAATATCTTCAGATAGTCCAGGCCCACGGGGTCGTCGGCTGAATACATTTCTATCCTGACCAGCTTCACGTTGCCAGTTCCCTCGGGCTCGCTGTATTCACTCCCTATCCAGAACGAAGCTTCGATGAAGTTGTCGAACCTGTCGTACGGCCTCTTTGCTTCCTCCTTCGTGTACAGGATAATAATTGGTTCCAATCTGAAGCCGGAATCTTAAGGATGAAACGGAGGAAGGATATAGGGATTGTAGAAGACTAGGAGAACAAGACATGATTAAGAGGGTCGTATCCTCCACTCTCCTCGCGCCGACTGCTCGTCGTCCCGTCAGGGAAGTTGTTCGGTGGCAGTTCCAAGGCGTATAGAATGGCCGGCTAGGGTTCGTACTGTCTAGGGGTCTTCTCAGACCGAAGGGTTTTTTGTGCTCATAGTGGCTCGATGTGATTCCTTGGAATCCGACATGAGACTCACGAATGATCAGCCATGAAGACAAGGGAATTCTCGATGAAGGATTTCGCTGCCGTGTCTCAGCTCTGGCGCCGCTCGGGATTTGAGACCCGCCCAGGAGACAGCAAAGAAGAG
Source organism: Nitrososphaerales archaeon (assembly GCA_050011055.1). Classification (GTDB taxonomy): domain Archaea; phylum Thermoproteota; class Nitrososphaeria; order Nitrososphaerales; family Gagatemarchaeaceae; genus UBA183. Next base: position 19,628 of record JBEKJV010000012.1, on the reverse strand, counting down.
CTCAAACGAAAGCTCGAGCGAGATCCTGACCTTTTCCTCGTAGCGGAGGAAGGCTCTAAGATCGTCGGCTCCGTCATCGGGGCATGGGACGGCCGAAGGGGTTGGGTCTATCACCTGGCTGTAGACCCCAGATTCCGCCGAAAGCGTATCGCAAGCAAGATGCTCCTAGAATTAGAGCGTCGAATGATAGAGAGAGGCATCCCAAAGGTCAACGCGCAAGTGTTCGATTGGAACACCCCTTCGCTGAACCTCTTCGAAAGCCTCGGATATGAGAAACAAAGTGACCTAGTCCAGATGGGCAAGGCTCTCGGTAGCAACAAGTGAGTCAGCACTGAGACTGACAGTCCGGATCTGGAATAGCAGCATTCGCGCCTGGATGGATTTGGTCGGTTAACTGTCGAATTCAGGCCCAATCGGTACTGCTAGGGTGTGATTAAGCGAATCCCGGACCACGCCTATACCGGGCCTAACCGCACGCGGAAGCATGCCGCAGGCTGCTTTTGCGCCGAGGGTCCTGCCCTGTGTCGAGCTACCCGGCAGTGGCAGGCTGTTCCTGCTTCATCCATCGCTTCGCGTGCCTAATGCCCCAGACTGTCCAGCCTAGGCCGATGGCTAGACCCATAATGACCAACGTGACGAGGGTCACTATGACGTTCTGGAAGGTCGAGTAGCCGCTGGACCAGTAGAGGGCATATAGGAGTATGAAGACCAGCCATCCAATCACTACGAGGAAGGTCGCGATTATGGGCCCAAGGGGTCTGTAGTGCTCCCAGTTCGCCCACGGGCTTCCCCCTCTCCATTCGTCAAGAGACATGGCGCGCTTCATCCGCCTGCCGTTATTTAACAGGACGTGCCCATGACCAATAGGTGAATTCACAGTAGCGAGTGCACGCGGGGGGCACCTTGCCAGAACTGACGAGGGTAGTGAAGCACGAATTCGTATACACGCGAAGATTCCGTTTCAGAGATGTATGCAGTAAACCCAGGCTGACGAGAAGAAATCCTAATCATTCCTCTAACGGTTGCCGGGGATTAGGTTCCGTCCTGACCGGGCCCTGAGCTGCGAGACTGCAGTTGCGACTGCATCTGCTGCCAGGCTTGGCGCGCCTCTTCCACTGACTCTCCAGACTCAATCGTTGATATGTCTCCAGGTTCCTGATTGAGGACTATGGCCTTCAGCACCCGCCTCATGATCTTCCCACTGCGCGTCTTTGGTAGCACTTCCACGAAGTTGATTTCTTCTATTACAGCCAGCGGGCCGAATTCTTTCCTGACCGTTTCTCTCAGCTCCGACTTGAGCTGATCGCTAGGGGAGTGTCCTGCCTTCAGAGTCACAAAGGCGACTATGACCGAACCTCGAAGTTTGTCGGGGTGGGTGGTGACCCCGGCTTCTGCGACGGCCGGATGCCAGAGGAAGGCGCTCTCCACTTCGATTACCCCGATTCTGTGGTCAGCCACCTTGATTATCTCGTCAGACCTTCCGGCGAACCAGATGTATCCGTCTTCGTCCACGTGGGCGGAATCCCCTGTAAAGAACACCCCAGGGATTCTCTCCCAGTATTCTCCCTTGTAGCGCTCGTGGTCCCCCCATATCGTGGAGGTCAGCCCGGGGAACGGGCGTGTGATTACCACGATGCCCTTGTCTTCCTTGTCGGCACTGGACCCATCAGGATTGCGGATCTCGATAGATATCCCGGGAAGGGGGAGGCAAGCCGACCCTGGCTTTATGGGGAGTAGACAGATCCCGTACGGGTTGCCAAAGACTGGCCCCCCCGTTTCGGTCTGCCACATGTGGTCAATGACGGGAATCCTGTCGCCGAAAAGCTCCTTCTGCATCCAGGCCCAAGCCGGGGGATTCAGTACTTCTCCTGCCGAAAAGACACGTTGGACCGTCCTTAGGTCGAAGCGCCTTGCCGCCTCGGTCCCGTACCGCATGAGCAGCCTAACCGCCGTCGGAGATGTGAAGACTCCTGTGATACCGTTGTCCTCCACCACTCTGTAGAACGTCTCGGGTCCCGGATGGTCGAGCGCGCCCTCGTAGGCAACGGTCGTGGAGCCAAAGAGCAAGGGGGCGTAGACGATGTAGCTGTGCCCCACTATCCAGCCAATGTCTGAAGTCGACCACCAGACATCGCTAGGTTTCAACCCAAAGATCCACTCTCCTGCGCTACGAATCCACACCTGGTAGCCGCCATGCATGTGGACGACGAGCTTTGGCTTGGCAGTGGTCCCTGAAGTGGGTAGGATGAACGCAGGCTCGTTCGCCTCCATCTGCTCAAAGTCAGTTGATAGTCCCTGACCGGAATCTAGGAATTCCTGCCAGGTGGTATCACGGCCTGACTGCAGCTGGGGTTTTTCTGTAAGGCGCTGGAGGACCACAACCTTCTTCACCGGTGAGGACGGATCGCGGAGAGCTTCTTCGACGATGCCCAAAAGCGGGGTCGGACGGCCTCTCCTCCAGGTCGCGTCTGCAGTCAGGAGGACTCCTGCTCCCGCCATACGGATTCTGTCAGCAAGTGCGCTGGCACCGAAGCCAGCGAACACAACCAGATGCACCGCGCCAATCCTCGTCGCTGCCAGCATCGAGATTATCGCTTCAGGCATAGTCGGCATGTAAATTGCGACGCGGTCTCCTCGCTTCACTCCAATTCCCCTAAGAGCAGCCGCGGTCTTCTTTACCTCAGTGAAGAGCTGATGGTAGGTGTAGACCTGTCTTTGGCCAAGTTCGTTTAGTGCGATGAGCGCCGCATGACCGCCCCATCCCTCCTGCACATGACGGTCCAGACAGTTGTAGCTCAGGTTCGTGAGTCCGCCAACAAACCACTTGAAATCGGGGACTCTCGCTTCGAGCACTTGGTTCCATCTTCGGAACCAATGTACCTTCTCGGCCTCCCTTGACCAGAAGAGATCAGGATTCTCTTCCGCCTCCTTTTGGATAGCGCGGACCGCCGGACTAATCAGATCAGGCATGCGACTGTCGAGAGCTCGCCCAATCTCAATAATAAGACTGTTGACGCCGTGTTTCCTAGGTCACTCAGAACGTTGCCGTAGATGTCGAACTGATGAGAGAGTGTAATGGTCCTAGAGATGAACGGATATGCAGTTAGAGCGCGCGGCTGAGAAGGGCACGGAGTCTCCAAGCTGGCCAACTCAGACAATGAGCTCATTCAACAGCTTCGCCGCACCTGACTTGGCCCATCGATATGCGATGACACAAACCACACATCCGAACGCAAGGCCTAAGCCCACTGCGACGCCATACGACAGTCCAACCCCTTCAAGGTAGCTTGACATGAACGGCCAAAGGGTCAGCGGGAACGCAGTGACTAATGCCAGAAGCATTCCCAACAGCATTGCCAGAATCATCGCGCCAGGCTGAACGAACCGTGGTCTCGGCCTCTCTTGCAAGTCAGGGAATCTTGTAGCAACCCCAAGCCCGATGAAGACGCATTCCGCCACAATCGCTATTGAGACCAGCAGCGAAGCCACGAAACCAGTAACGGATGCTGACACGAGAACAGATGAAACAACAAGCATGGCGAGTATTGTCACCATACCGAACAAAGATGCAACAAGCAGCTTGGCCCTAAGGAATACTTGGGGGGAGATCGGGAAGGCATAGATGTTGAGGATCGCTTTGCCTTCCTGTCCCACGCTCGTCGTGGCGACGATAATCGTCATGATTCCTCCTATGAGCCAGAAGGGGTAGACTGTCGCCCCTCCGGAGCCCGAGTTGGACCCAGGGATGGTGAATTGCTGAACTACGATTAGTGCGACGAAGACGACCGGAATGGCGATGTAAGGGAGCAGTTCTCTCCTTCTCGTGAACCCCTTCAGGTCTTTCCTGATTATTGCGGCTTCCACCGCTGACAGACCCAAGGATTGCAGAAAGCCAGCGCGAGGGGAGTATTCCGATTCCGTCACCTCGATGGTGACAGGAAGGGGGGACCAGTACCTGGCCCTGACCCTGACAGCCGCGAAGAGCACGAAGAGAGTGAAGAGCACCGTCAACGCAGAGAAGGCGGCTGACAAGAGCGGCTGTCCTGCTACGAGATAACTGACCGCGATTGAAGACCAGAAGAACGGGACGAGAAATGCTGAGCTCACGACGCCGGAAAACGTGCCCACCACGCTGGACAAGATCACCGGATTGAACCCGAGTTCCACAGCCAGGATGACGAGCACTGTCACCACAACCCGGATCACGACGGTGCTCCTTCCCGCCTTTCCATAGACGGCCGAGGTGACGCGGTTCAGGGCGGCTCTCATGATTTCAACCAGCGCGCCCGTTGCGAAGAGCGCGACGAGGCTCAACGTCGCCGAGACCGCCCACGCAGGTAGAAGGGAGGCCCTTACCGCGAGAGGGTAAGTGACCCCTATCCCAAGTGCGACGATGAAAGAGTACATGTAACAGACCGACAGAGTCGACGCCGAGACATAGTCTGTCTGCGACACGGGAAGCCAATTGACCACGTCGCTTGACGCAAACTTCGAAGAGACGCTCAGTTCGAAGAGGACTGCCGCTATGAATATGGATGGTGGTATGAGAGCCGGCATTGAGGTCAAAGCTTGAAGCGTTATTGTGTTCAAGAGGCTGGTCATCTCCTTGGACATGACGCCTACTAGTCCAAGAATGCCGTAGACTGAGCTAGCAGCTATTGCAAACACGATTGCGTCGATGAGAAGGATCACCCTCGGTTTGTTGAAGAAGCGCATACCGAGGGAACCTGAACGCCCAGATCTCAGTTGGGATTTGACAAGAACGCTTGCGATCTTGTAGATACGCTTCGGGTTCACTTACTGAGCTCCTCTACTACGTCCCTCAGGTCTGAGGTTCCAGTGATCTTGAGGAACACCTCTTCAAGGGAAGATCCTGGAAGCCCCGCCTGCCTGCGAAGCTCGGGAACCGTCCCCTCTGCGAGAATCCTGCCCTGATACATGATGGCGACCCTGTCGCAGATGGCTTCAGCGATTTCCAGGACGTGCGTGCTGAACAGGATGGAAAAGCCCTCTTTCGCAAGACTGCGAAGGAGGTCCTTCACGATTCTGGCCGACCTAGGGTCGAGCCCGTTCAGTGCCTCGTCCAATATCAACAGCCGTGGACGGTGCATGAGGGCAGCCGTTATCGCGATCTTCTGCTTCATGCCCTGAGAGTAGCCGCTGATCATCTGGTTTTCATGGCCTACCATTTCCAGGGCGTTGAGGAACTGCGTGATTCTCTCCTTCCTGACGTCCGAGGTCATGCTGTACATGTCGGCCACAAAATCGAGATACTCGACCCCGCTCAGGAACTCATAGAGCTGTGCCGTCTCGGGCACGTATCCCACCAATTGCTTGGTTTCGACCGCTTCACGGGCGACATTCTTGCCGAAGACGCGTATTGCGCCAGAATCTGGCTTGATCACACCGAGAATCAGTTTCATCGCAGTACTCTTCCCCGATCCGTTCGGACCGAGGAGACCCAGAATCTCGCCTTTCCGCAATCTGAGGCTTATGCCGTCAACGGCATGTGTTGTACCGAATGACTTTGAGACGGTCTCAACTTCGAGCGCGATCGATTCGTCTACTCCTTGGGTACCTTGCAAGCCGTGTCTTTCTGGCCGTGGTTTGCTCGGTTAAAGCGTTTTGACCCGGTATTCTTAGACGTACGGGATTCGGCACCATCGTGCATTCTTCCCGTCATCTATATTACCCGCAACCCCGGTACAATCATGTTGACTGGGAGGGGGTTGACCTTTCATCTGGTGGACGTCTTCGCCGAATCCCCTTACGGCGGCAACGAGCTGGCAGTGGTGCGAGATGCAGGCCGACTCTCCACTAGCGAGATGCAGAAGATCGCGCGCGAATTCAACTTCTCGGAAACGACGTTCATCGTCTCGAGCGAGAACTCAGCTGTCAGGGCCGCTCGTCTCTTCAAGGTGAGGATATTCACTCCCACGCGGGAGCTCCCGTTCGCTGGCCACCCGACACTGGGCACAGCCTACGTGATACAGAAGTTCATCATGGGGAAGCGAGTGTCCGACATAACGCTGGATCTCAAGGTCGGCAGGATCCCCGTCACTTTCGTCTACGGTCGGGGCGGGGAATTGACCAGGCTTTGGATGAGGCAAGTCGAGCCGACCTTTGGAAAGGAGAGGTTAAATGCCAAGGAACTATCCAAGGTCCTCGGAATAAGGTCCGACGACATCGACCGGAGGTTTCCCATAGTGGAGGTTTCAACAGGCGTGCCCTTCATCATCGTTCCGCTGCGCAACCTCGATGCGGTCAAGCGCTGCCGGGTCGACGGTAAGTCATGCGACGATCTTCTCCAGAAGGTCGGGGAGGAAGGGATACTCGTCTTCTCTCCTGAAGCCCGTGAGGCTGGCGACGACCTGAGCGTGCGAGTCTTCGTCGAGGCGTTCGGGGTGCCCGAGGACGCGGCGACTGGCTCGGGCAACGGGTGCCTTGCGGCCTATCTCTCGCACTATAGGTACTTCCGAAGCGAAAAGGTGAACGCCAAGGTCGACCAGGGGCATGAGATCGGACGGCCTTCCAAGATCTACCTAAAGGCTCACGAGGAGAGAGGGAGCCTCCGAGTCTACGTGGGAGGGCATGTTGCGTCCGTCGGCGTTGGCAAGTTCGAATAGACGCATGAAGTCAGCGGGCCCGATGTGGTCCAGCGCGGAATCGCGCCTCAAAACTGTCTCGAAGAGCGAAAGCCAAACACTTCTAGCGAGCGCTGTCGCCGTAACTTCCGACTGCAAAATGGTCTGAAATTCCTTGGTTGCGGTCGGTTCACATCTGCTACTCCGAGGACGCACGCATCGAGTTAGAATCCGATTTCGTCGGCTGGAATGATCCTGACACCATCTCGTCCGAGTTCCTCTTCCACCCTAGCCGAAATAGTCTCAGCACTCTCGCCTTCATCGTAAGTCGCATGGGCTCCTGACGCCAAAATCACCTTCAGTCCGTGATGCAACGCGCCGCGGCATGTAGCTGAGACGCAGTAGTTGCTCTGCATTCCGGCAACTACTACCTGATCCACCTGCCCCGCGTCGAGTGAAGCTCCGAGACCAGCATTCGAGAAGGCGTCAGGAACGGTTTTGCGGAAGACTAGTTCACTGGATGCCACAGGGAAAGCCAAGTCCCACCCGGAGGTGTGTGGCTCATCTGGGTCACCCAGAGGTCCGTCATTCTGCACAAACACAACAAAGACTCCCGCCTCCCGCGCCCTGGCTAGCAACGATTCAAGCGCCCTCCTAACCTCGACGTGTGCTGGAACTGGTCTCGGAGCTTCAAGCATGCCACGTTGAGCGTCAACTAACAACAGCGCGGTAGTCATCCTTCGACAGACTCTCTAGGTCCCCTTTAATGATTCTGTGTGTGGTCACTGGCCGCGCGCCGGAGAGGACCCAGTGGGGTCCGCACCAAATGGATTCTGAAACTGGATTCCAGTCGCCAGTGCCGACGACTGGTCGCTGTAAGCACATTGGCTGGGACTTGTCAGTCACGCATTAGGGCCGTAGTCTTCTGCCGGGAAGAACCAGTTCTGAATCAAGTAGATGTCCGAGTCTCGAAGCTTGGTTTAGGTCCGGGATAGTGTGCCCGCGTCTCCTAGGCGTCTTTCTTCGACAGCCTTACGAGGATCTTTTGCACTGATTTCTTCGTGTCTCTCAGATATTCCTTGTTGTAGTGATTCAACTTGTCCTCATCTCGCACAGGATACTGAGGAATGTGGACGAACCCAACGGATCCAGCCACCTTTGCCTTCTTGGACGTAAGGTGCATGCCGGCATAGAACGCCTCCTCGCAGAGGAACGCGCCCGCATCCTCGGATTCATCGAATTCGACTTTCGCACTCTGCAAAGCCCGTTTGATGTCACGGGCGATCGGCGAAGAATATTCTAGCGGACCTCCGTTGATCACTTCAGTCCCCACCTCGGCCCCGGGTCTGTTGTTTGCCTCGTCGGCACGTCCCCTAGCGCGTTGGTTGTGGGCCTTCTCCTCGACTCGGATTCTTCTTCCGCCGCACTCTCCTAGCTCTAGAATAGCTATGAGGTGTTGGCCTTCTTCCTGGATCTCCTCGATCGCCTTCTTGATCATTGTCTCAGGTCTTCCCCATTCGACTGGAATCAAGACGGAGCGGAGCTCTACACCGTTGAACTCCTGCCCATCAAAAGCCTCAGCTATGTCACCTGCAGCGTTCGCCTTCCTACCTGCGAAAGGGTTGAATCCGATCACCAGTATCGTTTTGTGCGCGCTCTTTGCCCTGCCCATGCGTCCCTGCGTTGCACCCGTAGACGTTCATATGTATCTTTGTTTGTGATGGAGCCCAGGCTAGCGGCCAGGCCTCACCTGCAACGCAGGGAGCGGAACCGAAACGGAAGCGAAAGGCACATAAGACGCCTTGGCCTCCACCATCCGTAGAGAACAATGGTCAATGTGAAGAAGAGGGACGGAAGGTGGGAGGAATACGTGGAATCCAAAGTTAAGGCTGCCGCGAAGGCTTCGGGAGCCACCGCAAAGGAAGCAGAACAAGTGACAAAAGAGATCACTGCAAAGCTCGCCAAGAAGACGGAGATAGCTGCAGAGGAACTTTCGGAGGCTGTCGTAAAAGCCATCGAGAAAATGAACAAGGCCGCTGCGAAGGAGTTCGTAAGGTTCAGAGACAGCAAGCTGAAGGCCAAGAAGAAGAAATCCTAGTACTGCGCGCGCATCTGATCTACCGGGCCCGGTGGGACTCAGACCTCGCAAGAGTGGGGGAATAGTTAGAATCTAACCACTCTAGGCAAACAGAGTCCATTCTGAGTTTCTTTGGGCTGCTCGGCCTGGGTTCGACCCTATCTGGGAGCCTCTAACAGGGAAAACGTCTGGTGACGTTCTGGCCAGGAACTTGTCAGTCTATGTAGATGACCGAACCGGGGATACCAAACGAGCGCGCTGTCTCCAAGTCTGGCTTTGGCCCGTGAGTCGCCTGCAATGACCCTATCGTAAATGAGAACCGCACAGGACAGCACAACCCCCCAGATAGTAGCTCCAAAAGGCGAAGAGCTCACTCTCATCAGAAAGAGCCTCATTGAGGCCAGAACTGACCCGCTGTTTCGCATTTCTTTTGTTCCACTACTGCTCGGCTCTGTAGAGTCTGAGGGAAAAAGAGAGGGGGACCGAGTGCTGCAGCTTCAGCTCTGAACCGTGCCTGTCAGAGCTACCGCATACTCGGTGGATCCTGTCTTGAAGTCTAGGAGTAGTGAGCCAGTAGTCCCTGCGAAGCTACCCGTGGCGGTGCCCCGCAGCAGAAACTGGCCTGTAGGTGTTGTAGTGCCCTGCCCCGATATGACGTCAGCAGAGCGTCCTGTCTGTGCTGTGCCTGATGAGATTGTGTAGGTCGTCCCCCCCACGACAAGGCTGCCGCTGGTGATTGAGAGTGTGTATCCCTCGGCTAACTTGGATGTCAATGTGAAGGTGATTGTCCCTGAAGCTGTTCCGTTGCTGCTAGATGTTCCCATGACTTGGAATGTGCCCTGGGAACTTGTCACCGTAATTGTCTGCCCAGCCGTTAGGTTGACCGTGTTTTGGAGGTCGAAGCGGCCAGGAGACCCGGGCAGAGTCGAACGGTCAAATCCCCGTCCGAAGCCTCGCCCGTCCAGGCAGGCGGTGTAGTTCTGTGTGCTTATTGAGTTGGATGTGGATGTCGCTGTCGAACTTGTTGCAGTGGTGGAAGTCGAAGCGGTCGATGCGGCCGCTATGACCCAGGGAGATACGAATAGGGCTGCTGCTATGGCGATTGCTGTTATTATTGACAACTGCGCTGTTCTTGTTTTCATCCTTTCGTCGAGATAGTCAGGAACGAGTCTCGTATTTACTGGATTTCCGAGATGACTCCCGAATCTCTACGGATTTCACCCATGAACCCTCCATGATTGAGAGCTGGAATGCGTTGAACTCTCGTTCCGAAGGGATTTTGGAACCGGGTCTTCCTGGCCCTCCCTGACGCGCGCGCTGCGAGAGACCAGAGCCATAGTCTAACCTGGCTGGACCTTTGACGAAGCTCCTAGGGCACCGTTGTGCTTTTATGAGCCCTTCAATGCGCGGAATCGAGAAATTTGGTATCAGAAAAGGTACTTCGATTCCAAAACAAGGGGAAAGACCCAGCCCAGGTGGCCCAGCAAATCGAGCAACAGCTCATGGCAGAGGGCTACAAGACTCAGTCTAGGGTTGCACCACTAGGCAACATCATTCAGGCGCAGAAGGCGGGCATAATGCGCGACCTCATCGCTGCGGACAGGTGCTTCACCCTGGTGGTGAGCGGACAGCCCAACGACTTCACGGTCCACATAGGCATTGGGAAGTGGGTCCAGAACATCGCCGTCGCAGCTGTAGAGACGCTGTTCTTGTCCTTCCTCTTTCTTGCCGTGGACGTCCCAGAGATGCTCTGGACGACACACGTAGAAGGAAAGCTGGCAAAAGAGATCCAATCCATCGTGGGCTGAACTCAGCCCACCGCCCTCTTTTTGTCAGGCCCGGGAAGCGACGGCTAGAGACTCCATTCTCTGCATGTTTGTCGCCTACATGGAATGATAGTTCGTACTACTATGGCAAGGTCAGCGCAAGAGTATAGATTCGTATTCCACACGCCGTAAATCTAACGAGAGAGTCTAGGGTAATTTTGGGAACTCTAGGGAGAGCTCAGGCGGGTGAAGAAGGGACACGATTCAGCCTTCCTGGCTCCTAGATTGATCGACGTCGCAATCCACCCCTACTCTGACGGCTGCCTGCCTTCTGCCCTGAAGCCTACGACTGAGTGCTTGTCTCAGTCGAGCCGATCTTGGGTGGGGATTTCTGCGCCCCGATCCCGTAGGTTAAGATTGCTAGCCCTGACGGAAGCAGAAGAATCCCCGTCCATAGGAACCAAATCGAAATTGCGATGGCATCGCTCACGGAGATACCAACGCCCAAGCCAACGGTGCTGGCCTCGTATACTAGGTTGGGAATGCTCGGACACGCCCAGATCATAGCGAAACCTAGACCCAGGATAAACGCCCCGATTGCCATGAGTCCCACTTTCAACGTGGATGCTCGGAAAGAAAGGCGTCTTAAGTCTGCACATTGCCGCACGGTCGAAAGCCGTTCCTCGACACCATCCGGATCCGCTAGGGGCTTGGGGTTACAGTCGCATTACGGGCCTGTACTTGGGCGGAATGTCATCTTCCTTCCACTCTTCCAGCCTGATCTGAACATCATTGCCGAACAACGACCGGAGATATGAAAAGAGCGTTTGCACGGTCTGTTTGGTGTCTTGCTCCTGGACAAGCTTGACCAAGACGGAACCTTTGCCCGTCTGAACTAGTTGGTAGTCTCTAAGGCCTAGTGACTCGATGTAGTCTACCACCGGTCCAACAGGGATTCGCGTACCATCGGGCAGCTCCAGGCCGTCGTCCAGCCTACCTCTGATTTCCCGGAGCCTTGGAAGACCGAGACCACAGGCGCAATCGACGCCCGATTCAGGCACCACGACATCCCCAAGCTTGTACCGGATCAACGGCATTGTTCTGTTGTGCAGTGAGGTGACGACCAGTTCAGCGGCCTCACCCGCTGAGGCAGGCTCTCCGTCCCTGAGGAGCTCGAAGGCGAAGTGATCGGAGAAGAGATGGATTCCACGATGCTCACTGCATTCCGCTCCAAGCGTGCCAAGCTCCTGGGCGCCGAGACCGTTGAACACCTCCGAGTCGAAATAGCCTTCAAGCTCCTTCCTAACCGAACTGCTCAGGTATTCCCCTCCAGCGAGGATCTTCCCGACCTGAAGCTTCTTTCCTTCTCTGTCCAATTGCGAGCCGAGCCTTCTCAGGTACGACGGCCTGCTGTAGATTGCTGTCGGGCGAAGTTTCAGCAACTCCTTTTCGACCTCGAGCACGCTCCTGCGGAAGCCTGTCTTTCTCGACCTCAATGTGAAGATCATTGGCGTCGTGATTGGACCGACGAGGATCTTTCGCAGCCGACTCATTTCTGGCGTTGTGCTGGGTTCTGGTTTCTCAGGCCCCAAGTACATGATGTCAACTGTCTTATCGAGAAGGGACAGGCCGAGGGATTGCGCCATGACCAAGTGCCGAGCGGTATTCCTGTCGCAGTCTTCGTTGTCCCAAACTACCTCCAAAGGTCTGCCAATTGTCCCGGACGTGTGTCTGATGACTGTGCCAGCTGTCGATTTCCCTGAGGCGAGCATGCGGTCGGGGTAGTTGTCCTGTATGTCCTGTCGGGTCAGGACAGGCAATAGCCGAAGCTGTTCAGCGCTCCTGATTTGGTCCGGAGTTATGTTGCGTCTGGCGAACGCATCGTGGTAGAATGGAACGGTGCGGTAGGCATGGTCAACGAGGCTGCGAAGTTTCCTTCCCTGAAGTTCCGCCAGCTCCTTTCCTTTCAGCTTGTGGCTCCTGCGTGCTGCTATGTAGTCCCAGACGATTCTGTGAAGCATCCCATCACCATTCTTCGCAGGCCAGGCTATGAACGGGCTGGCCTCTTTTGGATACCGGTCTCCCGTGTGACCTGCTGAGCGGGCTAGCGCGCGCGCGTTAAGTGCGGGGGTGGGACTTCAACCCAGCATGCTGGGCGGAAGTCCATCCGTCTGGAGTTCGTCCTCAGCTTCGTCGCTTCTCGATACTGGGTTGAGCCTCTTCAGAACGTTTCTCAATCCATTGATGACCACAGTGTTTGCACTTGTAGGAGTGCTGGAAATCCTTTCTTTCGACGGTCACTCGAACCTGCTCTACGGGCGCTGCATAGCCGTCGTAGGCCGCCTGACCAGCGTTCCTCGTGAGCCCCATTCCTGGCCTCTGGGCCGCCAGGTAGGTCATGCTGCTGGTCCCTGGTCTCGTCGACAGGTAGTCGCTCCTCTTTGTGCCGACCAGATTCCTGCCTACGAGCTTGACCTCGAACCTTCGACCGCACGATGGGCAGTGACGAAAGAAGGTCGTGACGCTGGACATGTGCCTTGGTAATCGCTATCCTTCGTTATTTACGCTTGCTCCACGGACTTCCTGAGTAGCTCCGTCCGTTTGTTCTTTCCGTGAACACCGACTCCCGCGGCCTCTGCGGGTCGTAGCTTTTGCGATGGTCTCATGATTCGGGTGGTCTCTGCGTCTTGTCCCCGCTTGCACCCCCCTCTAAGTCTATTATCTAGAAATTGAAGATGATCCGTCCCGTTGATATCGGCCCCGCTGCTCCTCATCGTCGTCACGATGATGCTCGCGGGTTGGCTCCTGTGGACGCAGGTGATAGGTGCGGGGTGGTGGCCGACTCCGATGAGGGCGGTCAGGAAGATGCTCGAACTCGCGGATTTGAAAGAGGATGACACGCTCTACGACCTTGGCTCCGGGGATGGGAGGATACTGATTGAAGCGGCGAGGAGGTACGGGGCGAGGGGAGTTGGGATTGAGGCAGACCCGCTACGGGTAGCAGTGTCACGCCTGATCGTGAGATTGAAGGGCGTGCAGGAGTTGGTCACGATTACCCATGGCAACTTCTTCAGGGAGAACATTGCCGAGGCGACCGTGATCACACTCTACCTAACGCAGAAGACCAACAGGACTCTGAAACAGAAGCTCCTCGAGCTCCGGGACGGGACGAGGATAGTCACGCACACCTGGACATTCGAAGGATGGACGCCGGCGCGATGCGACGAGAGAGAGAGGGTGTACCTGTACGTGGTGAATCATTCAGGCTGACGCGAGCACGACCGCCTCCACCTTCACTTACGAGGCTCTGGGTGCCACTACAATTGTGATATTGACGTAGCAATTCTAGCTGCTTGGGTCCTGAGAGGTAGAAGATTCTAGTCGCCACTCCAAGGATTTGATTCATCTCCCAGGCCTACTTGCTTCTCTGAACCAGTTTGGAGGCGCACCCCTCCGGGCCCATAAAGAACCTAAACAGGTCGGAATCCTAGCCGGGCCATCCTCAGAGAAAGAACCCGTGTAGACTCTAACCCCTCCGAGCCAGTGAGGCCGGAGTGCGACTGGCATTCACGGCTTATACTTGGAATGTCGCCTTAGCAAATCGGCCAGGGCGACGAAGTTGGGATTGGCACTCGCATTAATCAGCCTAAGGGTACCCAAGGGCGACCTGACCTCAGGCTCGAATTTCTCCTTCAACGCGAAGCTTACCGAACTGTAGTGAACGATCCCCTCCAGTTGTTGTTCGATGACCGCATCACCGTTGGGGTTGAATGGAACAACTTGAAACACAATCCCGTTGCACCAATGGACAAGAGGAATTGTCGTGCCTCCCGCCGCTCGGGTGCCTGTCAGCACGAGTTCTACGTAGTCGCTGAATTGATATTCAATCACCTCATGAATTACTATCTTCTTGTAGGGCTCGATGGTTATCTCTGGCGTGGCCTTCTCCGACATTACGCAGAAGGACATGGCTTCTGATATTAGAAGCTTGGTGGGGTGAGTCGGAAAGGGTGTTATCGCTTGTGCGATGGACACGCAGCATGTACGAAGAATCCATAACGCAGAAAAGGCATCCAGATCCCTTGACAGTTCATGCCATTTGAGGATGTCTTGGAGAGAGAGCCCAAAGGCCCGGAGCCAGGGCAACATACCCCGCCCTGAGGCAGGACAAGGGTCCGAGACTGGTTGTCGGGGAGCTCAAGTTCCGGTCGTTTCATCCACTTCATTGACTGTATCAATTCCGTTTCAGCGAACTCGGAGATCGTATCAAGACTGTCTCAGGGAACTGATTTACCCCCACCGATTCCATACTCCACCCGTGGTTAGATCGAAATGACACAACAAACGAAATCTGAATATCCGAACACGGCCTCGATACTCGCTCTCGTAGGCGGTATCCTGATGGTTCTGGGTGGCCTTCTGCTCGTAGGCGTCTCAATCTTCGTCATCCCGCACCTCCCGTCCTCGGACTTCTCGTCCAACTCGACCGCGCAGCTCTCTCCGGCCAACATCCAGGAGTTAGCATCCTTCATAGTCGGAGGAATGGGGACATTCGGGCTAGTTTCTGGGATCATAGTGGCGATATCGGGTATGATGCTCCAGACCCGTCCGAATAGACAAAGAACGTGGGGCGTCCTCATACTGGTCTTTTCGGTCCTAAGTTTCCTGGGCACAGGGGGCTTTGTCGTGGGAGCAATCCTGGGAATGGTGGGCGGCGCAAAAGCCCTGACTTGGAAAACGCCGATGCAATAGGCCGGCCTCTGGAGAACCAGATCAATTCGTCGGATAGGACCGGACGAAGGACTTATTCCCGGAGTAGAGGAGGTGGCTAACGAGATGGAGAAGCTCAAGGTTCTGTTGATACTGCTCCTAGCGGCCACCCTAGGGCTTGCGGTCTCCATGATCATACTAACCATAATCCTCACTCCTACGGAATCGCCGCTCAGCGTCATTCTTGGGATTATGACACGAGGGTTCCCGCCGGACTTCCCCTTCTTCATACTGCTGTCGTCGCTTCTCTTCCTCAGCACCGTCCTTGTCAGCATGGTGGGAGTCATCTACTTCCTCGTTCTCCCAGAAATGAAGAACTACGCGTCGGGAAATGGAACGGACACCACCTCGGTTGTTCTGAGGGCTCTCAAGCCCGAGGAAAGAAAGGTGGTCAATGTCCTCTACGCTCACGGGGGGACATACCTACAGAAGTTCATTACCAAAGAGGCCGATCTATCCAGGCTGAAGACACACAGGGTCGTAGCTTCTCTTTCGGAGCGAGGAATTGTCCACGTTGAAAGGCGGGGAAACACAAACGAGGTCTCGCTCGTGAAATGGTTCCAAGACGGGATGCATTAGTGCATCAAATTCGTCGTACTCTCTGCGCGCGCTTCCCTGAGATCTTCAAGAAGTTGGGCCTTCCCTACTAAGCAGACCCACGGATTGTTAGTTCATGAGCTTCTTGTTGGGGCGCCTACCTGAACTGTGAAGTCCCGGCCAGGGCGCCTCTTCACTTAAGCCAATCTTAGATTCCTTCTTAAGACACCCCACCCTAGCACTTCGGGCATGTCAAAGTCACCAGTGAGGACATCATTCTTCTCCAAGAGGACCTTGGAACAGCTTGTACTCTACTTTCTGGTCGGAATCTTCGAATGGTTCACCGGATTCTACATCTTTCATCATCTCGGACACCTTACAGGATTCTTTGCTTTCGGCGTCCAGTCGCTTGCTGTGGGTTTCATTGCTTTCCTTCTTCGGAAGTATCTCGTTTTCAAAGCCTGACAGCGTCCGTAACTTAGGCGAAAAGCTGGGTCGCTTGCAAGTCTGAAGCGCGCGCGCACAACGCAGATTAGACAGAGCCCTTTCTACGCAATCTTAATCCCAGAGAAACCTTAGAGGCGAGCCTATGGAGTCGGGCCAATTCCTGAAGAATTGTGATAATTGCGGGAAGCAGATATCCTTAGGAGATGAAGCATGGCAGATTCGGCGATTCATGACGGTCAGCAATCCTGCCATGTCAGTTGAGCCGATCCTCACATTCTGCTCGAAACAATGTCTGAAGGACTACGTCGCGAAGGCCATATGAGCGAGTGTCATGTCCCGACCCTTAACACCGCCTTCAGCGAGTCGTTCCAGGTGACCATACACATGGATGCGAGTATTCAGGTCAGCGTCAGGTGCAATAACGGTGTCGCATACAGCGTGACCGGTCCTTTCAGTTGCCCCGGGGAGTCTCCGGATGTCACGGGCATTTCCAGTAATCCTATTTTCGTAGCTCGTTGAGCCACCAACCGGACAGCGCTTCGGGTAGGACAAACGTACGACCATGCACGTCACCCGATTAAACGATAGCTCCTACCCGCCAAGAGCGGGCGCGTTACCCATCGGAGGCTCACGCGACTTTCGTGCCCACGAAGTACCTGTTGAGGAACCTATCCTCTGAGATTCTGTACCTGTATTTCCCGACCACGACCTCACTCTCCTTCCTCAGTCTGTCCACGAAGTCCTTCGAGGACTGAAGCTCGTCTACGAGTCTACCGTCTCTGTCTCTGAGAAACGCCCACTCCCCCTCCCCCTTCTTGAAACTCTTCCATTGCAGCGAATCCAAGGTCTCTTCCGACGCGGTTGTGGACTTCTCGAATTCGGAGAGTGGAGAACTCTTCGGCTCGGGTTTCTCAGCCCGAATGGCATCTCCCGACTCGGGTCCTTTCTTCGGAGAGGCCGCTTCTGCCCTGATGACCTCCTTCGCCTTGAGAAGTTCGTGCTTCCTCTTCTGCAGATCCCCGATCAAGCGGTCGATTTCTTCGACCCTCGCGTTGATCCCCTCCTCGTCGGACAGGGCCATTTCAATCTCTTGAGTGCCCAATCTACCATGATATAGCATCTTGTCCAAGCCCCTGAACGCTCAACGTCCCGATGGGTCAGCTGGAGAACCATCCTAGAAGGCGGGAGACCTGCCGCAGTCAGCGGCCCTGCCAAGTTCATGGGGAATCGGGACTACGACTCCTGCTTTCTACAGTTGAACTCTCTCAGCAAAGTCACTAACTACCTATGACCCGACGGTTAACGCCCTACGCATGACCCGAAGAATTAAGAGAACCCTAAGCACAACATTCCGCGATGGAAGCAATCTGTGAGGTATGTCAGACCACATTCGATGACTCAAAGCTGGGTTATACCTTAAGCGTCGATAGGAGGTCGAAAACTGGCCTGAGTATGGGGCACAGCTACTGCTGCAAGGACCACCTTGTGAAAGGCGTGCAGAACTTAGAACAGTAGCCAACCAGTCACCAACCGAATTTAGACGGAGGAGACCAACTGTCGACGGTTAACGCTTCTCCCCGGATGCCTAAGAATTAAGCGCGCGCGCGGTGGCTAAGATGAGCCCCGTAGTTGTGGCTGACAGTGTCGTTTACACACTCTTGCTTAGGAAAAACGCCCCTGACCGATAAGCTGACGGGCGGTACACCGAAGCATCAACCGCCAGTTGACACCGACAACAAACCGCCGAATCAACCGTCAAGTTAACAGAACCCACAACCCAGAGCCCGGTTTGAACAGGTCTAAGTATCAACGGCCCGAAACTCTGGTCTGGTAAGTCCTTTGGGCACGAGATTCGAAGAGACCTTCGGGGAGAGCCAAGTGGCGATTGTGCTGGAGGTGCAGGACGTTTGAGGTGCCACTGCAACAACACGGTGAACCTCCGGGGCGAGAAGGGCGCTGTCTGCTCGTCCTGCGGGTGCGAGTTCGTGGGGTCGCCAGACGACGAGGCGCCGACGCTCATCAGGAAGGGGAGCGCGTGCTGGGTCCGAGGGGCAGGATAGTGTCAAAGAGACTGTTTCACTACCCCATCCGCGAGCTACCACGTGACGAAACTTGGCAACCCTGATTCAAAGGGCGACATGACGAGAACTTGACAGAACCCTACAAAACAACCATTAGTTAGCGGCCCCAATATGGTTTGGGCAGTCTTGATTCGGCTGCCTGCCGCGCGCCCACCTAGCCCAAGCGTGGCCGGACAATGCCTAAACTCGAAAGAATCCCCCCGCTTTCCTAGCACTTTCGGGGCGCCAGAGTTTAGGGGCTAAGAAGATTCGGGGTCTTCGTCAGACGGAAAAGCGCGCGCGCTGGTCCCGAACGCTCGTATCCATCCCAGCCGAAATGGTTGCAGTAAGTCAAGACCGCTCAGACAACCATCCTCCAACCCTTAAATCAAATTCTGCGGCGGTGTCGGCTCGCGGTTGAGCTTCGCTCCTCTTGGGAAAGGACTCTTTTGCGGAAAGAGGCCCTCCGGACAGCAGAAAGGCAAATGAAAAAGGAAGAATTTCATCAGCGCAAGGTAAAGTTCTCCGAGGCCACTCAGGTGGACTACGATCAGCTCAAGACCAGAACGATTATCGCCTTGGACAAACTCGGGCACCAGAAGTTTTCCTCGGAACCTGGAGGTTACTCGCTTGAGAACTGGACGAAAGGCGTGAATCTCTTGCTCGACGACTTCGAGGAGAAAATGGGCGCGGCAAGGCTCCCTTCGGCTTACGCGGAGAGGCGCCGCGAACTGACCTACTGGCTTTCCAAGCCTGTCGACCTTTCTTCGATTGACAACAGCATATCTGAACTCATGCAGAACGAGGAGGAAATCGTGCGGAAACTCCACGAAGCGCGAACGCGGAGTTCCTCCAGGATAGACGAACTTCGGACCGAGCTGGCCATGCGTTCAGCCGAACTCGAGGAGAAGAAGAGGCAGCTCTCCAGCCTGGCCTCAGAACGGCGGTCCGATTCAATCTTCAAACGCCTGTTCGGCGGGAACTCGACACTCTCCGTCGATGCCACCGAAGACGGAGTCGAGGAGATGGAGTCGAGACTTCGCGTCCTTGCTAGCGGGATACTCGAGGAACAGAAATCCCTGAGATCCATAGACAAACACTCCTCCGAGTCTCCATGGGTTGAGGAGTGGAGAAGACTGGAATCACTACAAGCTAGACGGAAGAAACTGGAGAACGAAAGGTTGGAGAAATTACAGCTTGTTAGAGAGCGGGAGGAACTGACAGCCTCGATTGCAGACATGATCTCAAGGATTTCTCCGGCCGAAAAGAAGGGGGAAGGAGAGGCCGCTTCCTCGAGTTGACCGCAACGTTCTGGGACCGAACCCATCCCGGCCGGGGCATACAACCCATTGGGCTGACAAAGAACCTTGACGAGTGGGAATCCTAG
>JBEKJV010000011.1:0-97231 GCA_050011055.1 Nitrososphaerales archaeon | reverse complement strand
CCCACATTCTGTTGGTTCAACCCTGTAACTTGGCTTCCTAGATTGGAGTTTTGCTCGGACAGGCTGGATTCCTGTTGGTAGACGCTTATGACTTGTTGGTTGAGGCTTGTTATCTGACCTTTTAGACCAGCGTTCTGGCTCGACAATGAAGACAGACTAGAATTGGTATCGTTGAACGCAACAGCGACGGCGAGAACAATCACAATTCCCACGGCGATTGAGGCGATTACCGAGTAAGGCCTTTCCATACGTCAATATCTTGAGGGTTACTAGATAAGGCTGAACCCCTTTTTGACCAAGAGTCTATTGCTTCACTCTGAAACGGATGTCCTGTCTTTGGCTTGAGCCTAATTGTTGATGTTCTATCTTTGACTCGTGACTAATAGGCCTTGCACTTTTCGAATCCTATTTTTCGGTCTGCATGGGATATTAGGTAGCGTCCAGACTGACAAGCTAGATTGGCTCGCATCTCTCATGAGAACGT
This sequence comes from Nitrososphaerales archaeon, assembly GCA_050011055.1. GTDB lineage: Archaea > Thermoproteota > Nitrososphaeria > Nitrososphaerales > Gagatemarchaeaceae > UBA183. Next base: position 96,747 of record JBEKJV010000011.1, on the reverse strand, counting down.
AGACCACTATCAAGCAGAATTTGATGCCATTGTTCTAGATTTCTACGAAACCGTTGATGAGATTGAGAAGAAGACAGATGAGTTGCTGGAAGAAGCGAGGGATAAGACAGTCGAAGAAGGCAGGAAGCTCGTTCAGAGGTTGAATTCTCTGAATCTGCGATTCTCTCAACGGCTGTCGTCACCCTTACAACCGTCAGTCAATGACGATGCAAGACAGCCAAGGGCGGAAGACAACGCCATCAGTCGGGCTAGGTTCCAATCCTTGACTAAGAAAGTGCAAGATGGAACGGCCACTTCAAATGAAGGAAAGGAATTCTTGACACTCAGGCGTGAGTTCTTCCCAGAAGGAACGGAAGGTGGAAGGTAGCCTTTGGTTGAAATAGAGTATCAGCCTTGCAAGAAGATTGTAGTTCACGAAATCAGAAGGATGAAGGTTCCAGACCTCTTCCAGTGGATGGCCTCTGGGGCTGAGGCACAAAAAGCGGGCTGCATAGCAAGCGTGAATTGGGCTGACGGGGTCGCCTTCGTAACAAGGCCCTTCTTTCCGATACCGCAGGTGTTGGAGGACAGTCTGAAGGGCATAACCCACTATCTGACCGTCTACTTCACTGAAACAAGCTTCGAAGCGGAGAAGAAAGGGTCTTTGAAGGATGGGAGACCTTACACAGTCAGACTAATCAGGGTAGAACATAATCCAGATTTCCTAGAGCTTGCTAAGTTCCTGAAGAAATTCAATTCAGGAGAACACCCGACGACAGCCAACACTCCAGAAGGTTCCGAGTCAGTTGGCGAAAAGCCAACGATGCCGATGAAGAATATGAATGGGCCTTCAGTTCTGGCCTTCTACAGTTGATGAACTTGATGATGACTTTGAGATGGTAATAGTGGAGTCGGATAGCGAAGAGAATTGGAGGGCTAATATAATTCTCCATGTGAAGCCTTTCTCTAACCAAGTTCTGTCTTCGGTTTGTGACTAGATACTTGGGCCAGAGCCTACAGAGAAAGTGCGGGGTAGCCTATAGCACCGCATAGTAGACTGACTTGTAGGGGCCTTGATAGTGATACCCATTATTGTAGTAACCAAACGCACTTCCTCCAACGCAGTATACGTCGCCTGAATACGCCACGCAGGAGAACCCGTCGACACCACCCATTCCCTGACCTGTGATAGGATATGGTTGAATTGCCGACCATGTCCCTATCCCAGACGATGAACTAGGCGTGAAATAATACGTGTTGGTCGCCATTTTTGAACCGGTTGACCCTCCTATGCAGTAGATGGCACCCGAACTTGACACGCATGACCCGTCGTTCACGTCATAGGGATAACTCGTCGCTAGAGCCCAACTACCCACTCCTGAACTAGTGAGTGGCGCATAATAGACCAACGATTGCCCTATGTAAACGTCGACACCCCCGATACAGTAGATGTAACCTATGGTTCCAAATTGAATCGCTACGCATGACTGACTGCCTATCCACATTGGATAGTTGGTCGTCATCGTCCAAGCACCCACTCCTGCACTCGAAATAGGTGCAAAGTAGACAGAATTGCTCAATCCGGGAGTGATTCCTCCCACACAATAGATGTAGCCAGAATATGCCACACAGGAGTGGTCAGTTATGCTGGTCGGGTAGCTCGTCGTCTGTATCCAATGGCCTATTCCTGAGCTTGTCAGGGTGGCGTAGTAGACTGAGTTCAGGTATGTGATTGTCGGGTTCGTGCTGTTGGTAAAGTATGCACCACCGACGCAATAGATGTAGCCAGAAGAGGCTACGCAAGACTGACTGCTAACTAGTGAAGGGTAGGGAGTCGTGGTTATCCAACTGCCCACCCCATTGCTCGATATTGGCGCATAGTATGTCAAGTCTGACACAGTCTCGTTTAGATGCCCTCCTACACAGTAGATGTAACCTGAGGAAGCGACACAGGACTGGCCACCGACGAAGTGCGGATAATCTGTTGTAGGCGCCCAAAACTGTCCGCCTTGCAACGCCCTCACCAGCGCTTGCAGAGAAGTCACTTGACTCCTCAGCGTCTGTATCGTCGCGCTGATGTTTTGCAGTTGCGTGACTATCGTCGAGTTCACCCATAAAGTGAGGCTTGACACTTGATTCTGTAGATTCTGGAGGTCAATTTGCAATGTCACTATTTGCTGGGCTGACGTGCTTTCGGCCTGCTGGTTCTGAGCCACTGTGCCCTGCAGAGAGGTGAGTGTCTTGTTCAGGGAAGTGACTGTGTTCCGTAGAGAGGTGATTGTGCCTTGCAGTCCAGCAATCTGAGAATTCAGGTCTGCTTTTGTGCCGGATAGCTGGTTGTTCATGGTTTCATATGTATAGTATTCGAGACTCCCAAGAGCTAAGACAACTACCACGAGTGCAACGGCAAAGGCCATGCCTTGTCTCAATTCAGACGGACAGTTGCACTCAGATGATATTTAACCAAACGGGGAAGAACTCGTCACGCCCTGCTCAAAGGGTCGGTCAACGACACCAGCGATTTTGATGGTGTTGGGCTGGAGGTTCGCCAACCCAAACTGCTCTGGTGAGTATGTTCATATAACTGCGAGGTCACACAGGACGGAGGAAGTTGGTCTCAAGGGGAACTTCGGTAGTGCTTGTCGTCATTGGTTGGCTCCTAGCAATCTTTGGAGGATTCTATGAGGGAGCCGTATTCGGGTATGGGTCTCCCTCGAATTCCACCGGAGTAGCACTCTTCGGCGCAATTCTCATTTTTGGAGGTTTGATACTGTGCCTAATTGGTTTGAACGTCATAAGGATTGGTAGTGGGTCTACTCCAACCTGAATTCGTTAGTCTCTCTCTTTGGCTTGAGCCTAGATAATTAGGCTCTATCTTCACTCAAGGGTTTGAACCAGCGATTTTGGTGGTGTTGGACGAGTTGGAGCCTCTAGTCTGAGGCTCTGGTGAACTTGAGGTCGCACTCATACAACTCGATTCGCGGCTTCCCCTTCGCGATTCTTCTGCATTCTTCGTCTATCCTATATGCGATGAGCATCAAACGTGCATCTCTTCTTGACTTCCCATATCTTTCAAGTTGTTCCACTGCATCTGAGCCTGCCGTCCCCTTGCACTCGATGAGAACTTCCCTGCCTCTAGCGTCTTCTGCCATGAAGTCCGGTTGGTCTTTCTCAGTTATCCTTCTTTCAGCCTTCTTTGGCTTCAATCCAGACTCAAGCACGTCGAGATTGCCTTTCAGATACTTGAGAATGCCAGCCTTTATCGTATCCTCGTCCAAACCATGTGAAGCAGAGCCAGATGGCACACCCGTCGCTAGAAACTTCTTGAACCGTTCAAAGGAGAGACGGCCCAGTTCGATGGGCGTCACGGTCTTGTAGGGCTTGCCAATTTGACTTCCGAATACACCCAAGTCTTCTTTGAAGAAGTCGTAGGGTTCATCCCACCATTTCACTTTGAATTGGTTTGGGTATTCAAATCCGCCCATCTTCTCAGGCTTGCCTACTGCATTTTTCGTTTGATTCGGTTTGTAATTGCTTGTGACTTCTCCAACGTATGAAATTCTTCTGTCTTTCGTATATGCCAGAACAATGTCCCCTTTGCGGATTCCCAAGAAGTCCCTCATGTCCTTCTTTAGTTTCTTCCGAGTCTTTCGGAGATTACCCCAATTAGCCCATCCGATAGCGCAAACTCCGCATTGCTTCCATGCTTCAGCCGCGTCCTCAGGAGTGTGTTTCTTACACGGATGGTGTGTAACTATGCAATAAGCAGAACCCATGGTTATGGGACTCTGAATGAGTGATAAGAATCTTGAGGTTGGTTTCTAACTCGGTGGTGGTGGAGACTTAGCACGCATCGTTGCGTCAGGATTAACCAGTATCAGTCTAGGGTTTGAGAGGCTCCCAAATGAGTGCTTTCGCCTAGCCCTCTCCGTCAGACAACCTTGCATTTTGGAGTCGGGGATAATATGCTGGAAGTCAGTCCTACTACCTATGAGTCAAGAGGAATCTGAAGATGATGGGATGTTCGTGGATTGTGAGGTCGTCCACGACAGCATAGGGGTCACCCACTTCCTTCCTCCGAAGAGGTGCAGGAACTGCGATGACTGAAGCGAGTCCTGCATACCCGACCAATCCACCTCACTTCAGAAAGGCCCCTGATACTCCTGCTGAAAACTTGAGGACTGGACGTTGTGAGACCTGCGGACACTTCTCGAATTGGGGTTTTTGCGTCAGACATCAGCTTCCAGTCCTCAATGACGAGTTATGTGACGGCTACGTGTCAATCCTAAAGTGCGGAAAAAGGCAGTGGGCTGAACCCTGATTGGCCTTAAAAGATGACTGCACCCCAAGGGACTGTGTATGGCAGTCTTCCTCGACATAGAAACAACTGGTCTCAATCCGCATCAGTGCCAAGTGACCATAATTGGAATGAAAATCAATGGCGAAATCAGACTCTGGAAGTCATGGGAATCTGCTGATGAACAAAGCATGATTCTCTCAGCGTTGGAGGATGTCAAGAAGGTCAGAGAAACAATAGTTGGTTTCAACAATCTGAAGTTCGACGTGCCTTTCATGCTGAAGAGGCTTGAAGTCTTGGGACGACCTTCACCCGAACTTTGGTCGCTCCATGACATGAAATGGTTCGACCTTTACCAATACTTGGGAGATGACTTCAGGAGCCAAAGGTATTGGATAGATAAGGTCAACATAACAGAGGAGCATCCAGAACTTCGGGGGAGAGATATGCCTACCTACTTCAAGGATGGAGATTATCAGAAGATAGAGATGCACGTTACAGACGACCTGAATACTTCGGAAGCACTCTTCAAGTATCTCAAGCAAAGGAATCCTGAATTCCTTCGGTTCGAGTAGTCGCTGCCATTTGGCATCTTTCCTTGTTCAGGGTGATTTCCGAGGGTGCTTCAGTTTGAGCTGACTGTGTTAATCAAGAACCCAGAGAGGATTGTTGAACCATGATACTGGAATCATCATTCTCCTTAAATGACAATGGCCTTGTTTGAACATCGTGGCCTACGAAATCTACGCGTTGATGGCTGGTCTTCTGCTCGGAGCAATTGTGGTCTACGTAATTGCAGAGCGAAACATACGAAGGAGGTATGAAGCGGAGTTTGAAAAGTGGAAGGCGACTGAACTCGTTGAGACCATCGAGAAACACACCACCGATGCCCTAGACAGGGCCAGAGCAGTGCTCAAAGGAAAGATTGGAGAGCAGCTCGCCCCTCTGTTGCCGGAGTTTCTGGCAAAATACAGCCCAAGTGATGCGAGATTCATGGGCACTCCAATCGACTACATTATTTTCAGGAACATGAGCAAGGTGGAAGAAGGAACTGAACCAATTGAAGTCGTCTTACTAGATGTCAAGACAGGGGCGGCTTCGCTCAACAAGGTTCAGAAGATGATACAATCGGCAGTTCAAGAGGGCAGAGTGAAGTTTGAAACGCTTCGATTGGGGGAAGCTCAAACTCTAGCGGGATAAGGCACAACAAGTGACCAAGAACGCCAAGCACATACAAGAACTTCTGGTCTTTGAACACTGATGAGGTAGTTGTTGCAGGCAAACTCAGAGACTTCTTCAGAGAAGACGTGGAAATAACAATGCCTCTAAACGCACAGTTGAAGGACATAGACTTGGTAGCGGTCAATCTGAAGAACCGTAAGGTCGCCACGATTCAGGTGAAAGGTAGTCGAGCCTATGAACCCTCAGAATCGGAAAAGGATGACTTTGGAGATGGGTCAGCAGGTTGGTTCTTCCTCGACCAGAAGAAGATTGAAGAGAGCACCGCCGATTTCTTTGTCTTCCTAGTTTATGTGATTGTCGAAAAGGAGAAGCAAGGGAGACGATACTTTGAACCCCACTTCATCACTGTAAAGACTGAAAGATTCAATGAACTCTGTAAGCAATACAAGATTCTACACACAAGATACTCGTTCTACATCTGGATAAGCCCCGCAGCCAAGAAAGCCTTCGACTTTCGAGATGAGAAAGCCAGAGGAAGAATGGACTTGTCTGTCTACTTGGATGACCGTGGACTAGAGCAAATCAAGCGGGAATTGACACCCTAGACCTTCCCTGAGTCACCAGAGCCTGCAATTCTGCTTCGCCTGATGGTGTTGCCTGTGGAATTCTCCCGCTTCAGGCAAGGAGATAAAGAGGATGTCCGATGCCTTGATGTCGATGTGATGCTCTAGTGACTCTTCAGACGCAGTAGGATGGTTCTGCTTGTTATACATCCGATGGAGATTCTGGAAGAGTTCCCCTACCTCGTTTTCCATGTTCAACTATCCCCTCCCACCTCCGAAAGCGTTGGTGGCTCTTTAACAAGCCTAACCCCAGATTGGTTCAAGCGATTTTGATGGTGTCGGACTAAGACCATGTGTAGTATGGGATGACGTTGAATGTGTAGGTCTGGCTTACTGACGTTGAAGCAGCCGCAATGTATGACATCGTCAAATACACTACAGGGGTATGCCCGCAAAACTGGTTGCTTTGATAGGCCCCCAAGTTCAGATTTAGCGTAGTGACAGTGTTGGATACTGGTTTGAATGTGTAGACCTGCGAAAGATAACTACCCTGACTATTGTAAAAGGAACAACTTGTCCCCCAGAAGGTTGCGGACAACTGTGCATAGACAGTGAAGGTCTGGGTGTTTTGGACAGTGAATTGGAATGTCCGAGAGGCGTTATCATACGTGTCCCCCACTATCACCAATGTCGATAGGGGCACTTGAGGAGTTAGTGCTGCAAGTTCTGTGCTCAATGTATGTATTGTCACGTTCATGCCTTGAAGTGTAGACTGAATCTGCTGAATCGATGCACTTTCTGTTTGCTGGTTCTGAGTTACTGTGTTCTGTAGAGAGATGAGTTCGAGGCTCAAGAAATATGTCGCTCCACTGAGGTTCTTCAACTGTGCGAGGGTTTGCTGCTGGAAGGTAGAATCGCTAAGTTGCGTAGAGTTCAACTCTGAACTGAGGCTTGACTCCTTGATTTGTAGACTATGGAAGTCGCTTTGCAGCACCGTGATTGTGCCCTGCAATTCAGTAATCTGTGAATTCAGGTCTGCTTTTGTGTCGGAAAGCTGGTTGTTCATGGTCTCATAGGTGTAGTATTCGAGACTCCCAAGAGCCAAGACCGCTACGACCAGTGCAACGGCAAAGGTCACGGCTTGTCTCAATTCCGACTCTTAGTGGCACTCAGATGATATTTAACCAAGCGGGGAAGAGTCCATCACGCCCTTCACAAGGTTGGTCAATGAGCCAGCGATTTTGATGGTGTTTGACTAGTTTGGGTTTTACCTGTTTGGGACTGGATTCCCGCACGAGCCACAGAATGCTGCCCCCTTGTCGAGTTGTGTTCCGCATTTGATGCAGTAGTTTGATGCGTTGGGTGTTGTTGGTGGTTGTGGGGTAGGGGTTTTCCGTTTGGGTTGGTAAGTGCTGTCATGCATGAGACCGATGCCGAGTGCTACAAGAAAGAGGGTGACTATTGCAATGCCGCCTGCACTTGGGAGGATGCTAGCAACGAAGACTGAAATGAGCAAGAGAGGGAACGATACAGCCACCACAATGATTCCAAGGGCTAGTTCCCATATCTTGGTCAAGTGTGCACTTGCTAGCGGGGTATCCCTAACGTTAAGTGTTTCTCGTCCCAGTGAAGGGTTGTTGTTGCGCGCGCTCTGAATTGCTACCCCAGTATCAGTCTAGGGTTAGAGAGGCTCCCAAAGGAATGCTTACTGAGGGCAACAAGCCTCACATCGCCAGAATCAGCGACGAAGCAGGCTTATGAACATCTGCTGCGGAATGATGCCTCTGACCAGACACGGCTTCCCCACAAGTCGTCAGCAAATCCGAGCAACTTCACCTGCTCGAATTCTTCGCCATCCTAGCAGCGTTAATGGGAATCGTAATGCAACAGTCGCAAGACCTGTATTTCCCACCGAACACGAGAGCCTTCTTTCTGACGTATCTGCTTCTTTTCATAATCTACGCTGTCATCGCCTACACGAGAGTTATGGTGGGCCACAGACGTAGAAACCGAGACTGTAGAGACGTTGCAATACTCTTCGGACTCCTAATGTCCGTCTTGATGAGCGCTACGCTTTCTCCGTCCACCTTCATCCCCTATGCTGACACCTTCCAAACTTTCGTTATCCTCTTTCTTGTCCTCGACACGCTCCTATTCTTCACGATGACCTCTCTCGTAAACCCAATCTGGCCAGCCAAGACCCCGAAAAAATAGGGCCGAACAGAACGAGATTTCGAGCCGGGTGCATCCAAGGTGGTCGAGTTGTTTGCCGCAAGTCTGAGGTTCGGTCAGAGTGATTTAGCGGTTTCCTTAGGAGAGGCGCGCGCTACCGTTTTGACCTTCGCCTTCTTCGCCTAATCTCAGGACGATGTTTCTCCTCACCGATTGTTCTAACGTATTTCGCGACCCTCTCTGCGGCGGCAGTTCCAACGGCGATGACAAAATAGGAAGCCGTTCCCTCTACTGATGATTCGAATACCAGAAAGGGAGAGAGAGGCTGTCCAGCCACGATGTTGCCGCCTATCAGAATGGCAGTAAACCCATAGGCCTTGTGCTTTCTTAACAACTCAGCCAATCTCACAACGCTAGTCGGTATCGAGCCAGAAACTGGGAACGCTGGCTCGTTAAGAATCTCATTCGAATATGATTGCGCAGACCTGAAGAGTTCGGGGTGTTCTTCGATTGGGAGCGATTGTCTTCGACTCAACGCCCATTCGACATAACTATCGCCCAGTTGCATTCCGCTTAGATAGCCAGCGAAAATGACTTCTGAAAGAATCTGCTGGAAAGGGATAGACTCTGAGCGAAACTCGTAGCGTCGCCCGCTTCCTAAGACCCTGAAGAGGGCTGAACTTTCATTCTCAACGTCCAGACGTTCAGTCTTGTTGCCACTTATCGTTAGCAGGTAGGTAGGGACTGGAGGAACGGGTTGGTTTTTCGAAGGAACGTAGTTGGGAGGAAGTAAATCGAGCAGCCTCAAGACTAATGGCATGAGTTCGGCTAGGCTGGAACGATATATAACGTCAAGCCGTGCAATTCACTGAATATCGAAGGCCAATCGCTACAGGGAGAATGAAGTTCCTTCTGTTCTCCGCGCTCACAGAACCGAGAGCCATGTGCGGCCAGAACAATGGCTAACTGGCCGAACTGGGTAGGTCGGAGTGTGAAGAAGGGAAGGGTAACCAAGGAATTCGTTGCAAATTGGAGTCCACGATATGACGAGACGGAAGACGACGAACCTGAATACCGCGAACTCGTTCAATTGGTCAATGCCGATGCGCGAATGGGAGCGGTGAGTGAGCAAACCTTCATCCGAATAATCGCATGGAAAGCCACAAGACTTCTCGGGAACGGGTGGATAGGAAGGCGGCTAAAAACAGAAGGCTACAGCCATTCATATGGGGAAACCATCGCGAAAGTGTTGCGCCAGAAGGCTGATTCTGGAATGATTCTCCTCGAAGGCGAAAAGGGAATCAAGACTCCCGTTGCTTCTACAATCATGCATTTCCTTCATCCAACGAAGTTCCCAATCATGGACTTCCGAACAGTCGCAGTGCTGCAGTCTATGGGCTACATCAACTGGGAAGGCTGTTCTAGCAGGAACTACACCGAATTCAAGGATGTTCTCCTACGCATTAGCAGGGACATAGGCTGTTCTCTTCGAGAAATCGACAGGGCTATGTTTGCCCATGATAAGCAGAATCGACAATCACATTCGAAGACATAGGAATGTAGGGTAGTGCGCGCAAAGCGCGCAAGAGAGGCTCCCAAAGGAATGTTTACTGATGACGAGCGACTTCCCGTCAGTCAAGCCATTCCTGAACTTGACTCGCCCACAAGCGAATATTAAGGAAAGGCGGCAAGGGAGTTCGCTCACCATGAGTAGTGGAAGTGCTAATGCTTACTTCATTAGTGACATCATTGCTGACCAGAGGTTGAAGGAAAAGGCGCCCATTTTCGACCGAGAAACCATAGGGGAGAACGAAGCAAGGGTTCGTGGTTGGATTGTATTTTGTGGTGTGTGTCAGCATCCCCACGCCAAACTGGACGGAAAGAAAGGAAGATGCTTCACCTGCGATTGCGGGGATAGACTCTAGCGCGCTCTCTCACAGTGGTCACCTCAACCCTCTCCGTCAAGATTGTCTGGCTTTCAATTGTATTTACGAATCTAACGAAATCAAATTGATTGAAGGAATACAGTGAACTTCTCAAGAAGGTCAGCGAAGCCAGTAGCCATGGCTACATTACAACGCATCGTTCAGGCCCTACAGGCATTGGTAAGACTCTGGAAGACTTGTTAGGAATCCCTGAGAACAATATCCCCAGCCCAGACGGTTCGATGATTGAATTGAAGTCCGCACGAAAGAATTCCAAGAGTATGTTGACCCTCTTCACCAAGGCCCCACTGCCATCAAGAGCGAATTCTGTTCTCCTTGAGCAATTCGGTTATCCTTCGAGAAAGCGAGACAACACAAAGGAACTCCACACCACAGTGAACGCCGTTGATTACAACACCATCAAGGGCAAACGTGGATTCAAGATTGGGATTGGCAAAGACAGGATAGAACTTGTGAGTTCTCGGTCATCGCCAAACGTTCTGACTGCTGACAATGGTTCTAAACCCGAAGTCATGGGATTCTGGGACAGAACCACCTTGTCCGACTCCTTCCAGACCAAACTTCCAAGATTGCTCTATGTCAAAGCAAATTCGAGAGGAAAAGGTGCAGAAGAGGAATTCTGGTTCAATGAAGCGTGGTTGCTTTCAGGATTTGACTTTGATAACTTCGTTGGACTCCTGAAATCCGCCGACATTCTGATTGACATTAGGATAGGCCAGTATCCTGATGGGAGACCTCACGACCATGGAACGGGATTCAGAGTGATGCCCGCCAAATTAGACCTGTGTTTTAGCACGAGAGACAGAGTGCTCTAAAACTTCCAGATGACTATCGTTTCTTTGTTCATTGTCTCTACAACCTTGCCCGCAATGTTCTCTGGTGCGTTCACCCATGGGATTGTCTTTGTTGGTATCTCTCGGTATTTAGTGACTAGATGCTGGTAGCCATACTTCTTTCCAATCTCAATGAGTATCTTATCAGTCAGAAGTTGGACTCTTCGCACAGTTCTATTCCCTAGAACAAAACAGCAATGGCTCTGCCCTTTCTTCAATGCCTTGGCAATCTCTGCCATGCACTTGTCTATGTCTGCAAAGAAGGCGGCAACTTCTCTCGCCCGCGTTTCATCATGAGCATTGATTCCAGCATTTCTGACTTCGGAAATTGCATTGTCTAGGGTAGGTGATTCCAAGTCATTGAAGTCACTAATCGGTTTACCACCTAGAGCACCACTGTCAACTTTGAAGACCTCTTCTTCATCGAATCCAAGCCACAGCGATGAATATCGAGAGTATTGACCATATGCTACTGTGGTATGCGAATCTCCGTAAGGTGGTGACGTGACGACCAAAGTTGCCGACCCCTCATGCAGAACTTTCGGATTGATTTCGAGTAATTGTTTTGTGTTGCCCTTCAGTATATGCGCTTCCGCCTTGATTCCTTGCATGGTCTCGTAGAATTCGCGCATCTTTGCAATGTTTGAATTGACGATTTCATTGAATACTCTGAGAGGTTTAGGATTGTATTTCTGCAGGTCTTCCTTTCGCTTGCGGTATAGTTTGAACTCTCCGTTTCTGATGTTGCTTGTCTTCCTAGCCGCGAGAGAGAAACACACCTTGAAGAAATCAGCAATGGCATTGTCTTTCTCTTCTAGTTCCAGAACGTAGTGTCGGATTATGGCCAGTTCACGAATCGCATTTGGGAGATACCAGAAATCAAGTCGTGGGATAGTAGGTGGTGAATATGATACTCCACTCTCGATGTCGTGCGAGATGCTCTCAAGGAGCATTCTCGCGTTCTCGTTCAGAGTCTTGGGGTTCAGAGGTCGGGTCTTCACCTTTGCAATCAAGACTGCAAGAGGGTTAAGGTCAACTCCTATCGCGTCATTTCCCTTCAGAAGAGATTCAACGAGCACTCCACCTGAACCCATGAAAGGGTCGAGCACAACATCCTGCTTCGACCTTACGAATAAGTTGATGAGTTTTCGAGAAATCTGAGGAATCATTCTCGCTGGGTATGGATGCAGGCCATGAGTCATATACCGGGTGTCTACACCTGCGAATGTCCAATCTTCCTCTTCAACGAGTCGGCTTTGTGCCCGTTCCACAACTATTGGTGCAGGACTCATATCTATAAGAAGAATCGCGGTTCGCAGTAACACTCAGGATATGATTTCTGAAACTGTCATCTCAAAGACTTCGACTAGGCTTTCTCCATAATGACATGGTGAGACTTGCTGTCGTAATCCACCAAAAGAGTGTCACCTTCAGAAATGGATGCCTCACGCAGAATGTCCGCAGGTATGGCTACTCGGATTGAGTTGCCCACTTTGATTGCTTTCACCCGTATCCTGACCATGTTGAATGGATAGCCAAAGGCTATCCTTATAAAGGTGCTATGGATAGCCTATGGTTAGCCATGCAGGCCACAGAAAATTGTCTGATATCACAGGACAAGACAATCGAGACTAGGGTGCTTGAAAGACTCCACATGGAGTATTCAAAGCAACGTGAAGGAGTCCACGTCTCAGACCTTGTCCTGTGTATGCGCCAAGTGGTATTCCGTAGAATCAGACCAGTCTCTCCTACAGTGAAGCAACTAGGCTATTTTCTAGATGGGGCAAGGCGACACGAAGCCCTTCAGAGTCTGTATGGTGAAGGTGTTGTAGAGAAGAAAGGAGAGTTTGAAGGGGTTCAGTATTCGATTGACATCTATGATGGGTTTCCGATTGAGTTCAAGACGACTAGGGCGAGAGCCGCAGTCAACGAACACTGGATTAGACAACTCATCTACTATATGCTCGCTACTGGGTCGAAGACTGGGATTCTCCAAGTTCAAAGGATAATGCCGAGCAAGGACGAAAACGAGAGTCTCTTTCCCGCGTATCTGGTTCAACTCGATGAGGAGCAATTCCAGTATTGGCTGTCGGACTTCGTCCAGAGGCGTGACCTATTCTCCAATGCCACTCTGCTCAAGGAACCGTCCCTAGTCCCAATCTATCGCGGAGACGGGGAGTGGGTATGCAGGGAGTGTCCCTACCGAAGAGAGTGTAACGAGATTGAGGATGGGAACAGTGGACAAGAGAAACTGGCAGGAGAGCAAACAGAACGTTGAATCGAATGCCCCGAAAGCTTCCCAGTTTCATACACAAAGGAAAGGTCTGGACTGTTGACCCTCGTCTCAGGGAGTTCAGATTCATTGTCTACGGAGAGATGCTAGAGTTCGTCCCCTTCGAAAGCGAAAAAGGATTGGAGTTGCTTGGATTCTACAGGGATAGTCAAATCCTCCATGGCGAAGTCGTTTGAAAGAGAAGGAACTCGTCGTGGTTTCGTTAGAAGCCTCCCCTGACGGGCAGCCGTTTGTCTTGGTCTCTCTGGCAGACCCGACATCAATGAAGGCGAATGCCATCCAGTCTCACCGTCTGGGAGGGTTTTGGACTCCCCCTCAGCGTTTGGAGTTGGCAGCCAGCAGGATTAGAGTAAGCCTGACCGATTATGAGGAGTCCGACTTGAAAGTTGGAGATGTCGTGGTCATAGGATTCGAGAAGGTAGGCACAACACCTCTTCTTGACGGTAAGCAGGAGAAGTTGGTGGCTTAGGCCGCAGTAGTCAGAGTCGAAGGAACCCTCAAAGAGAATGCGTTACGTAGAACAGTGGGATGCGTTACTTTTCGACTATATAAGCCAAAAGGGCTTGATTTAGGCTCCTTTTCCCGAAAGGAGTCAAATAGTCTTATATAATTTGTAAGCAGCTAAGGCGTTTGGTGACTAACGCCCGCAAGGGGTCTTTCCCGAAAGGATGATGCCCGTGGATGCGGGATGGAATCGAGTAGGGAAAGGTTCACCAATTCACATTACCCCAACTGTTCCTGAATTTCACTTTGGGTTCTATTTGGGAGAAGTGTATCTTGTTCCTTCGTTCAAAGTAATTGAAGGCCGACCCAGCACAGTAGTCAGCGAGTTGGATGCACTTGTCGTTCCTTGAGTCTTCATGGGATACTTCGACCTTGGGCATCTCCTTTCCCAGCTCCCTGACTTGTCGCCACGAGATTTTTTCTGACAAATACTGGTTGAATTGTTCCATTGAGCGTCTGGGCATACTCTTGTCAATTATGAAATGGGCTTCTTTCAAGTCGTATGCCTGAACCATGTTCGTGATTACGTAGTTGACGACTACATAGTTGTAGAGCCTTGTCGGGTCTTTCCTCAGACCATTCTTCACTGCGTTCTTGTCAGCGACGAAATATCCTATCGACAGGTCTTGTTGGACTATCTCTGCAAGGACTTTGGAGCGCACAAATTCTGAGTCGCTGGAGAACTTGAACTCCGATATGTCCATTTTGTGGCGTTGGTGTATTTTCTTTCTCAATCGGTTGAGGTCTATCCTCACTCGCTCCGGGCTATTCACAATCGCGTAGGCAACCACAATCGTCTTGCTCGAACCATCATTGAAGCCTAAGTCTCCCGCTTCGTCCACAAAGACGAACAATGCCAAAAGGTCTGCAATCCGCACTCTTATGCCTCATGCTGGGGCTACACTCACCAAACGACGAGTTGACAGAACCGGATAGTGCTTTTGCCTTTAGGGGTCTCTTAGTGCCATAACAAAAAGAAACGCGGCGAAGAACGCAGCAACCACTCCAATTACAAACGCGAGGTTCGCCTCTCCGTTGAGTTGAGAGACACCTGACAAGGTCGTCGCCTTGCTTGCCAAGCCACTGTCGATATACCAAACCACAAACCCTGCTGTGGCGAAAGCGGCGGCCACCACTGCGGCTACAAACAACACGGCACCCATCATTTCTAGCTTCTTGACTTCATCTGATAATCATTTCCCGTCCACCTTCCGACATTTGATGGCAAGAACAACTCCCCCAGTTTGGCAGGAATCAAGGTGAGGGGAGAGAACAAGTGGATAACCCTGAAGCAGAACGCGAGTAAGTCTAAGGCCTGAGAATTTGTATAATAAAATAGACCGTGAAGACCGCGAGGGCGACTCCTCCCACAATTGCAGTAATTATTGGAAGGAACGCAGATGGAGGAATGGGAGCAGGAGTCAGAGAATAGGTCTTCCACCCAACGTAGACTAATGTGGCACTCCCCAAGAAGCCTGCGTAGGCCGTGAATGCGATTTTCTTCCAATCCTTCTTAGGTTTAGCTACGGTTACTTTGACACTAAGTCCAGCTTCGAGCTTCCCCTTGACCTCAGTAACTTCAGGAGTTTCGGCCTTCCTCGGTCTTGCCATGTGGTCAATCTCAGGCCTAAAAGTCCATGCTAAAACGAGAAGACTTGCCCCAATCAGGCCTCCCACGATGTCAGGCAGGTAGTCGGCCAAAGGAACGCCACCAAGAAACATTATCGCAGACGCAACCCCAAATAGAGCAAGGAAAACAACGATTCCGAGAAGTCGCCTTCCCACGACTATTCGGGTTTGGTTTGTCTATTTAATGACACCAAAGAAGGTTCTATGGAGTTGTCGGTATTTCCAA
This sequence comes from Nitrososphaerales archaeon, assembly GCA_050011055.1. GTDB lineage: Archaea > Thermoproteota > Nitrososphaeria > Nitrososphaerales > Gagatemarchaeaceae > UBA183. The sequence goes on along the minus strand of JBEKJV010000011.1, from coordinate 81,123 downwards.
GAGTTTCTTCTTCTCGTGAAATCTCGGTTGATGGGTTGGGCTTAAGATGGGAGGGTTTGTCGGTGGTAGGCAGTTGGACTTGTCAGAATCCAACGGGAGGTTGGCAATTACGTTCTTGACGATGGCGATAATTTGCTTTGCGATTGCGTATCTTACTTCCACAGAACCATCGTCAATCGGAGCCACGAGGCTAATCGAAATCATGGTAGGCTTCGGAATTCTATTCTCCGCACTATTCGCGTGGGTCGTGCATTCGGCCATCAACCGATAACTTTGCGGAACCCGAAAGAGGTCTATCCAATGGATTCTGACAGTCCCCTGAATCCGATGCAGAGTTGACAGAACCAAAATACGGAGTTCTTTATCGATAAAGAAATCCAGAGGCGTTAGGTAAGGCTCGGTATCCGAGACACCTAGCTAGTTTCGGAATATAATGAATGGTTGGACTCTCTGTCCGTGGGATTTGAACAATCTTACCATCGTCAATACCCCCGGTATTTATAAGAGAGGGACGCTATAGTTACAATTGATGGCGACTCCACTCACAAAAGAGAGAGAAGAACTCACTGCATCTATCCGTGCCCGAAGGCGACAGATATACCGCCGCGACCACAATGGAGAGATAATTCGTAGGAATGTGGAAACCAACAGGAAGAGGAACCTGCAAGACAGAATGAACTCCCTGACCCATTACTCAGCAGGAGAAATCAAATGCTCTAATCCCCTAGGGATGCACAAAGAACCGTTTACTGACGTGAGGGCACTCACTCTAGGCCCGGTGAACGAGGAAGAGACCATCGAAGCAAAACAGGCTAAGAAGAAAGGAGGTTCGTTCTACGCTTGGCTCAGGAAGAAAGGCTATCCCGAAGGATATCAGGTGCTATGTTTCAACTGCTTCTGGATTCGAAAGAATTGGGCGAAGGAAGGTGGGGGCAGAAGAACACCCACAACCGTCAGCACTTGGTAACAACATCCAGTTTTACTTGACCTCTATAAAGCCGGAAGAATTCCAACGACATAATCCATCTTAAGGACATAATTCTGTCCTAGCTAGAACTTTCTAAAGATAAGAAATTGAAGGCCTTGCCGCAAAGAGAAGGAATACTCTCTTCCCTCAACCCTAAGAGACTCACCTCACTTCACTTCTATCTAGGGTTAGACAATGCTACTACTCTACTATAGTTGGATATGGGTCTGTGGAGGCTAGTTGGGATTAGTATCGTTAAGTATCATCCATGCCCTTAACATAGGTGAAGCGTAATAGAGGAGGGTGGGTCTGCCCCGCTTGCGAGGCTGTCCTTTTTCCCTAAACACTAACTTGCCCAAGTGTTTGAGGTGACGGAAGACAGTTGTTCTGCCGAGTATGGCATCATGCCTTATCTTGTCGACTTGAACTGGACTGGAGCCGCAAAGAATTCGAGCAATACTTCTGCAAGAATCATCAAGCACTAATCTTTCGAACTCAGTTCTTCTGTCGTCTGCAAGAATTATTCGTCTTAAGATGTCGTCCCTAAGGCGAGAGCATGGTTCTACACATTCGGTTTGGATTTTTCCGTTATCTGCGAGTGGAAACTGTGTTACCTGTTCGCCCAGAACGAAGTATCTCTTACCCAGACTATTCAAGAAATCAATCGTTTCGTGGTCTTCTTTGACAGCACCGAAGACATAATGTTGAGCCTTCGGGCCTTTCAGATACTCTGTAACGTAGTAGTTGCCGCTTGTGTTCTTGTATTCGTCTGTCTCCACGAGACCGGAGAAGGAGTCTCTGAAGTCATATCCTGTCTCAGACTCTCTGCCGACATATGTGTCCAAACCAACCCACTCAGAACTAAAGGTGCTGTAGATACTTTGAACCTCTTTCCTAGCGACGTGTCCTAGAAGTTCAAAATTGAACCCCAATTTCTTGTCTTGGGTGGGTTGTCTGTCAAACAAGCAAGAGAGTAATCTGGCCTGAAAGGGGCCGTCCAAGACTTGTGGGCTTGAGACAGGAACCATCTCCATGTGCAGAACAAAGACCCGTTGGGCCTCTGAACTACCGACGCTGTCTTGTCTCTCAATTGGAACCTTTTGCCCTTTCAAGCCACGGACAACGATTTCTTTTCCAACTAGTTCCTCTTCATTGGTGAGGACGAACCCGAAGGGTGAGAAGTCTAAGAGATACATCCTACCCGCGCTATCTCCAAGAAGCGTAACTATCGGCAGTCTTTCCACAGTCACCTCTTTGTCGTTACAGATATCGCTGCCGCATCTGATAGCATCTCCCACCTCGTCTTCAACGTGCTTGAAGCAGGATGGACAACCCTTGTAGTCACTCTTCTTGTAGATGGCTTCAATCCGAACTTGGATGACATCAACGAGGTTAGCAGGGTGAGGCTGTAGACCTTGAACCGTGAGTCGATTCACTTTCGTCCAACCTCTTGGTAAAGCAATTGAGAGCAGATTTCCATCTTTGAGAGGGCTTCGCTTCTGGGTAGGATGTCAGGCTGAGAGAGTAGGATAATTCTGAGTGCGCTACTACTGGGAAGCATCTGTTGAGCTAGTTGCTTCACTCCGACTAGACTAACCATCTCTTGGGAGTAGGTTGTCGGAGTCGAACCCTCTCGTTGCATGGTTCAGGGTTGCAAATCAGAATACTTAAATATTTGATGTTAAGGACATAAAATACCCAATATTCTCTTTATGTCCTTAAGAAATCGGAATATCTTCTTATGTCCTTAGAAAACTCCCTTTTGTCCTTAGAACGGCAGGTGGGATGAGTCGACTCCCTAGGCAGGACTAGGAAGCCTGACTACTGCCTTGCTGTCTGGCAGGCTGGTTACGAAATCCCAACCCTGAGTGACCCAGCTTTCGATTTCCGCAGCACGGACTATCTTCTGATGGTTTCCGTTCAGGCCCAGACTCTGCATCTGCTTCTGCTTGATTAGCTCCTGAACTTCTTGAGGGGTTAGCTTGGAGAGGTCGCCCTTCTTGTCAAGCTCTTCGTTTGAGTAGCCAGCTACCGAGAGGTATTGTCTGTTGAACGCCGAGACGATTGTCCTCTCGTCGAGTGGCCTTGACGGTGCAAAGTTCAGTTTCGCATATTCGGCTCGTAAGGATTCCACTTTGTCCCTGTCGAAGTAATGCTCCTGTGCGCCGGGGAGGATGTGCCCCATCAGGAACTCTTGGGTCTTCGTGTCAAGTTTCTTTCCGTCAGCCGTGTCCTCTCTCAACGCGCTGTCGAAGGCTTTTCTCAAGCAGTGCGGATGAACGTCTTTCCACCTCTCGATGCCCGCCCTTTGAGCCGCGTTCTTGACAAGCAAGTCCACTGACGACCTAGAGAGAGGACGATGCCTCTTGCTGATAGAGGAATTGCGTGTCCACCCGTTGAATATGACATCCTCATCCTTGAGCTTCCCAATCTTCGATTCAAGCTCCGTGAGGTGGCCCTTCAGGGCCTCACGCGCTTCTCCGTTGATGAAAGTGTAATACGGGATTGAGCCTTTGCAGGCATCAGGCAAGACCTCCTTCATCTCAGGATAGACTGGAATCTTCAACGGTATGGTCTGGCTTTCAAACTCCGCCTTGATGTCCTTGTAACGCAGCGCCCTCAGGGTTCCTTGCCGAAGACCAGATGAATACAGGAAGAGGATGATTGCCCTGTCCCTGTTGTTGTTCAGCTTTCCTGAGTTTGCCATCTTCTGAATCTCCTCTTTCGACGGGACGTAGTCCGTCATTTCGAGTGACTTGCGGACAGGAGAGAAGAAACCTCGAATTTGAATGAGCTTCTTTTCACCGCCGTCGAATCCGTTTGACTTCAGAAAGGCAGCCAGTGCGGCTCTGGCAAGATTGCCAGTCTCCCCCCTTGTCTGTCCACTCTCGTCTACAAACTCCTGCGTGTTCTCTCTGAGCCAAACGGGCTTCATGCCGACTACTTCGTCAGGATTCTTGCCGACCTTCTTGCAGAAACGGTAGAGCCAACTGAGATAACTCTCCTTGCTACCCTCGCTCTTGGTTCGTCTGCCAAGGTGGTTCAGAAGCTTCTGGACGCTACGGTAGTCGCTCTTCCAGCCTACGACCTTCAAGAAAGTCTCATACGTCCTTTCCCCCTTTTCGAAGTGTCCTGCACTGGAACGCTTGCTTGGCATCGCTCTAAGGAGGACTACGGCCGACACACGTCGAATGCAATGCCTCGGTGGAGGGAGAAAGACCCTCCATCGGGGGCTCGTCCCTTCAAAGACCTAGAATATGTGGAATCGACGGAATTCAACAAACTTAGTGTGCAAACCCATAGTTCTCGGACGAGGAGTAGCCGTCGGGTGCCGAGTTCTTGACAAAACACTAGGGCCTTCGTCTGGCTTGCTTCAACGTTCATCTCACTCGTGAGATGAAGGTCCCATAGATGTTTACCGACTTCACATTGACAAACTCCCTTAGGCCGTATTTCGATAACTCGCGACCAATTCCTGACCTCTTGACTCCACCGAACGGCATTCTTGGGTCAGACTTCGTCAAGGCATTAACGAAGACCATCCCGGATTGGATTTCCCTCGCGATCCTTCTAGCTCTCTCCATGTCGGTGGTCCACAGGCTCGAGCCAAGGCCGAAGTCGGAGTCGTTTGCGACCTTGATTGCTTCTGCTTCATCATGCACTACATACACAGGAGCAACGGGGCCGAAGACCTCTTCTCGAATCACCTTCATGTCTAGCTTAACGTTGTCCAAGACGGTGGGAGGGTAGAATGCCCCCTTTCCCGGGAGTGGTTTCCCACCCACTCTCACGCGAGCCCCCTTGGACACAGAACTCCTGACTTGCTCGTCCAAGGTTTCTACCGCCTCGACGTTCACAAGCGGACCGACATCCGTCTCTCCTTTCATCGGGTCCCCGGTCTTCTTCTTCCCCATTTGAGAGACAAATTCCTCTACGAACTCCTCCGCCGCGGATTCAACCACAATGAACCTTTTTGCCGCGATACAGCTCTGTCCTGAGTTGAGTACCCTCGCATCCGCTCCAGTTCTCGCAGCTTCCCTGACGTCAGCATCCTCCAGAACGATATACGGGTCGCTCCCTCCTAATTCCAATACAAACTTCTTGAAGTTTTGCGCGGCTAACTCCCCTATTCTTCTGCCCGCTTCGACGCTCCCTGTGAGAGAGACTCCCGAGATTTCCTCTGACGCCATTAGCTTAGCAACCGCGTCGTGTCCCGCGATTACCGACGTGAAGACACTCTCGGGGAACCCCGCATTCTCGAAGGCTTCTCCAACGGCTAGGGCCGACCCGGGGCAGACCGTAGAGTGCCTCAATATCGACGTGTTCCCGGCGACCATAGTCGGGATGGCGAAGCGCAAGACCTGCCAGAAAGGGTAGTTCCAAGGCATGACTGAGAGGATGACTCCGAGGGGATCAAACTCAACGAAACTCGACTTGGCATCCGTTTCCACGTACTCTTCGGCCAGCCAACTCTTCGCGTTCTCGGCGTAGTATTCCGCTGTCCAGGCGCACTTGTCTATTTCGGACTCCGATTGACTGATTGGCTTTCCCATTTCAAGCGTCATGAGTTTCGCATAATCATTCTTCTTCGCTCGAAGCGCGCTCGCCAACTTTCGCAAATAATCGCTACGTTCATCAACCGACAGCTTTCTCCATTTTTCAAATGCTGCACGCGCCCTCCTTGCTACCTGGGCCACTTCATCATCGGAGAAGACAGGGTATGATTCCAGATGTTCGCCGGTCGCCGGGTTTGTCGTCTCAACCAGCCTGGATTGATGCTCCTGCATTATCTGGCGAAGTTGCATGTGGCTAGAAAAAGATTTGGACGAACGAAATGGCGATTACGAGGCAATCCGGTCCTCGTGTGTCTCAGGCACATCACACATCTGATGTCAATAGCTCATTCTCCAGGGACCTTCGAGTCACCTTTGCCGGGGAACTCAGGATATCGAGTGGAGAAATGCGTTCATCTGTTCGGCAGAAAGTCTATTTACTCGGAGTCGTCGTGAATGAATCAGGCTCAGTCATGAACGCTGCCGTTCTCAGACGAATTGGAGGACCTCTGGCAATCGAAGATGTTGCAAAGCCAGAACCAAAAGAAAACGAAGTCTTGGTAAAAGTGGCTGCCTGCGGCGTCTGTCATAGCGATCTCCACTTGGTCAAGGGCCATACAGCCTTTCCTCTCCCCGTGGTGTTGGGTCATGAAGTCTCAGGAGTCGTGGAGAAGGTGGTTGGAAACGATAATGGTCTGAAAGGAGGCGACAGGGTGGTCTGTACAGTGATAATGCCGTGCGGGTCCTGTCACTATTGCATCAACGGTCATGAAGACCTGTGTGAGACGTTCTATCTTCTCAACAGGCTCAAGGGGGTGCTTTACGACGGAACAACCCGGATATACGATCACAACGGGCAGCCAATTTGGATGTTCAGCATGGGTGGCATGGCTGAATACGCTGTGGTACCTTCCAACGCAGTGTTCCCACTCCCAGATGGGATTTCAATTGCAGATTCGTGCGTGCTGGGATGTGCTGGTCTTACGGCCTACGGAGCGGTGAAGAATCAAGCCCATCTCAGAGCCTCCCAATCGGTCGCCGTCATAGGTGTCGGGGGGGTCGGCTCAAGCATAATCCAAGTGGCCAAAGTCTTTGGAGCAGCTCAGATAATCGCCGTCGACGTGAAGAAGGAGAAACTTGAGGCAGCAAAGCTCTCGGGGGCGACTGATGTTGTAAATGCGGCTCAAGAAGAAACTGCACGCAGAATACTGGAGCTCACTGATGACAAAGGCGTCGATGTTGCCTTCGAAGCGACGGGAAGGCCTGAGACGTACGTCACAGCTCTCAACAGCGTCAAGTCGGGGGGTAGCGTGGTAGCTGTGGGCCTTTCGTCTGCGAGCACAACGATTCCAATCGAGATCAACAGGTTCGTGAGAAAGGGCATCAGACTGTTAGGGTCCTATGGTGCAAGACCCCGCCAGGACATGCCAGAGTTGCTGGACCTGGTCCAAAGGCGGATCCTAGACACAACGAGGTCCGTGACTGGTCGCTACGGCCTGAGACAGGTGAACGAGGCACTGGGTGCTCTTGAGAGAGGAGAAGTAATAGGACGATCCATTCTAGAATTCTGATTCGGCAAACCCGGAGAGACCATCAGAAGTGGGACACCAAAAGGATCCGTCTGAGGAGGTCGCATCCGTGAGCCTCGCCTCCCCTCAAGATCTGCGAGAATTCACGAAGAGCGCCTTCACCAAGGTGGGAGTCAAGGAAGCTCATGCTGAGATCGTCGCCGACCATCTGGTGCAGGCCAACCTCCGAGGGGTAGACAGTCACGGGGTGGCCAGGATCCCGTACTACATCAAGGGAATAGAACTAGGGGAAGTGAATACCAATCCGAAAATAAAAACAGTCGTCGATAAGAAAGCCACTGCCCTCGTTGATGGAGATTTCGCGCTTGGTCAGGTGGTTGGCAAGTATGCTACAGAGCTCGCCATCAAGAAAGCCGCTGAATTCGGGATTGGCGTGGTTGGGGTAAGGAGAACCTCGCACGTAGGCATGCTGGCATACTACGGTATGATGATCGCCGAAAGGAAGATGATTGGGCAGGTCTATACGAACAGCCCTGCATTTATGGCAGCGTGGGGTGGGAAGAAGCCCATCTTCGGAACGAATCCTATCTGCGTAACCTTCCCTCAAAATGGAAGGGGTCCAATCGTTCTTGACATGGCTACCTCGGAATCTGCCGCCTTCAAGATCATGTCGGCTGCGAGCAGGGGAGAAAGCATCCCCGAAGGCTGGGCCCTGGACAAGCATGGCAATCCTACGAGAAACCCAACTGAGGCCCTGGAGGGAGCTCTGCTACCATTCGGTGGGTACAAGGGCTATGGATTGGCTGTCGCCGTAGAGCTGTTTTCTTCTGTATTGATGGGCGCGGACTGGAGCAGCAAGGTCAAGGTTGCCTTCCATACGGAGGGAGGTCAATACGTCCAGGCTCTAGATGTTTCGCATTTCAGGCCCTACGAAGAGTACCTGCGGGATTTGGAAGAAGTAGTGAGGAGCATAAAGATGAGCGGCAAGGGAGAAGCCAAAGACGAAATCTACCTCCCCGGCGAGAAAGAGGCCATCATCTCGGCCGAAAGGTCCGTCCACGGAATCCCGATAGACGACAATCTGAAGAAAGAGCTCACGAAAGTTTCAGAGGAGCTGAACATTCCTCTTTCCTTGAAGAGTTCGATGTAACGGGGTAGTCTTGCGGGTTCAACCGACGCCGTGGCTATTGCAACAGCATCAGAGCGCGCGGAAACCTATCTCTTGTGCAGGCGCTCTGCCGCAACAAACGTCAACCCTTGTCTGGTCAGAGCCTCGGCCGTCCTGTTCAACGCGTCGTGCTTGTCAAGGTAGTTCGCCAAGAGCACAGGCATTAGTCCCTTTTCGACAATGTCCTTCTTCGGCATGAAGTAGTCGAGTATGTCCGAAGGATGTTCCCTTCCTCTCTCTGTTTCGGGAACACCACCCTCGTGTTTGGCGCCGATGTTCTTCACGTGGTTTGCAAGCTTCACGAGCTCAGCAGTCCGATCATACGGTTGTCTCACGATGCTCTTGTAGGCTTCAGTGATGTGATGCTCCAGACGAATCACGCTTTCAAAGTCAAAGGCATTCCGGACATAGGCAGCCAGCTCTATGGTCCGGTTGTCAACCGAGTTCGAGAGATTGAAGCCAATGAGCGGACTCGAGCCATCGCTGCGGCTGAAGAGTTTGGCGGTCATCAGCGTCCAGAGGATTGAATAGGGGTTGTCGATTCCCAAGAAGACTGAAATCTTGAATTCTATGTCGATTCCCAGCTTGTGCAACCAGTACCCCAGAAGCACGGTGCCCGAGTTCATGTTCAAAACCTGCGGGAGACCGTACTCGGTGTAGTAGTGGAGGAACTCCTCGACCCATTTGAGTGAGTATTCGTTCGGGACACCTGCCCCGCCGAAGTAGCCAGTAATAGTGTCAGGCCCTCCTAGGTGAACGTTGATCGGTTTGCCATCTGGCCCGGGCAACGTGCCTTTCGTGTCAAGCGTTTGGACGTATGACGCACCGATAATCGGCATTGCTGCCGCAAAAGCCAGGATGTCATCGTCCTCGACCTGTTCCTTCATCGAACGGACACGTATGTATCGCGCTGGCATTAGCTCCTTCTTTGCAATCGATTTCTTTGCTTCCTCGACAAGCCACGGGAAGAAGTTGAAGGCGCTGATCTCCAGAGTGACTGCAAACGACTCGTCAAACTTCATTGAATCCGCTTTGCTCCCCAAAACCTTCCTTCTGTAATCTGAAACGCTGATGAAGGCTTCTTTGTCACGTTGTTCAGTCAACCATTCGAGGTCCTTGACAAACCCGGACTTGCCTTTCGCGAGCCTTTTCATGAGGTTGTCAATCTTGCGTGCTTCTTTGGCTCTGTGGTTGATCTCATCAACGCCGCCGTACTTGTCGACGATTTCCAGCAAGCCATTCACGAGCTGATTGTCCTTTCTGAGCAGAAAATCGTTGATGTTCCTCAGGTTCTCTTCATTAATCTTCAACCTGTCTCTTAGGTCAGCCAAGACATCTGCCCCCAGATTCTCATGTGAGTTGATTGGCCAACCGAATTTAAGTATTCTCGGCCACAGCTCGAGAATCTAGTATGAATTGTCGACGCCTCGCATTGCAATGGGCGATAAGGTGCTTGAAGTGGTGGGTTCAGTGTTTGACCGTAGTTAGCCACTTCGAGTAGCGTTTGACCTTCCCGTGGATCGTTCCTTCATACAGTCTGCTGAGCCTCTCGGTCATCGGGAAGACGCCGTTCCCGATCTTCCTGCCGTCGACTTCTCGAATCTTGGCGATTCCAGCAGCGGTTCCGCTGAAGAAGAGCTCGTCTGCTGTGTAGACTTCCTCCCTCGTCATGTCGTTCCTGTAGAAGTTCATTTTCAGGTCGCGGGCAAGCTGTATGACTGTGTCCCTGGTTATTCCCCTCAGAATGCCCGAACTCGCGGGAGGGGTGCTGAGGACGTCGTCCTTGACCTTGAAGATGTTCTCCGACGGCCCTTCAGCGACCGCGCCGTTGCTATTCAGCAGTATCGCCTCGTCGTATCCCGCTTTAATTGCCTCCATCTTCGCGAGCGCGGCGTTGGCGTAGTTGGCCGCGCACTTCGCCTGCGGGGGAAGGGCTCGCGAGTCAACCCTGACCCAGCTTGAAATGGTCGCGCGGACGCCTTTGTCGACAGAGTCCTTGCCCAGGTACGGACCCCACTCCCAGGAAGCGATTGCCACGGATATCTTGCTCTTCATCGGGTTCAACTCCATTTCTCCGTAGGCTGAGTACGCGATTGGTCTGATGTACACCTCAGGGATGCCGTTCTTCCTGACCAGTTCGACGCAGGCTTCGTTCAGCTCCTTCGCTGAGTAGTCGATCTTCATCATGTAGATCTTTGCGCTGTTGAGGAATCGCTCCGTGTGCTCTTTGAGCCTGAAGATTGCAGGGCCTTCCGGGGTGGAGAAGCACCGTATCCCTTCGAAGATAGAGTAGCCGTAGTGAAGGCCGTGTGTAAGGATATGCGTCTTCGCATCATCCCAGTCGACGAATTTGCCATCCATCCAGATCTTGCTTAGGGCATTCATTACGGGCGAGCTGCCTCCAAGACCCAAGTTATTTAGGAATACGGCCTGTTTGAAGAGATAAGCGACTACAAGATTCCTTGGTGCATACTCTATCCGTGGGTTACGAGAGAATTGGTCAGACTAGGGTGTAGGAGAGGTTTCAGGGTTCTGTCGCTCAGCGTTCTTATTGGGAGAGCGAATCGGCGTCTGCTCCACCTTCCTGTTTCTCCTTCACCTCTTGTTTTCCCTTCTCCCGAATCTGGCTGGTCTCAGGGCTAGAGTAGGCTGGAAGGATGAGCGCCAGCTCAGCCTTCATCACGTCTTCCTGCGGGGTGAGAGTGAACCCCATCTCCTTGCACAGGGCCAGCATCGTCCTGTTGTCCTTCAGAATCACGCCGTAGATCGATTCGAGGCGCTTGTCCTCGGCTATGTCGATCAGCATGTCCAGCAGCTTCCTGCCCAGCCCTCTGCCCTGGTACTGGTCGGCTATGACGACCGCGAACTCTCCGCGCTTGTGGTCCGGCTCGGCGATTAGTCTGCCCACCCCGATCTCTCGGCTCTTTTCCCCCTGCTTGACCTCTGCCACTATTGCCATCTCCCTGTCATAGTCGATGTTGCAGAAGCGGACCAGATCCCCGTGAGGGAGGTTCTTGACTATGCTGAAGAACCTGAGCCTGCTCGACTCTTCCGACAGACCGTTGATGAACTCTGATTCCATCGCTTCGTCCTCCGGCCTGATCGGTCTGAGGAGCACGTCGGTCCCGTCCTCGAGCTTGTACGGGACGACATACTTGGTCGGGTAGGGCATTATCATAAGGTGCGGATATGGGATACCTTCCTTCGGCGCCGTCGGGTCGAGAAGGATCCTTACGTCGGCAGCCAGCGCCTTCCCCTCGGTCACGAATAGTGGGTTGATGTCCATCTCCGCGATCTCCGGGAAGTCGGCGATCATGCTTGAGAGGCGGACGATGATCTCCTCGAGAGGCTTCAGCGGGACAGGGAGTTTGTTCCTGAGACCACGAGACAAGGCCTTGTAGATTATGGTCTCTTCCATCATCCTCCGTGCTAAGACTTGGTTCATCGGGGGCAGCCCGATTGAGAAGTCTCGGAAGAGCTCCACCCCTGTGCCCCCCGACCCGAACAACATCACTGCACCGAAGTCCACGTCCTTCTTTGAACCGAGTATCAATTCGTAGTCGACCGCCCCGGCCATCCTCTGCACGTAGGCGCCGTCGATTCGGGCGTCGGGTTTCACGGTCTTCACCCTTTCGACGAGTTTAACGAACTCGTCCGCAAGTTTTTCACTCGAGGTTATGCCCGTCACGACCCCTCCCACGTCGCTCTTGTGGGCGATCTCCTGGGAGACGACCTTCAGGACAACGGGATAGCCGACCCTGCGCGCGACCATCACAGCCTCGTCCGGAGTCTTGGCGAACCCGCCCGCGAGTCTGGGGATGTTGTAAGCGTCGAGGAACTTGTCCGCGTCAGACTGCGACAGAAGGAGCTTCCCCTCCCTGATGGCTCTCCTGGTGATGAGCTTCAGATGACTACTGGGAGGCATCATGTCGACAGGGAGCTCTTCAGGCGTCTCGTAGAGCAGGTCGAGGTTCCGCCGGTACCTGTACATGTACATGTACGTCTTCACGGCCTGTTCCGGCGTCGGATAGGTCGGAATGCTGTTCTCGGTGAATTTCCTCCTCGCTTCGACGACGGCCTTCTCGCCCATCCAGACGGTGAGGATTGGTTTCCGTCGGTCCTTCGAGGACCTGATGACAGCGTCGGCGAGCTCGGTGGATGGGGTGACTCCCGTGGGAGTGAAGATCGCAAGGAGACCGTCGACGTTCGGGTCGGAGAGACAAACGTCGAGGGTGTTCGCGTACCTGGTTACGTCTGTGTCCCCCAACACATCCACTGGGTTACCACGACTCCAGAATGGAGGGAGGTGCTCGTTTAGGGTCCGCATCGACTCGTCCGAAAGCTTCGCCAGCTCTCCGCCCTGGTCGGTGACCGCGTCGGACGCCAAGACTCCGGGACCACCCGCGTTTGTGACTATGGCCAGCCTGGGTCCTGCGGGCAGGTGCCTCGAGTCCAGGACGCTGGCGCAGTTGAAGAGGTCACCAATCTCGTCGACCCTGACGACACCCACCCGTTTGAAGGCCGCGTCGTAGACCTCGAAATCGCCAGCGAGCGCCCCGGTGTGGGACCGGACGGCCTTGGCCCCTGTCTTGTGCTTTCCCGCCTTCAGGACGATGATGGGCTTTGTGCGGGCGAACCCTCTCGCCGCACTCATGAACTTCTTCGCGTGCCCGATCCCCTCCACATAGAGTATGATACTCCTTGTCGATGGGTCGCTCCCCAAGAAGTCTATCAGGTCGCCGAAGTCGAGGTCCAGCATCGACCCCAGCGAGGCGAAGAGGCTGAAGCCAACGTGGGAGGTCATCGCCCAGTCCAGGATTGCGGAACCGAGGGCCCCGCTTTGAGAGATGAACGCGATCGAGCCGGGCTCGGGGTTGTCCCTGAGGAAAGTCGCATTGAGATGGGCCGAGGGCCTGGCAAAGCCGACGCAGTTCGGGCCTAACAGCCTGATGTCGTACTTTGACATGATTCGTTTGATCTCCTCCTCGAGCTTTGCGCCCGCCTCTCCCACCTCTCGGAAACCTGCTGAGATGATCACTATGCCGTCGACCCCGGCCTTCCCGCACTCCTCCACGACGGCGGGGACGGAGCCTGCGGGCGTGGCGACCACGGCGAGGTCGACGTGCTCCGGAATCGCCGAAAGGGCAGGATAGCACTTGAGGCCCATCAAGCTTTCGTGTTTCGGGTTAACAGGGAAGATTGAGCGCTTCCCCTTTCCGATAAGGAGGTTCTTGAGCGTCGCCTCACCGACCGCCCCCTCCTTGTCCGTGGCTCCGATCAGGGCGACGGTTCTCGGGTTGAACATCCTCTCGATGTCGGCCATCGTGTTCAGGAGATGCACTTGGACACAGGTATTACTACATTGCCCCCCGCGTGGATGAAGACGCCTCCCTGCTTCGGGCATATCGTCGAAGGGCTTCTGACGAAGCCGCAGGAGTGAGTGACTCGACTAGACGGAGGATACTTTCGAAGTGCCGTTCACCTTTTCAACGAGCATCAATCTGTCGGCCATCGACTCCAACTCCTTCTCATGGGAAACGAGGATCACTTGCCTCGAATGCAACTCTTCAATGACGTCACGCATCTTCTGGATCTGCTCCTTGCTGAACCCGTCAGTCGGCTCGTCCAGGATGACAAGGTCACCCGCCCCCGACCCTATGTCTTCCTGAACGATCGCGTTCAGGGCGAACCTGTATGCAAGCGCGATGCTGGTCCGCTCCCCGCCGCTGAGAGAGTCGAATTCCTGGAAGTATCCCTGCCTCTCGAAGACGGGAGAGAAGTCTTCCAGCACCCGAACGCGAAGGTCGGGGTCGTCGACCAGAGAGGAGAAGAAGCGCTGGAAGTGTTCGCTGAACCTCGAGTTGGTCTGGACCATCACCTGTCTCTCTATCAGTTCAACGGTGGGCTTGAAGAAATCGTCGAGCCATGAGGCGTACGATTTGAGGCGCTGCCCTTTGGCTCTCTTCATCTTCCTTTCTTCAATCTGAGACGTCAGCCTCTTCAGCGACTCGGTTCCCTCGCTCTGCTTCGTAATCGATTCGACGAGTTCCCTGCTGGCGGATTCTTTCCTGTCCTGCGACATCCTGAGAGCGCCCGCTATGCGGTCTATTCTGCTCGTGAGCTCCGACATGCGGGCTTCCTCGGCTTCCGACCTGGAGAGTTCGTCCTCGAGGCGTCTCATCTCTCGACGCGACTCTGACCCGTGGTTTCTTCTGTCCGCAATATCGGCGTCCATCTCTGTCTTCCGCTTGAGATTCCGGCGATGCTCTCTCTCCTCTTCCGCGTAGAGAAGTGTTTTCTTCACCAGGTCCTCCAACCCTGAGATTTCGTCTTCAAGTGCTGAAACCTCTTCGGTCATCCCTTCCAGCTCTGTCTCCAAGTGCGCAGACTGGTCTCTGAAGTCATCCGGTATCCGCTGCCCGCAGCGCGGGCAGACTCTGCCCTTGACGAGCTCCTTCGTCTCCTTGAGCTGTCCTGCCAGCAGCGCCAAGGATTCACGCTTCCTGTCTAAGGTATTCTGCCTGGACTTGAGACTCGTCTCGAGGACCGTGGCGCTCCTCTTCGACGGAGGCGCCCTCGCCTGGAAGGACTTGATCGAAGGGACATACTCCTGCTCGAGGCTTCGCTCGAGTTCGGAGACTCGCTTCTCGTCCTCTTCGATGTCGGAGTGCAGGCGCGCTATGCTTCTCCTGAGCTCCGGAATCCGTCCGGCAGCTGCGCCGACCTTTTCGCGTTCGTCTCTTGCATCTTCCCACTGCTTCGTGAGTAAGGTTAGCTCGGCCTTCGCCGCGGCTTCATCGTTTTGGAGTTGAGGGATGCGGGAGCTCAGTTCCTTGATTCTCGACTGTTGCAGTGCGGCCTCCGCCTCTATCTCTTCGAGGTCTTCGGTCGCCGCCTCAATCGCCCTGGCCTCGTTTCGCAAGCGCCTGTGGATGAGGTCCGAATTCTCGGCGGCCACCTGGTAGCTCTGGATGCCGAGGACGCGCCTGATCACCAGGAGCCGGTCGTCCGCGTTGCGCTGGACTATCTCCTTCATCTGCTCTTGAGGCGTGAAGACGGCGTACCTGAAGACGAGACTCTCCGCGCGCGGGTGCGACGGCTCGTTGAACCCCAGCAGGCTGATCACGCGCTGCTTCAAGTCCCCGGGCGAGAGCTCCGTCTTGGTTCCGTCCTCCGAGATGTAACAGTTCTCTTGGACGACGTTCTCACCTGTTCTTCTGAGCCCCCGGTAGATCTCCAGATTCCTTCCGCCCTGGGTGACCCTTACCTTGGCGTGGCCTGAATTCGTCCCTTCGCTCAGGAGGTAGCTGCCGCTCATGTCTCCGAGACCGAAGAGGGCGAATTCCACCGCGTACAGAATCGTGGACTTGCCGGATCCGATGTCTCCTTCGAAGAGGACCGTCCCTTCTGGAAAGTCGATGCTCACCTCCGAACCGTCGTTGAAGCTCCGGATGTTCTTCAGCGAGAGATGCGTAAGCAGCGTCACAGGTCACCAGCCAAACCGAGAACGCTGATTCCCGCCTTTTCCGTCCTCGCCTGATAGTCGACCTTCGTCTCGTTCTCCTTCCTCTCTTCCTTGAGGCACTTCAGGAGTTCGAGCGAGAGCTCTGTCCCGCTCTCTCCATTCAGCCTCGATTCTGAGGACTTCACGGAAGCGATGCGTTGAGAGAAGAACTCCCGCTCTGTCTGATGAGATGCCTTCGGAGGCCCGGTTGGGATGGTCAGGTCTCTCGAGGTGAGCTGGCTGAGGTTCGGGAGGACGCAAATCGGGCCCCTCGACGCCAGTTCCTTCCGGATCGAGGGGAAACCTATGTCGGACGTCGACCCCTCGGATAGCTCTCCCTGCACCCTGAGAAGGACGACCTTGCCCTTGACATCCGAGGATCGAACCAAGTCCGAAAGCGCGAGCCTGGTCCGCCGCGCGTCTTTTCCGTGCGCGGAGTACTCCAGCCCGAGCACGTCGCAAACCTTTGTTGGGGTGAAGGTGACACTTTCCACCTCATTCTCGAAGTCCACGACGTAGAATCCACTTTCCGCGCCCTTCGCCAGCGGCTCCAGGTCCCTGAAGTCTGTCGCGAAGAGGGGGCCGGGATAGACTACGTTCCTCCTCCCAGGAAGGTCCTGCGAGCTGTGACTGTGGACGTGGCCGCCGGCATAGTAGTCGAAGCCTGTCGGGAGGTAGGAGGCCGGCATGCTTCCCATGGCGGAAAGGGACTGGGGCTTCAGCTCGTCGATCGCTCCGTGGAACACGAAGATCTTGAAGCCCGGCTCGGATTCCAGCTTCTGCCTGTCGAGCGCCGCGTATTCGGCCCGGTCGAGGGAGAGCTTCTTGCCAGAGATGCCGCAGATCTTGGCCCCTGTCTCGTCAACGACGAAATCCAGTTCGAGTTTGCCGTCTTTTACTTCCCCCCGGTCAACCTTCGTAAAGAGACCCGCACTTTCGAGCACGTCGACGACGGAAGCGTGGTTGGGACTGTAATCGTGGCTGCCGTAGACTACGTAGAATCTGATGCCTCTTTCTCTGGCCTCCCTTATCCTGCCGGTCGCCTTCCTGACTGAGGAAAGGTCAGGGATGTTCGAGTCGAAGATGTCGCCTGACATTATTACGAAGTCGACCTCTTCGTCGGTCGAAGGCCTTCGTCACGAGGTCTTTGAGCTCGGGCTGCCTGAAGGCCCCGATGTGAATATCTGACATGTGAGCGAAGCGCGGCAACCACTTCGGCGTGGGAGTGGCATCCTATTTAGCAGTACAAGCGCGGAATGGCGAACCTATTTTTAGACGGTAGAATGAAGGACTGCAGTAGGGCCCACCTTGAGAGGGAGCTGGCCCGCCTCATGGCCGAACTCGGCCCCTACAGGTCGGTGGACCGTTTCATCTCGAAGTATGGGAAGCCCACCACGAAGGTGACCTACCTGAACCAGCTGGTCCTCTACGTCAGGTGGCTGAGGACATCTAAGAGAGTGTCCATCTCCCTGGACGAATTGGTGACCGACAACCTCCGTTGCGTCTACGAGTCGAAGGCAACGGACGTGGAGACGAAGAGACGACACACCGACTGGCTTGACGGGTATGTCAACCGTTGCCTCGTCGATAGGGGCGTCTCCTACTCCACGCGGAAGATGACGTCCACCGCAGTGAGGGAGTTCTACAAGAGGAATGACTCCACCCTCTTCGGAGACTTCTCTGTTTCAGAGCCTCAGACGGATCAGAGACCTCCGAAGCCGCTCGAGGCAGGGGACATCAGGGCGACCCTCAGCGCGCTTCCTCCCCAGCAGAGGCTCCCCCTCCTGATGGTCTGGCAGTCGGGCACAGAGATTGGCAAGGTGCTCAGCCTGACCTGGAGAGACTTGGAAGGCCTCGACAGTGGCGAGCACCTGGTGAAGCTCTCGTTCCAGGGGAGGAAGCTGCATAGGAAGCCCTACTACACCTTCATCGGAAGGGACTCTGTAGGCCTCCTGAAGATGTGGAGGGGCAGGTGGGCTGAGCAGGGCGGAAGGGAGCCGACGCCGGAAGACTTCGTCATGCTCGGTAAGAGCGGGATGACCATGGACCGGGCCCATCTCAATGGCGTACTCCAGCAGATGGCCACCAGGCTGTTCAGGCAGGGGATGGTCAAGAACGGAGACCCTGGCTCGTGGCACACCCACTACCTGAGACACTCGTTCGAGACTGAGGCCAGCCATGCCGGGGTCAAAGCCGAGCTTCGGGACTTCTTTGCGGGACACATGAAGGGGATTCAGTGGATCTACAACCATCGCGACGAGCTTCACGAGGAAGACCTTGTCAAAGAGTACAGGAAGGTCGAACCCTACGTCAGCCTGAACCAGACAGAGGCAGTACTGAAGGGAGAGTTTGAGGAGGAGCGGAGGAGCTGGATCACCGAGATTCAGGAGCTGAAGCGGCAGGTCGCCCGCCTCGCCGGATCGAGTCTTCAAGATGCTCAAGCCGCGCAAGCACCTTGACAAGCTCGGACTTCGGCACCTGAACGGTCTCCTCTTCACTCATCTAGCTCAAGTCCCTTCAGGCGCGCGTGCACCGTGGGACACGAACGCACTCCTCGAGTAGATCTTTGATCTGGTCAGCTTCACCTCCTTGGTTCAATTGTCCTTTTCCCTGACTCTCTTCCGTAGGATGTAGAACGGCGTTTTCTCCTCCGATCTTCTCATCCATGTGGCTTCGCAGCCTCCTGACTCCGAGGGTACCCAAGCCTTTGGTCTACTACTACTGACCTCAAGGGTCCGAGCCTCGAGACTTCCCTTGTTCCAACAGTTCCTCAATGGGTCTGAGCGCACTGAGGGGAAGTACCCAGACCTTGGGAGGCTCATTCTTCTCCAACAGCTCAACCGTCATCCTCGAACTGCCACAGTTTGGACATTTGAAAATTGGAAGGCCGTAATTCTGCCCCTTGTAACGCAGACCATCCGGATGGGCAGGCGGGGAATGATACCTCAGTCCGTAGATGTCCGCCTCTTCTAACCAACTTTCGCAATCAGTGCAATGAAGTGAGAGCACCGATTGGTATCCAAAGCCGCAAGCCTCACAAAGCGCCCACTCCTCCCCTGTCCTCAGCTCAATTTCATAGATGAGCTTCTCCTCATTGCACTTGGGGCAGCGTTCAACTCCTTGGACGGAGGTCAAGGCGACTCCACTTTCTCTCCGCGCGCGCGTCAGAGTCTGGTTCTGGCTCATGCTACACGCCATCTAAAACATGTGAGCCGTCGTTTCTGTGAACCAGCTGCAGTCGGATCCGACAAACTCGACAACGGATTGAGGTCCTGCCTTTCTGCTTCGCGCGGTACTCATCGGACTTCCTGGTCTCGCGCTCGTTCACGACCGTGACAACTGCGTCTTGGACCTTCTGTCCCGCTTGAATCTGAGAGACCACGGCCTCCGTTTCATCTGTCGAGAGGCGATTTTCGACCACGGCCTGCAGGGTGTCGATCCTTTTCTCGTTAGGGAGACTGTTGACTTCTCTGATCTTGTGCGTGGTGACAACGCTTTCGTAGAGAATGGGGTCCGATGTGTTGGCACCTGCAAACACCCGCTCCTTTCCTCTGACGATTGCAAGACAAAGCGAGACCGTGCTAACGTTGACCCCCAGGCGCTTCCCTGCTTCCCTTTCACTAATCCCGAACTGAATCATGTACTTCGAGAAGAACATCCCCCTCGCGTAATCGCTGAGGCCTTCGCGGTCCTCGTTCTCGAGGTAGAGCAACCTCGCTGCACTCTCATCGTCGAGCTCGCGAACTTCGCACTTGGCAGTAGCTGCGCCCTTTGACCTGAAGGTTTCGAGGCGTCGGTGCCCGCATACCACCTCGAACCTCTCGCCTTTGGGCCTCGCGACCAGAGGGACGAGCACCTCATGGGAGCTGAGTGGATTGATTGCCTCCCTGGTTTCGAAAGGTGAAGGGTCGAGAAGCTCAATCCGGATCTCTCGGATTTCACCCATGCCCGTCCCCTCCTCCGGTCAGCGTGTCCAGGAGCCGCAGAGCCTCCTTGCGCTTTCGCTTCTCCATGTTCGCGAGATCCTTCCTGAACACCGCGGCGATGGCTGCCAGGTCTGAATCAGAAACTCTGCCGTGAAGCCGGTTAGAGAGCTCGATTATCAAGTCCTCATTTCCCGAACGACTCCCGCCCAGGAATCTCAAGCCTCCAGAGAGCATGTAGACCCGCGTGCCCGTCTCAGGGTCGATTGCACCATGCCTGAGCTCCCTGATTGACTGGTCGATGTCTGTTCCCAGTCCGTTGTTTGCAACGCTCGGGCTCGATAGCCTGGCGCCCGCCGATGCGTAGACCATCTCCTTTCTTTCGAAGATCGGGACAGACCAGCCACAACCCCGTTCGCAGACCATCTCCGAGGACTCCCAATCGAAGACGAAGCGGTGTTTGCATGATTCGAGAACTGCGGTCGGTTGGCTCTCTCGGTTCGAACTAAGGTAGGATGAATCCCTGACACGCTTGACACCCCTGACAAGTGGGGTGGCCTTGTCAACCCTGTCAGTCCAGTCAGGGGTCTTCCCTACCTTAGTTGTAGCCAATCAGTACTCTCGCTCCTTCAATCCTTCTTCCGGCTCCTCGGGCACCGGCGTCCCCCAGTCTGCCTCTGGACGTAATTTGATTCCCCTGAAACAGTTGACGCGCCTGCCTTTGCCATCCACATCTTCTCTTGACTCCTGTAGGGGGTGGCCAGCGAAGTAGAGGGGGAGGTTCTTGTAGAAGGTGTCACTCGTCACGGTCGCCAGTTTCATCTTCTGGCAGTAATCCACGAAGGCCTGGAAGAGGTCCCTCTTGGCAGTGACGCCATCTGACTTTAGTGATGTGCAATCCATAAGGAAGGCCTTCATCGGCGAGCTTCGTCTGATGTAGTCCTGTCTCACGTCGGCGGTGGATCTCGAGTTCGAGAAAGTCCAGCCATTGGCCCTGAGACGATACAGGCCCTCCAGCGCGAAGTTCAAGACGCCAGAGAGTTCTTCTGGAGTGGTCAGCTTCTCGAGCAGGTTCTTGTCGGCTTTATCGCCGTTGAAGCTGTTGGGGAATTGTATGATGATCCATCTTCTGAAGAAGGCTGTCGTGTCTTCGTAGACTTCGGGTACTACATTGCATGAGAAGGTCAGTTTGGCGCCGTTGATGAAAGTGAAGGAGTTCTGAAACTTCTTCTCGCCTCTTATAGGGTCGCCTCCAGTTAGCATCTTGAAGGTCCCGACACTCTGAATGGCTGAGTCGGACAGGTCCGCGTACAGGTTTGCCAGCTTCCCGAAGAGATCTGCTTTCGCAAAGCGGTTCAGCTCGAGCTCGTGCAGGGAGACCGCTGAGATGTTCTCCCGGCCCAGCAGAGACTGGATGACGAAGATGAGAGTGCTTTTCCCGTTGTTGCCCTCACCCACGAAGAGGATCGCCACTTGTGCAGGGTACCCCCTGCAGAGGCAGTATCCCATCCATTCCTGGACCACGGGGATGTCTTCCGCGTACAGCACTTCTCCCAAGAACTTTCTGAACTTCGGACAATCCTGCCCTGGGATGAACGAGATGGGTAGTCTGCTCAAGCTGTAGAAGTCGGGTGTGTGGGGTTCGAGGTGCTCACTCTCGGTGCTGAGGAGCCCATTCCGTAGGACCAGATACGGACTCGGCTCGAAGAATATCTCACGCTTCACCAATGTGGACCGTTGAACATGCCCGATTGTCTCAACGACCAAGTGCTTCGTTACCTCACTACTCGGCTGGATATTCCTCTGGATCAGTTGCTTGATGTACGCCTCTCCCCCCTCTTCATAGACTCCTTCTCGGTAGACCAGGACCTCATCGGTGCCATTCAGAGTCGCGAAATGGTTCTCAGCCATCAGCTTTTCAGCGATCTCGGCGGCGAGGACACGCACACGAGCGCTCTCATCCATGCCACACAGCCCCCTTTCTTATCGGCTGGAGTCCCTCCAAGACAGCCTCCCAGACCTGCTTCTGGAACTCGATTAGGGCGCTCACCCGATCATCGAACGAAAGCTTCCGCCAGTTCTCGATCAGACCCTCGGCCCCAGGACCGTGGGGTTCGCCATCGGAAGTGTTGAAGAACATACGGATCGACTTCAGCATGATTACGCCGGCGGCCAGGTCCAGGTTGTGATCCGACGCTGCGATGAGCTTCGAGCTGACGTCAGAGGTCTGCTCTTTTATCACGTGCTGGGACCCTCCACATGGACAAGGGCGGGTTCGAGAACGTGGGGGCTGGCGGCTCGGGTGGAACCGCCGGCTTCATTTTTCAGGTACCCCTCAATGGCTCTGACAGCTGCGAGGATTCGAGCTCCCGCCTCGGGGGCAGATCGAGTCATGGCAGGAGCTCCTGCAGGGTTCGCGCGCACGCGCGCTCCTCGCGAAGACTGGCTAAGGTGGCGTCAAGCTCGTCAAGGACGTGCTGCAACCTGTCAAGCAACTAGCCCTTCACCTTCCAGCCTCCAGATTCTCGTTCTTCAGGTAGTCCTCAACCGCCCGAGAGACAAACCTTGAGCGCGGTATGAGGCCGCGGTGTCTATCTATCGTCTCGATCAGCTCTTTCTCGAGCGATACCGTGACCGGTTCCTTCATCCTGTGAGGGTTGGCAATCTTCTTAAATAGAAACTCGCGAAACTAATGACACTAATGCCAGAGGCGTACCACGTCCCTCTGAATTTCTCGCCAGTGGAGGTCGAAGCTGTAGTCCGGGATTCTGCGTGCCTTGCGATTCTCGAGGGGATATCCAACGAAGGACCGACCTTCACTGACCTATTGCGGATAGTCAACCTTCAGCGGAAGGCCCTTTCAAGGCATTTGAAGCACCTTGAGGGTCTGGTCAAGCATGTCGGGCCTTCTCGGAAGAGTCCCTATGAGCTAACTCCACGTGGGAGGCAAGAACTCAACGCCGCGCTGTTCAAGTCCCTTGAGAGCCCTCCTTCCAAAGTAACGGTGATCCCTGGGAAGGACCCCCATTCTGTAGTGGTACGCTTCCCTCAGAGCCTGACAAATCTCAGGATTCTGTACAAGAAGAAGCACCCTGAAGCGCTGCAGCAAACCCTTGAACTGGCTCTGGGATTCTGGGCTGACCACTTCTACCCCTCTCCGCACACCCCCAAGGCCAGAGCAAGGATCATAGAGGGGCGGCCGATGTTCGTCTTCAGGTTCCCGAAGAACGAATTCACAAACATCAACGCGGCCATGAAGTACGCTGAGGAGAAGAAACTCTACGAGCTGGACCCTATTGAAACGGGGCTCCTCTTCGTGGACCGGATGATATCACTAGGGAGGGAGTCCGGCCGAAGCTATGAAAAGATCCTGTCCGACATTTCGTCTAGTGGTTCCTTCCTAAAGGGGTTCCCTCCTTTGGAGGACATTCCCGAAGATACGATATCAGCTGTCGCGCGACTGCTGCAAGAGAAGGGACTACCGGTCAACGTTGAACGAGGGAAGCGGTTCGTTAAGATCGTTGTTGAGAAGTCAGGCCCCAAGGTCGAAGTGGGTTGAAGACATCGCGGTCTAGGAAGAAATTTCGGGAGATCCGCAAACTGACTTTTAGATTGTATGGATCCGCCTAAAACAATCTGCCCAAAATGCAACCAGCCAAGTTGGGCGCCCTTCACGACGACAATCACCGGAGGTAACGGCTCGAGATACAGGTACGCCATATACCGGCATCCGGAACATGGACGCCGAAGCCCACGCAAGTGCAGCATTAGGATCGATGAGGTGCCCAAAACGACAGATGAGAGACTACCCTTCTTGCCCAAAATCGCTCCGGTTGAGTTGCCTGCAGCGCGACTCTTCCCGGCATCTGGGATTCAAATCTCGTTGAGAGGGACATTCGAAGCGATAGTGGAGGTCACGAATATCACGATCGAAAGCGTAGAGATCGTATTCGACCACACACGTCCTGACCTAATGCCCAAACTGACCTTTACTGAGCCGGCCTGAAGGCCGAGTCGGTTTGGGGACGGTCCGGCGCCGCGACGGTCGATTTTCCCTTTTCCTCCTATCGTCATTATATACATTATAGACCACAATCAGGAACGATTTTAGTCGAAACGATGGTCATTAGGCAAAACTATACTTTTGCCTACGGTTTCCTGTTTTACAAGTTGGATGCCGCACCTGCTTGCCGGGACCGAAGTCGAGAACTGGCCCCGGCCCCAGCTCCCCGAGGTAGTGGACTTCTGCCGCAGGATCTCCAAGTCGGGCCAGAGCTGGATGTCGGAGAGAGATGCCGCCCTGGTCGCTATGATCGCGACCTTCGGCAAGAGGGCCGGCGAGAACACCTCTCTGCGCAAGAAGGATGTCTGGACGGAAGGGGACCGGCTCTTCGTCCGGTTTACCGTCAGTAAGATCACGAGGCCGCCGAGGAAGCGGTGTGTATGTGGGAACATCAACAAGTCCAGGTGGAAATTCTGCTCAGCTTGTGGCTCCCTCCTGAGCATGGCTGAAGAGCTTCCGCAGCAAAGAACGAACAGGATCGCGGTGAAGAGCAGAGTTCTCGCGTACCCGCTTGTCGGGTTCGTAACGAGCTGGCACAAGAAGGTCCCTCAAGAGGAGGCGTTCCTCTTCCCGCCGTGCCAGGTCCCAGGCTTCTTTGGGCAGGAAAGCGAACCAAACTGGCAGCGGCCACTGGACAGGAGGGCGGCTGGGAACATCCTAGCCAAATACGAAAGGATCCTTCAGACCGGGCAGCATGTTTGGGCACACCTGTTTAGGCATCTACTCGCCACCAAGTTCTCGGAGGAAGGATACGACGAGTTCGACCTGATGGATTGGTTCGATTGGTCGAGGTACGAGACAGCCAAGCGCTATGTGAAGCTGGGCGGAGGCAAGAGGATCAAGAGAATGGGGGAGACTCTGACTTGAGTGACAAGACTATGTTCGACACCTAATTGATAGCGGACCCGCGCGCGCGGGTCCGAATGGAAATTCAGGGGATTGGGCAAAGAGAGAACCGAAGTCTGCGGGTGTAGAATCATAGCCTATCCCAGCGACCATGCCCCTAGACTCCTAAGGCGCTCATTTCGAGCTCGTCTAGCGCCTGGGTGTATTGCTCTTCGTCAATTTCGACGTTCGCAAAGACGTCGTGGGCGTAGCCGAGTAGCCCCGCCATGAAATCAGCAAGACACTCGGCATCGCCCATATCCTCTGGTGGCAGCGTCATGGCATCATACCATTCTTCTTCGAGCCCCGCCTCCCGGTGTTTCTCCCAGTCCCACATTAGATCGATGAAGAGTTTGTAATCAGCCCTGAAGAAGTGTGCGATGCCATTTTCTGAGTCTACCCATGATTCGTTGTCGAAATAGATAGTCCAACGCTCGAAGAAGTCAAGGAGCTTGCTTCGCGCCTTCGATTCCTTGCCTCCTGGAAGTACCCAGCCGTCGCCAGTGTTGTAGGCCACCAGAAGCTGCCCCCATCTATTTCGCCCCAAACCTATCCTGAAGTTGATCTCGCGCCCGGAGAATTCGTCGCGGTACAGGTTGACTGTGGTCCAGAAGTCGGGATAGAAGGGTACGTTCAAGATCTCAGCTCCAATTTGTTCGTTTCTGGTATTTGAGCTTCCATCTGTATGCATAGGTTGCTAGGAGGCCACCAAGGAAGCTGACTCCGTGTGCGAAAACGTTGACCCCGGGCCCTGAACTGAGGAACTCGGCAGGCTGTGAGAAGATCAGCCAGGCGGTGACAAAGAATATCACGAGGTTGCTAATTGCGGAGCCCCGTTCCTTCTTGTCCTTGTACCAAGTCCTTGGGTTCAGGCCTGAAGGCTGCTTTGGCATCCCGTCGAAGAGGGTGAAAGCTAACAGAACGCCCCACAGCGCGTAAATGACGCCAGAGGGACCCCACGAGAACGTGCCCGGGAGGACACCCATCCAGAGGGCGTTGGCAGCTACCGCGGAGGCGATGGAGATCGCCAGCGCGAAATTGGCACGGCCCCTTCGCTCCTTTGGTTCTACCCTGTCGCTGAACGAGATGTAGGTCACGAGTATGAGGAAGTACGCAGGAACGTTCATCCAACCGTCGTAAAGGAACACTGAGGTCAAGATCCCCCATGGAGTGGTCCCATGGGTACACAACATGGTGCTCGCACAGATGTTGGTTGTTGCCGGGGAGTTTGGAATAGCCGGAAGTAAGCTCCCTAACCCGAATATGACGAGTCCCGAAATGAAGAGGATCCTGTAGTCCCTGAGGAGACTCAGATATTGGACACTTCCTTCCCTCAGCCTAGCTAGGGCTAGCCCAGGTCTCCCAGCTCTAATCGACGACTTGTCGTCACCGTTTGTTCCGTCCCGTGGCGCATCGACAGTGATCATCCGAGAGCCTCCAGTTCGCCGTAGATTCCGGCCCCCTCGACGATGAGGATCACTGCCATCATGGGGACTGCCCAGCCACCCATGGTTGCTGCCAGAAGGGGCCAGAACGCATCGACGTCAAGGATGCCTAGGATGATGACGGTGAACACCAGAGCAACGATACCTCCGATCCCATCACCCAATTCGTCTCACCCCCGCAAGATCCCGTAGCATATTGCCTTCAGGGTACGTTTTAGGCCGTATATATTTCCTCTGATGAGCGTCTGAGGCAATATCCGTTGCTCATGAGAGCGTATTTTGGTCATATAGCTGGCAGCTATGGGAAATATTCTAATAACGTCGCCGTGATGGAGAGCACAATGGCAGACTCCCAGGATGTAGCCTTCTTCGAGGGGGACACGGGATGGTTCTACGGCAAGAAGCGAGTCGTAGTGTTAGACAACGTGACGGCGAGGATGGTGCGGCAGTTGAGCAAGCAAGGTGAGGGCATGAACGGCGTCCAGCTGGCGCGGGAGCTGGGGGTGACACCCCCCACGATATCGAAAGTGGCCAAGAAGCTGCTGAAGCTAGGAATCGTCAGAAAAGAGAGCCTCCCGGTGTCACAGAATGTCAAGCTCTACTCCCTGGCTGTGAAGGTGATGAACGATAGCGATTTTGACGAGATCCGTAAGACGGCTCCACCGACTCTGCTCAAGATCATGACCGAGAGCCTGGGTGGGAATGAGAAGATGGCCCTGTTTTACGTCCGTGAAATGCAAGAGTATCTCAAATCGCTCCCAGAAAGTGACAGGGGCAAGGTTGTGACCAAACTTGTGACGGAGGTCACGGGCCGTGAAATTAAAGACGAGGATTAAACTCGCTTTCCTTCTGCCTCTAGAGCCCGATGACCTCAGGAGGCTGAACTCCTCGCTGGACGTACTTGTCAAAAGTCCAGCTCA
This sequence comes from Nitrososphaerales archaeon, assembly GCA_050011055.1. Classification (GTDB taxonomy): domain Archaea; phylum Thermoproteota; class Nitrososphaeria; order Nitrososphaerales; family Gagatemarchaeaceae; genus UBA183. The sequence goes on along the minus strand of JBEKJV010000011.1, from coordinate 54,166 downwards.
AATGCGGCTCTACAAGCTGTTAGCCAAGACTCCAATGATGGCAATCACTGCGATAGGTGGTTGGTCGCTACGCCGGACACTGGTAGCTTACGCATCCTTGTTCATAGCATTGTTTGTCCCGTTGTTCAGGCTCGATGCCGTGGGAGTCTTCCTGTTGAACCTGTTGCTCACTTTTGGTCGGCGGTTCTACGTGGATTCGATGATGCGACTACACATCATCAGGAGGTTGAGGTCTAACCCTGACAAGGTCGCAAACGTCGAAGTCGAGCCTTTGCTAGCTCTCTTCTACTTCGTCAAGGGAACGGAGAAACCTAGGAGTTTTGCGAAGTTTACGTGGTTAGCTGGGCGCGTTGCCTTCTTGAAGGAAGCGATCTATTATCCGTCGTTAGCGTGTATGGGCTTGTTCCTGGCCGCGTTTAGCCTGATAATTGCTTCTGTCTGGGTCCCTGGCCTTCGAGGCTGGGATGGCTTGATGGTCAACCTCGCCGATATGGGCGTCTACGGCATTGCCATTGGTATGATCTTGCTCTTTGGGATTAACTTCTTGGGGACCTTGCTGGTGGAAGGAGAGAAACCCGTCTTTGTTGCAGAGAACGAGCTTCGAAATATCGGATCTAACAAAGAGAACCCTGCTGCTGACAAGGAGTAGTGTTTCCGATGACTTGGGCTCCACCTTCACAGTCGCTACAGTTAGCGCGCGCGCGGACAACGTCCTGATCAATGCGTTACGAGTTCAGTTCTGTGAACGCTGGGATTCTCTAACGAACCCAGACTTTGTCGTGAAACTTGATCAAGGATCCCGGCCTACCTCTCGATCTCCGAATTGGATCTTAGTCTCGCGACCAGTGGGCTCGACTTCAAGAGTGCTTCGCAACTGACTCGGGTGTCGACAGAGCGATGGACGCTCAGCAACTTTTACTGTGCATCCTGTGGAGCCGGTTTGTCTCCCTACCCGGCCAGCACCCCCTTGTACGATTTTCACTCGCCCGAGTGTAAGGAACGATTCCAGTTGAAGGCCTCCAGGAGAAAGTTTGGCAGCTCAGTGCTGGATTCCGAGTACCACACGGCCCTTGAAGGGGTCATGAAAGATGCTTATCCGTCACTGATCTTGTTGCGCTACGACCAGGTCAGTTGGACTGTCGCTGACCTCGAGCTCGTTCATAGGGCGTGCATCACTACTAGCTCCCTGATTCGCCGGAAACCGCTCAGCGCCACTGCCAGACGTGCCGGATGGGAGGGGTGCATGATTTCCTTGGCAAATGTGCCCGCTCTCGGACGGATTGGGGTTGTTCGGAGCGGGGTTGTTCATCCCAAAGTGGCAGTCCTTGAACAGTGGAAGCGAAGCAATCGACTGCTGGAGACCGAGCCTCAGGCCAGGGGGTGGGTCGCAGACGTCCTAGGATGTGTTGAGAGGCTATATTCGACGTTCACCCTGGAGAACGTGTATTCATTTGAGTTGGAGCTCGCTAAGAAGCATCCCAAGAACCACTACATCAGGGCGAAGATACGCCAGCAGCTTCAGGTCCTTCGAGATCTGGGCCTGATTGAATTCGTGTCACCTGGAGTGTACCGTCGAACTAGTTAGGACGGGCGGAAGTCCCAAGCCCTTTCTGAATCAGTCTTCTGGCTTGAGCACTTTCTGCTTTTCGATTAGTTGTCTCAGACTGCTTAGGAACCGTTCATTCCGAAACGCTGACTCGGCCCTGAGTTCGAATGCTACATCCCTCGAGTCCAGCAATTTCCAGAAAGAAGATAGTGTCCCTGCCCGGACAGTAACTCGTTTCTTCACTATGTCCTCGGCTGGAAGATTGAACCGGGTTGCCTTTCCGTTTAGTGCTTGGAAGATTTCCGGCTCTTCCCCGACCGTACCGTCGACCTCATGGACCGCCATAATCATGTACGCTGCAAGTCTCGCTGCCCTCAAGGTCGTCAGATCGCTCTCCAAGAATTGCCGAAGCAGTACCGCTCCTCCTAAGGCGTACCCGCGGCCGATGCAACCATAACCTGGATCTTCATCGATCCTCATCGGAATGCCGTCCTCCTGCACCAAGTAGAGCCTGACATCCTCTGAGTCTGATTGTGCGATGAGGAGGCCAAAGCCATCATTCGCTACGACATCGATGTGCTCCTTCACCACCTCCCGAAGCAGTTTCTCCCCATCTTCCTCCATGAATCGGTCGAATCTAGCACATTCAAACAGTCCGTTGTGCTCTTTCCTCATAATCCGAGTGAATCTTGAGGCAGTGTGCCTCGTTAGACTGACCGACCCCGATCCACCGACGAGGATACCCATGGTGGGGTAAGGGATGACTTTGTGCCCGGATTCCTTCACAGTGCCTGAGAACTGAGTGTCTGCAGCGAGGATGACGGCCGGATTCTCCTTCTCTGATTGCTGACACCTGAGTCCAATGACGAGTGTCAATCGCACTGCACCCGCGAGGCTATGTTATATCATTGATTCACGAATTCCCCCCCAGCCCGGTCCTGGATCCACCGGTGGTCCTCGGCCCTGAGGGCCCTAAGGTGCCCTGGCAGGGATTGAGACTATGGAGCTTGCGGACAAGATAGAGTGATCCCGCGCGCGGAGGGAAAAGGATGGGGTTGCGAGTCTCAGTCTGGTGAAGATAGTTGGGCTCTGGTCAAAGAGGCCGGTTTGGTGCTAAAGGCCTTGTGTACAACAGAAGCCAACAACTCGTCTATTAAATGGCTCGATTCTATCCTCCTCTCTCTTAGCCTTTCCAACCCTCTGGCAATCCTCACAAACTCATTTTGAGTCTCGAGAGGAGGCAAGGGAATCATATGGCTTTTGATCAAACTCGTTTTTACAACCAACTGACCGGTAGAGCCAGCGATCCAGTTCTCAACGGCCTTCCTTCCCATCGCTGATTGAAAATAGTACTTCAGATACTCAGGATTCAACCTGTCTCGTTTGACTCTGATTAGGGCCAGAGCTCTCGATGGAATGACTTTCATTTTGGTTTTGTCGGCGTCAAAGGTATTGACCTTGCCGATGGAACCAAATCCGACAATCGCCAACAATAGGTCCTGGTTTTGAAGAGCGTATTTTTGGTACTTATCATACTCATCCTTCGATAGTGGGTTAATTTCTCCGTAATGAATGGTAGTGTCGTAGACATCCTTTGTCTTCATGAATCCGTATCTACCATCCTTGGGTTCCTTTCGCAAGTCTGGGTTCGGGCCCTGAGTAATCCACTGTGTCAGATCTTCAAGTCTTTCCATTCTGAAATCTGCCGAGCTCTCAAAGAGATTCTCGAAGACTGTAGCGTTGATCGCAGGCCTCATTGCAGATAAATCTCTTGTAACGCCTTCCTCTAGCCGCGAAATCTTCTCAATCAGCACCTCAGGCTCCTCGTAATTGATTTCGTCAGGCGTAGGTTTCTTGTATTTGAGAGGCGATAAGTCGTATTTGCTCCTCTTTATTCTGTCGAAAGGCACAAGGAAGCTTCGAGCAGATTCGGTTCTGCCTGCCTTGAATCTCTCGATAATATCCGGAATGTTCCCGCTTCCATCAATGAATTCGCGTCTTTGATCTAACGAGTATCCATCCGCATTCATTTCGTAGAACCATACATTCTCCGTCTTACCTCCCTTCACAAAGACCAACACTGCAGTAACAACTGTAGAATACGGCTGGAAGACTCCGGAAGGCATCAGGATTACTGCCTGAAGATCACAATTCTCTAAGAGCAGTTTCCTCGTACTAACGTATAGGCTTGAAGAAGTTGAAAGAACCCCGCTCGGGACAATGACAGCTGCTTTCCCTCCGGTCGCTAGAAGATTGTAGAACAGCTCTACGAAGAGAAGCTCGGTTTTCGAGGTGTCGAGGCTGAAGTCATCATTGATCTCAGATCTGTTCACAGATCCGGCGAAAGGGGGATTGGCGAAGAGGACCTCATAGATCGGTTTCTGTTCAAATCGTTTCGAAAGAGTATCTACCTGTTCGATGTTGGGTTCGAGTATCCCGTGCAGAATCATGTTCATCAGAGCAATCCTAACCATCGTAAGATCGAAATCAAAACCATAGAAGGTTTGCTTCCGAAGCGAGCCCCAATGTTCTTTCTTCGTTATCTTGTCCCCAATTAGGTTGTGAGGTGTTCCATCTGGGTCCACCTTCACCATGTCTGGACTAGTGTACTTCTTCAAGATGTGTTGGTATGCCCCAATCAGAAAACCTCCAGTCCCACAGGCCGGATCACAAATCCTATCGCCGATTTCAGGATTCACTAATTCGACCATCATCCTGATAATGTGTCTTGGAGTTCTGAACTGCCCGTTCTTTCCTGCAGTTTTTAGCTCTCCGAGAAGATGCTCGTATATGTCACCCTGGACGTCGGGCTTATCTCCCACTTCGATTTCGTCGATCAGTGTTACTGCTTCTTGGAGAAGCGAAGGTTTGGGAATCATGAACTGGGCGTCTTTCATGTACTTGGAGTATAGCGTCTCCTCGCCGTTCCGGAGGTTCTTGATGAAAGGGAACACCACTTCGCCAACATGTTTGAACATCGCTTCGGCGTTTGTGTGCTTCCACTCAGACCACCTGCAATTCTCCTTTCCTTCGAAGACAGATTGGTAGGCATGGCCACGTGCCTTGGCTGCATTCACCTGATGAGTATCTTGATCGTCCAGGCGCTTCATGAATATCAGGTATGAAATCTGTTCGATGGCAGTGAGAGGGTTGCTTAGTCCTCCTGCCCAAAAGGCCTTCCAGAGTTTGTTGATCTTCGATTCGAGGTTAGCGTCTAGCGTGAGTAAACACCTCGGCTTCTAACTTCTTGCACATCTGGAGAACCTGATTGACGTCCTCCTTCTGCAGGAGGGGGACTGGGGCATTGGGACCGAAGTTGGAAAACGGAGCATCATATAAGTCAGAGAATTCGATATGATGTGTTCTTAGGAAAACACTCTGAATCGTTCTCATGAAATTCACCTGGTCAGAGCTAAGGAAATTCTTCTCAATCATGAAAGCCCTAAAGGCCTCGCTGATTTCTTTCTCAGGATTTGGGAATTCGTAAAGCCCAAGTACTTTCTTAATGAACTCCACCAGCGTTCCTTCACTTTGCTTGTACACCTTCTGGAGGTTCTCTTCTGTAACGAATAACTCAGGGCTGTTCAGGGCCTCTTCGAGATTCCTGAGATCCCTGTCAGTCAGAGCTTCTCCCTTCTTGATCTTCTGAATCGTGGGGCTTCTTTCGGCGAGTTCTTTGATTCTCTTCTCCACCTTCTCTCTGTAGTCTTCAATGTATTCAGACTTCAGAGAGGTTGTGGGACCGTATTCTATCACCTCTCGTTTCTGAATGAAATCGTCTATGTCGAGAACAATCTTTGGTCTGGCCTCAGCCTTTCGGTATTTCATAAGAGGCCCAAACTCATTGATGAGCATCTGCGAATCACCGTAGGACGGTGAGCGCCAGAACGATTTGCTCAGGGCGTTGTCGAGCAGAGGTTCTTTCTTCTTAACGTCTGCGATTGTAGTTGGTAAGCTCTGCAGCGCTTCGCCTACGCTTTCAGACAGCTTACTGATTTCATCATTGTCTTGATTCAATATCGCAAGTCCCAATTGTTCACATCTTGAGACGAAGGAAATCTCGTTTGACTCCACTCCTTGTCTGTATCTCATCAGGGGAGCGATTTTCGCCTTCAGGAAGTCGAGGGGGTCGATACCAACCCGGTCCCAAAGCTTCGGTGACTTTGCGAGTTCGACGTCCCTTAGATGCTCTTTTATTGCAATAGTGTCCATCGGAAGAGAATCAACGTCTTGTGCGATCTTCTCTTTCACCTGATTCACGTTTTCCTCATCATGCTTCCTCTGGAAGTAGCGAAGTTGTTGTAACCGTAGCAAGAAAACCCTAGCTGGGACTGCCTCGGCGGGCTTCACCTCTTTGCCTTCTGGGTGAATACCGAACCAGTCGAAGACGTTCCAGCAATCAAAGATGAGGGACTCATCCTTCTTCTTTTTCGGGAGCCACTCTTTGTGTCTACATGACTCGTCGTTTCTTGTCCCCCGACCTATCATTTGCCAGAACTTGATCTTGGAGAAGACCGGTTTCGCGAAGACAAGGTTGCAAACCTCAGGAACGTCCACCCCCGTGTCCAGCATGTCCACTGATATGGCGACTCTAGGGAGACTTTTCTTCTTGAATTCTTTGAGAGATACCTGCGCGCGAGGGTCCTCCGAGATTATGACCCTCGCGAGTTCCCCTTTGTACTGAGGATACAATCTATCGAATGCCTCGTTGAGTCGTTTGGCGTGCTGCTTGCTCAGTGCAAAGAAGATCGATTTCGCTGGGAGGGTTCCATTGGAATCCAGGATGCATTTCTCCATGAACTCCTTGACAATGGCTTCATTCGTCCCGATAATGATGACCTTCTTCTCGATGTCCGTCCCTTCGAAGTTTATTTCTTCAGGCTCGACTCCTTCCTCTACTAGTTTCTTCATCATCTCCTTTGGTACATCACTAGGTTCGACCCCTGTAATCTGAAAGTGAGTCTGGGTTTTCTCTGCCCGGTAGGGGACAAGTACGTTTTCTCGAATGGCTTCATCGTAGGTATAGAGGGCGGTTGGGATCTTGTTGAGACAATCGAAGAACCTGAAAGTGTCTCGTTCGATAAGTTCGGCCGGGGTTGCTGTGAGTCCGACTTCGATGGCGTCGAAGTAGGAGAAAACCTCCTTCCACTTGTTGTAAATCGACCGGTGTGCCTCATCAGAGATGATCACATCGAAGTCGCCAACGTTGAATTGTTGGTAACACTCCATGAAGGTTTGAATTGTGGAAGCGAAAAGTCTGGAGGACTTTTCCACTTTGCCAGAGAAGACCTTTGTCTTCAGTTCGTTCGGGAAGAAGACCTTGAAGTTGTCATCGAATGCTTGGTCCCGCAGTGATTTTCGGTCAGCGAGGAACAAGATCTTTTGGGCCCGATTCGCATTGAGGAGAACATCAATCAGCGCCATGGCCACTCTAGTCTTACCTGTCCCTGTGGCTTGGACGATTAGGAATTTCCGAGACCCTTTGTCGATTCCTTCGAGAACCCGTTTCACTGCTTCGAGCTGATACGATCTATCGATGATCTCCTTCTTGATTGGTGCGTCCAGGAAGCTCTTCTTGAAGTCATTTTGGAACCTGATCCTTTCAAGAGCAGCAAGGCTGTGGAATCCACTTACCATTCGAGGAGTCCCCAACTCGCGATTCCAGAACCATATCTCATAGCCGTTGGTTAGGAAGATGAAGACATCCTTTCCGGTCTGCCTCTTGATATCGTCAGCATATCCCTCAGCTTGTTTCCGACCTGCCAGGTAAGGATCCCTTGACGTCTTCTTTGCTTCGATAATGGCAAGCGGTCCACCGGTGGAGTCGAGCAAGAGATAGTCGGCGTAAGCCTTCTCATCGATATTGGGGTCGTGAAGTGTGTCCTTTACCGTCTTGTAGTCTCGTTTCTTGAAGTCAGATTGTTTGGTGTCGACCTCGATGACGACTTTCGTGGAGTCTTTGACAGCCCATCCTGATTCTCTGAGCAGAACGTCTATCTTGTCCCTCCTGGTTGCGTACTCAGAGACAGTAGCCATCTATTTCCGCCGGCATGAGTTCGACTGCTACAGCCTTAGCCGTTGTGGAATCAATGCTGAACAATCTTTGCGAGCTTTTCCCTTATCTCGTTCTTCAAGGCTGATTCAAATCGGGTAGTTTCCACTCCTAGGTTCACAGTCATAATGAAGATCTTGACGTCGTGGGCGACGATGGTGTAGGCGCCCATTATTCCGCCAGTGTCCTGCGGCAACACTAAGACCGTTGGCATGTGCAGTGCAAGGGAGTAGCTGACAGCTTGATAGATGTCGTTGTTTGACACTTCAAGTTTGTACTTGGCGTCAACGGCGAGAATCGGTCCAGTTTTCGATTGGACCATAATATCAGGTTTGAGGGTTATCTCACGGATCTTATCCTGGGTGAGCTGAAGTCCTGGAGAAGATGTTGCTTTGACGAGCAAGTCGTGAATTCGTTTTTGGGGTATCACTTGGTATTCGGGCATGGACTCTTCGACAAGTTTTGTCAAGAAGTCCTCGAAGAGTTCGTTCGCGTTGATGAGGAATCCGAAAACGGGGATCTCACCTTCAACTGAAAGCCGTTCAATCCAGGCACTTTCCACTATGAATTTGCAGAGTCGTAACAATGGTTCGTAGTAGTCGTTTAGACGGGAAACCTGAACTTGCTCGATTTCATAGCCATGAATTCGTCGGAGCTGAACCTCCTGAGAGAGAAGAGCAGTCGATATGTCCCCGAGGCCTCGCTGAAGTTCGGGGTCCCTCACTATTCCACGAAGAACGTGAGCGGCAAATAGAACGGCTCTGTTCTCAATGCAATCGAAGGTAAGCTCGTCGTATTCAACCATGATGGAGTTAAGCTTCCAGCGTCGAATTTGCTGTTCTACGAGGATTCTTCCTCTGACGACCCCTAGCTCACCCTGAAGGGTTCGGTACGTCTTGAACAGACCTTGGGTAGTGACGTCTTCTGCCCTTTGTAGGAAAATCGCCGCGACGACCTCAGCTAGGATTGAGCCCCCCTTGGCAAGAATCACTCTCTCGAAGTACTTCCATTCGCGCAAGTCTAGAACGTAAGCGAGAAGCTTGTAGAAGTTGGCCTTGACTTTCGGCTCAATGTAGAGCGCCCTGCCACTGGGCAGGCTAACGGCGCCAATCCATCCGTTTGCTCTGATCTTGAATCGTCCTCCCGTCACGGGAATGATGTCGAGCTTAGAGTTCTCGATGCCTGCGTTGACCTGTTGCTGGAAGTATGCTACCTCTTCATTCGTGAGCTCGAGAGGCTCAGAGTCCTCGAGCTCGTTTATTTCAAGCGCCTGGAGCTGTGTATGGCTTTGCAAGGTTGCACAGCTTCTCGAGAGACTCAGTAAGTTCAGCTTCGGTGAAACTCCTTATTCCCTCAGTGGGGTCTACTATTGCCTCGCCGAAGAGCCTCTTCAGTTCGGAGTAGTTGCCGTAGTAATACTCCTCCATTAGCGGTATGATGTCATACCGCCAGGCCACAATGTAACTCGACGGTTGGTCATCCTTGAGTTTCATGAGGAAGGAATGGCCTATCTGCTTGTCTTTGCCTAGCTTGGGCGCCATTGCAATCTCGACATTTAGCTGCCTGAGCGCAAGGACAGACAGGATCTTTCTCTTATCGGCTGGAGCCGCCGTTTCGTAGTCAGTTCGAAGTTTTCCCTCATCGAAGCGATCCCCAAGGCTTAGGACCTTCGCCAGCAGGTCGTAATTCGGCATGAATTGGATGAAGCTGAACCGCCTCCGAAGGGCGACGTCCACTAGAGCAATGCTCCTGTCGGCCGTGTTCATTGTCCCCACGATGAATATGTTCGGCGGAATGTTGAGAAACTTCTCGCTCTCTGGAACCTCACTATCAGCCCCTGAGTACTGTAGCTTGACCTTCTCCCCACGATACTCTAGAGCGTAGAGAAGCTCGCCGAAGATCTTCGGAATGTTGCCTCTATTGATCTCGTCGATTATGAAAATCCTCTTGCTGGCGGGCGGGGTCTTGGAATAACCCTCAAGAAAGCCCAAGCCGAATATGCCCCCTCTCTTCTTGTCCAGGTATCCAAACGCGACTTTCCCCTGATCCAGGGCATCAGTTAGTTGTTTGGAGCCAGGAATTTCCGAAGTGTAGTGGTAAACCTGACCTTCTCGGTCCGCGTACGGACTCCCTTCCTGATGCCTGAGAATGAAGAACCCACTGAATTGGTCAAGATTCTCGAATCCTTGTGGAAGACTGTCCTCCGGTTTCAGGCCATGAACCATCTCCCCGAATTCCTTGTGGTTCCTCTTGTGAATACCATACTGCCCCAAGTTGATGTCAATTGGTAGTGGATTGTTCAGGGGCTGGTAGGTTCCAACCTTCGCGTTGTAGTTATCCCTCCCTGAAGCGGCTTCAGAGCAGAATAGCTTGAAGATCCCGGGCCTTACCTCATAGCTTAGCGATTGTCCCTTTACGATTGGTCGAATGCCCTCGACGAAATCCTCGTATGAATAAGATGGTTGGAACTGGACAAACTCGAGAACCCTCTTGTCGCGTAGGTCGTCGAAGAGCGTTCCAATCCGAACCGGGTCTTCTACGTACTCTCCGGTCTCGAACCAGATTGCGAACTGCTTGGCGAGATAGGTCTTGCCTACACCGATTGGGCCATAAAATACGACCTGTTTCTTGGACTCCAGTACCTCCTTGATACTTTCGAACTCGCTCTTGGCGGCCCCCGCTAGTTTCTTTTTGTCGTCTTCTTCTTCCTCTCCCTGCTTCTTCTCTCTGTTCTGCTCGTGAAGATATTGTGCCATCTGTCCTGCTCCAAGTGCTGTAGGACTGTCCGTGCTTCTTCTTCAGATACTGACACTTGTTATCATCTTCACAAAATCCGGCTGTTTGTCTAGCCACGTTAAAGCGTAACGCGCTTTCACGAACTGCTCGTATGATTGGAAGAACTTGAACAGCCCGCCAAAGTCTTCGACCTCGATGCTTCCGTACAACGAGCCTACTTCTTCAGTCTTGGAGTTGTAGATGTGAACATCCCGCCTATGGAGGTTGGCAAAACAATACAGCTTCAGGATCACTGTACCGAAACGGTAAAGCGCGTACTCGTCGTTGAAAACCTCGGGTTCAATTGATTCATATTCCCCTTCGAGCTTGTGGTATTTGGACAGCCCCGCCCTGTTATCGGCTCTCACAGAGTCCAGAAATCTCAATAGTTTGATGTACTTGTTTCCGTTGACAATCCTGTAGTTCGCGCCCCGAGTAGCCATGTTGGACCAGGGTTGGTCGAAAAGTTTGGCAGAGTTCGTTCCCACTAAGATCAGGTAGTTCTTGATCTCGTCGCTTCTGGGGGGAGTTAGTGGATAGCCGGCGTCCGTGAGTCTCTTGACGTATGCATTGGCTCCCTCGTTGATTATGGCAATCCCGACTCCCCTTTCAACCTCGACTGGAGTAACCATATGGTTGAAGAAGATCCTTCGAAGTTTTGCGGATTCTTCGGGCGACAGCTTGACCTCTAGCACACGCGCGATGTCCTCGAGAAACTTCGACTCCGAGGGTATTTCATTGAGAAGGCGTCTGACGGTTAGGTATTTCTTTACAGAGGTCTCATACTCTTCCCATTTCTCACGCTCTCCGCCTGTCCACTTGACAAGAGCCTCCTCTGCAGTCATCTTTTGGACCAGGGCAGCCTGCTTCGACATTCGACCTTCTTACTTCCGACCACTAGAAATCCGTTTGTGTGTACCTTACCACAGGTTCTAGACTAGGGCCTATGCTCGTGAACGCAGTAGAAGCAATTGTACGGTTTCCGGTGCCTGAATGAAGGAGGTTCGACGCCCTTGCTTAGGTAGAGCCTCTGATAATGGTCTGGGCATAGCGCGCGCGCCAAGCGAAGTCGCAAACCGCCCATAAACATAGATGACCCAACCGACAAATGAATGCCCAGACACAACCAGCATGTACCATCCCAGTACAAAGGATTCGACCAACGGAATCAGGCGACAAGGAACTTCGCAGGGCCGACAAACCTCTCCGACGTCACTCCAATATCAAGGCGTCAACGTGTCCTGCGTCAACGCTATTAGTATGGCTCCATAAACTTAATTAGGGCCCCATAATCATCTTTGCGAAGCAAGCATGGTGAAACTGCAACGGCATAAGGCTTACACGTACAAGACTGAAGGTGGCGAGAAGAAAGAGCACTTCAAGCATCTCGTTGTCATACCAGAAGAAGCGATACAGAATCTGGACTGGAGGGAGGGCCAAGAACTCTCTTGGACAGTGGCAAACAACAAGCTGGTTTTGACGACAGACGCTACTCAGAGTGAGAGTCAATGACAGGCTATGATGAGAGACGGAAGGTCATAGACGAACTACAAAAGAAACGTGGCAGCTTCCTATTGACATACTTCGGCTTGACGGACAGAGCCAATGCGCCACAGTTCATGATAGCCGACGACGCAGTAAGACCGTTGCACCAACTGTTAGAGCGGGCTGGCCACAGAGAATCGCTCGACCTGCTCATCTATACCCGTGGAGGAAGCATGATGACCGCTTACAATATCGTCAAGTTACTGAGAGAATACGCCACCAAACTCAACATAATCGTCCCATATCGAGCACACAGCGCAGGGACGCAAATCGCACTTGGCGGTGACAACATCGTTATGACAAGGCTTGCCCAATTGAGCCCAGTAGATCCTTCGACCGCCAACATGTTCAACCCTCTATTGAATCCCGCAGGCAATCCTGCTGATGGGCGCAACAGGAAACCCATCAGCGTTGAAGATGTCCAAGCATATCAACACCTTGCCAAGGAACAAATGGGTCTAGTTAGCGAAGCTGACAGACTAGAGGTCTTCAAAGAACTGACGAGGTACTATGAACCTCTGGCACTTGGCAACGTGAACAGAGTCTACATGGAGACTCGGTTGATTGCCAGAGAAGTCTTATCATTGCATATGGACCCAGAGAAAGATGAAGATAGAATCGAGCGGATAATAAAAGCTCTGACTGAAACTTATACACACGATTTCCTGATTACGCGAGATGTCGCCGAGAAAATTGGCCTGAGTGTAGTTCGTCCTAGTGTTGAGGAAGAGGCGCTCATAATGAAGCTATACGAATCATATGAAGACGAGCTTCGTATGAACGTTCCATTTGACGCAGAAAGGATTCTGGCGGAAAACGCTCAACGGGCTGTGCCACTTCAGAGAACACAGCCTGCTCAACCTCAGGAGTCAGGGCCGTCAGTTCCCCAGCCTCAATCTCCCCCAACTCAGGCTCAGCAGACATCTCCGCAAACTTCCGTAAAATTCAAGATCAAACTCGCCTCAATTGAGAGCTACGACGAATCATTCGTTTGGGTCACTGACGGTTTGATTAGTCCTCCACAAGGAGGAATGCAAATGCCTTTCGGGGCACCAGTGGCATTGCCCTCTCCTGGAGTTCCGACTATAACATTTAAGTTGGGCAGATGGCACCGGAATGCCGAACTAGCTGGTCTGACATTTGAGTGATTCAATCGCTCTTCCAGAAGAGTCGGATTACGACATCGTCATAGAGGAGAGCGAAGGAATCTCCGTCCAAGCAACCATCTACGACAATTTGACCGCGACCGACTATTTGATTGAAGGTCAGACCCAAGAAAGCTAGGCTTAGTGTCCCAAGTATGCTGCGGAAGAATGCGGAACTTACTCGAAGAACATGTGTTTCACGCCTCGAACACCAAGGGCCTAGAGCTAGGAGATGAAGCGCGCGCTCTCGTGTGGATTCGCTATTGTTCTGTCTCCATTCGGGTGAAGCTAATTCGTTTGCCGTCATACCCGTGAGTTTCTATGAAGACAGGATGCAGGTCATTCCAGAGCAATCCGATGAGTGTGATTTCGCCTGAAATGACAGAGGCTATGTCATCCGCCTCTGCAATCAACTTGAAAGGTAGACCCGCGAGTACGCTATCCTTGTGTTTCCTCTTGATGCTGACCTTCGACAAGTACATTACCGAAGGTGGTTCTGTCGCGAAATAGAAATCTCCCGTGGATTCCAACGCGAATCCTAACAAGACTCGACACTCTCCGCCCTTTGGAATATGGAACTTATCAAAAGAGACGTGCCCCCTTAGCGTCTCCCAAACCTCCTTGCCAGAGTTCCTGTCCAGTGTTCTGAGTTCGGGCAATTCCGTAGGAATGAGCGGCAGGTAGGACACCTTGACCTCTGCCATGTTTCTCAAACCGACCCGGCAGTTCTCAATCGCTTTACTGAGGGCAAGATCACCATTTCTCAGAGTGACCGTCAAGAATCGAATCCCAGAATTGCCCGTCTCGTCTTCGACGAATGAGTTGACTTCATCGAATGGATTCTTGGAGAATTCCAATCCGGGTTCCATTTCGTCAATCCGCCTCCTGTACTCCACATCGACATTCTCTTGGAACAAGAAGACTGGTACTGGGTGGCCCTTTTCGTCTTGTTGTACCTCTACCAAGTCCACGGCGATGTGTGGCGCACGTTCCTTACTGAATCGCTTGAAAACGAAATACGCCAGAAGAGGGTTTGAAGTCGCGAGCCGAGTGAAATCACGACCAATCTCCGGGTACCCTTCCGATTGGGCATTGTGAATCTCCTCTTCGACCTTCACATTCCAATCCTCGCTCCGCCGATAGAGTGCGACGAAGAGCCCAATCGTAACTGACGTCCCGGTAATTGCAACTCCAATGCTACTGAGAATGAACAGTGAAAAGACCGCGCTAATCGCAACTCCGAGATACGCAATCAGTTCCCAACTCGCCCTTGCTCTGTAGGCTATCGCTTTCTCGACGCGATATTTCGCTTCCTCATACTGTTCGTTCCATTGAGCAAGAATGGGCCACCACTTGCTCTTGCCCATTAGATGATCTTCACTCGTAAGACCCACCGTCCCCTTTCGAATGAAGTCCGGAGGAAAACCATACTTATCTGCAATCTGCGCTAATGTGGCATCGTCATCCTTGCCAAGCCACTTGAGTTCGAGAATTGCTCTCTCAAAATCCAACTTCGAACCAAACTTCGGTGGCCTAGGGGAGGTGAGCATTTCGTGTCTTCTGAAGTTCGGATGGATATTAAACTCAACTCGTTGACAGCCACAGGCTACCTTCCTTGATGCAAGAGAGGTATCAGAATCGCGCGGAACCTGGCTTAGCGCGCGCGCACTTGCTCGACAAGAGGAACCTTCGGCTCCACTTTGGAATCCTAGGTGAACCTAGTGAACGTGGTTAAGCATAAGAATAAAGGATATCAGATACCAATGGGTTGGTGACTCTTCCTAACTTCAAGGCACTGCTGCACAGGTCATTGGCAGAGATCAACCTTGTCAAATTTGAGGTGAATCTGAATCCGAGTGGTGCCACAAAGGACCGTAAACCGACACGTGTGAAAGCCGAAGCGACTTACAACGTGAAGGCAAACGACGGCGAGCTCAGACTGGTGAGCGGGCCAGACATTAGGCTGAGGTATCCCCTTCGACTTCCTGAGGGCTTCTACAACTCATGGGTCCCGCTAATGGACCCGTTGATGGCCGTTGCCAGGGCTCGGGCTAGATTGAATACGCAACCCTCGCCCACATTTGATACATCAATGGTGGGTCAGGCGAAGTTGGGCCAAAAGGCATTCGACATGAAGGTCAGGTTGGCTATCTATGAGTTGGTTTCTAAGCTTCTGAACCATCGCAATGTTAGACCGGCTAACCTAATTTGGAATGGCGAAGTGAAATTCAATATTATATGGGACGGGTTTCCTGGCCAAAACCATCCCCACAACTAGGGTGGTCGACCTCTGTGGATGGCCCTTCCGGAGTAAGTCGTCTTTCATGAGTTCATCTTTGACGGTCGTGGTTACGACCACCAATCCTCATTGAATCGTCTTTCCGCACTTCGTGCAGAATCTTGACAGTGGGGTGATTGACGCCCCACAACTGCTACAGTAGCGTGCAGCCCTCTGACCATTCCCAGAAGGCTTGGGAAGCTCCAACCCCAAGGTCTTCCTGAATTTGGCTCTGAAGATCCAATCGAGGTTCTCCATGTTCCTCGGATAGATGCTGATGAACTTGATCCCATTCTTGTGATATTGCGCCATCTTCCATTTCATGTTCCTTTGATACTCTTTGCTCGTGTCTACGAGTCCCCAGTATTCCACGTACACGTTGTAATCAGAGAGATAGAAGTCAGGATGGGCGAAGGTCTGCTTGAAGATCAAGGCGTCAGTCTGAGCGCCTTTTTCATAGACGTATTTTATCCCGTTCCTGGTGAAGTAATCGGCGATTCTCTGCTCGGCCCGACTCTTCACTCGCTCGCCCTGCAAGGTTGTAGAGGGTGCTCCATACTCCCTGTTCGAGAACAGGTCCTGCAGGAAGCTAAGGAGACCCAACGCGAAGACTCACTGATTCTCATATCTTGACCGAAGAACCGCAGCTCGTGCAGTATCTTTCCCGAAGAGGGTCCTGCAGTGTACCGCAGTACTTGCAGGGGACCTTCAGGACCTCCTTCTGGATGACCGTGGTCTCCTTGATCACGGTCGGGGCCTGCTCGTGGCCACTGCGGGAGAAGTCCTCTACCTGAGTTACCCTATCCTTGTAGGTGGTGTTCGCGCATCCGGAACACTTGTAGTATGTCCTGATGGTGTTCGTCACCGTCGGGACTCGTTCCTGGCGGTTGACCTGGCGTACTTCCTTGCTGCTGCTCCCAGAGCTTCGGCGTTTGTTCGTCGTAATCGTGTCGGTGCGCGTGACTATGCCGAAACCAGGCACGCTGCTCACGATCTCTGTCCCGCTCTGGGAGATCATGCCCCTGGCGCCGCAGCTTCCGCACTTTGGTCGTCCATAATAGATCGCTCCTCCGACTATGAGGCTGATGAATAGGAGTGCGCCTAGGGCGGGCACGAAGATGAAGCTACCGAGCATCACGAGGGCGACGACACCTAGGAGCGTCGCTGTTTTCAACGAAGGGTCTGCTCCCCGAAACATTCCCTGAGTGTCTCGACTTCGGTTACCCGCTTCTCTTCAAATTGTGACAGCCTTCGCTCGTATTCCAGTCTATCATTTCTCGTCTGTTCGTCATATGTTTCCTCCATCCTTTCCTCGAGATCTCCGTTTGCGTGATAGCATTCGTCACTGGCTAGGGGCGTTCCACACAGTGGACACTTGAACTCTGTCAGTTGCGACATTCTCTCGTAACGTAATGTTGGGCGGAGCCAAGGATAATGATTATGGAGGATGGATACATTTTGTTGATGCATTAGCGCGCATGCTACGGTAAGTTACAGCTCAAATCCGACTTGGTCAATATGGGGCTAATGTGCAAGTTGAGGCTGGGAGGTTCTCCGGGAATCGCGAGAGGATGGTCGCCCCACCCACGAGCTATGGTTGCTGTGGATGGCTTACAGGGTGATGGAGAAGCTTGGGTTTCGTTCTCTCAAGGTGAAGGCACAGTGGCTGCCCCGCCGCAGGTAACCAACGCGGTCAAGCTCTGAAGCGGTGGAACGTTAGCGCAACGAATGTTAATAAAATGACGAGGGGGCGGTCTCTGAGCATGAACTCGAGCTTCCTGACAGAAAAAGGCATCAGGAAGATGATTGCAAAGGAGGAGCTCATTGTCGAGCCCTTGAAGTGGAAGGACCAGATAACCGCTGCGGGGATTGACCTGAGACTTGACACAATATTCAGGGAGTTCGTGACAACGGATCTCGATGTGCTCGACGTGTCGAAACAATTGCCTGAGACAAAACTGTACCAACTCAAGGAGTTGAAAGTGGAAAGGAAAGATACGCCCAAGAACGGATTCCGAGAATCAGGAGGTTCCAACTCGGGCCCAGCCACAGAGAGAGACTATGAGGGACTACAGATAGGACCCATGGTCGTCCACCGAGGCGAGTTCATAATGGGTCAGACTTTGGAATATGTTTGCTTATCCAAACATCTTCTGGGGTTTCTGGATGGGCGAAGCTCTCTCGCAAGACGCGGAATAGTAGTCCATGCTACAGCCGGCTCCATCGAACCAGGGTTCAGGGGACATGTCACTCTGGAGCTGGGAAACATTGGAAAGATGCCCGTTAAGATCTTCCCTCTCATGCGCATAGCTTGTCTACACTTGGCCCCTGTTGCTGGAGACGCGGTGTATAGTGGTCAGTTCTGGGGGCAAGTACGTGTGAAGCCTCCGAAACCTGACCGAGATCTACTTTGGCTTCTTGGGGAGTTCAGAGAGTCTGCTCAACGCGATCTCGGAGGTTCTCGCAAGTCGGACACAGTCGCCAACTAGGTAGTAGAACTCCGAGATTAACTTGTATTCGTCGTTTTCAAAGTGTTCAATCACCTTTTTCCCAAACCGTTTGCCTTCGAGTATAGCATACCCTGAGTTGATGAGAACCGTAACGTCATCAGTGTAAGGCAGAAAATCAGATAGCCTCTTCTCACAACGGCTGAAGTCCTTTTGAGTAATCTTTGCATAGGGAAGTCGCTTTGCCAATTGATTGTCAAGTTTCTTTAGGTTTCCCGGAATCTCGCTTCGAGTCTCCCGTTCCAATCCGGCAACCTGCTTCCGAATCGTCTCCGTTAGCTCACCCAATCTTTGTACGTTCTTCGCAACCCGATTCCCGTCATCGAGTCTCTGCAGAGCAATGATTCTGTTTATCCATGAGGGATGGCTTCCAGGTACCGTGAAGCTAGGGGTTAGATGTGCATCGTACATCCTAAAGATGTACGCCGGACCAGTCAATCTATAGGCAATCATGTCACATATGTACTCAAGAGTCTGATGAATCAATGCGCCATCTCTGCTGATTCCTCCTCCCTTGATTCTCACATCGGGTAGATTGCTGTAATCTATGCCTGGCCAAACTGTCTGAAGTAACTTGTACTTTTCTTCTTCCAACACATGCGCCAGTTCATGAATGATTATGGGCCATTCGAGGGGGTTCATCTCGGTCCTGACGGGGCAGTTTATCACCCAGATTCTAATCGGACCTGATGCCAACGAGATACTGAATTCTTCATCGAGCCACTCGTTTAGGGGGCGTGAATTTAGTCTGGTTTCCTTCTTCAACAGAAGGACTATGTTCCCTTCTCCGAAACGCTCCAGGTAGATGTTAAGGAAATCCTGTAAAGGAGAGGCCACTTCCTCATGAAGCATTGCGTCTATTTCGTAGAATAGGTAGTCTAGCTTCGTTCTGAAAGCCTCTTCCAAGTTCTCCAAAGTCGGTATTTCGTGGCGTTGTTCTCTGATTTCATGTATGCG
This sequence comes from Nitrososphaerales archaeon, assembly GCA_050011055.1. Classification (GTDB taxonomy): domain Archaea; phylum Thermoproteota; class Nitrososphaeria; order Nitrososphaerales; family Gagatemarchaeaceae; genus UBA183. The sequence goes on along the minus strand of JBEKJV010000011.1, from coordinate 35,361 downwards.
TGCTTCTATGAATTTGCTCTGGTACGTGAGCGCCTCTACGAGTGCCCTCCTAATCACTTCGGCTTTGTAAGCCCGTAGCTCTACTCCGTTTACCCTGTCGATGTACGAATCGATGCTTCTTTCGTATTCAACGAGTCTATGAATGATAAGTTCTTGACGATTTAGCCCTGCCAAACATCTTTTCCTCTAGTTCGCGCGAGGTCTGAGTCATCGTTCCAAGACCTTTAGAGTAAAAAAAGTGCAACTCCGAGTAAAGCTTGTCCTCGGGCGCTTCGTCTTTCTCGATAAGGGCAATGGTCGCCTGGATTTTCTTCGCTATCGCACCAGTGTCCTCATCCTCGTAAAGGCCATCGAGATAATTCGATAGAAATGTCGGAAGCGCAAGGTCACGCTGCCGGTATTCCAAGCCTTTGTTCGTAGCTTTCAGACTCCTTAGGACTCTCTCCTTTACATCTCTTGAGACCTTGCCATTCTTTAGTGACTCGATTGCAAAAAGAGCCAGCGCCATGGTTTCTTTGAGCTTCATGTATGTCCTGAACTCAGTATAGTATTCGGGTTCGAATTCAGCCGTAATAGAATAGCCCATCTACCTAACGCTCCGAGAGAGACAACAGCACACAGACACTCACATGAGATTCGACGGAAGAGTGTTCCGGATACAAGCTAGATGGTGGCATCTTAACGCGTTGTTCTCTAAACTATTAAAGCTTAATCCGATGCGGCAGGGGTAACTCCTCAGGGTCTTACCAAATCCTTAGCTCGAAACTGTTGCAGACCGATGTGGGCAGCATGAGGACCTCGTATCTGGCGCAAGTCGCTAACCAGTTCATTCCGGTCCTGTAGCTGTCGCAGATGTTGCACTAGGAAGTCATGGAAGCGCGCCCAGTGCTGCCCTTAGCAAGCGCCTAGAATCAGGCTTCCCTCTAATGATTCCACCTTCCTCGTGGCTCTCAGACAAGCCTTGTCAATCTAGCTTGTATTCTTCTCACGGTCGAAACAAAATAGCCTCGAAGTATTCGAAGGCTCAGCTGATTAACCCTGCTTTTCTGTGTATGTAATCTTCTTCGAGTCCAGGCGCTTCCTAAGGACTTTCAGGGCCGAATTCAACTTCTTTGCGGCTTCAGGCCCTTCAGCGACTATTACTATGAACGAAACGACGTATGACATTAGGTCTAAAGGCGCAAAACTGCGTTCTGACGGACTCTTCTTTACGACGTTCACGCTCAAGCCATCAAAGCTAGACTCGCGAGTCATTTTCAGTATGTACTTCGAAAATGATTCGACCTCGTCAATAGGAACCTGACAAGTCATTGTTACCTTTCTGTCGGCCAACTGAGGTCGATCTTAGGAACTGGGGACCGTAATATAAATCATGAAGAAAGCGACGCCGCACTGAGATTAGGGGTGCCCTGGCCTGGGGTCTGACTTTAGGCTCGAATCCCATCCATCCCACGCCCATGGCTTCATCACTTGGGGGAGCTTTGGTCCAGGAACCTAAGATTGTCCGTGAAGGTGGCGTGTCAATACTCAAACGGATTGTCGTCCAATGACATTACCCGAGAAAAGCTGCAAACTCAAATGGGTTCCGACACAAAATGTGTCGGAACCCTCCAAACTCGACCCTTCTAGCGGGCCGTACCCATATAGGTGCGGCCCCAAGCCGATTCGAACATTCAGTTCGGGCTTGTTCGGGAATCTACCGTAAGTTACGGCTCAAATCCGACCTCCAGCAAATGACAACTACTCCTCGTCCGAGGTCAAACTGCAGGTCTCAGTTCAGGCAGTTCCAGAGCTTGTCACAGATTTGAACCCGAGGAGCTATATTCCCGGCGACCGCACCTTAAGCCCTCTCTCTGGGGGAGGCAGCGGGATTAACTGCTGCAGACTTTTCAGAAAAAAACTACAGCAGTTAACCTGAGACAGGCCACACGCGCTAGATTAGCAATAGGCGCGAGCAGTTTCAGTTAGGAGTCCCGCCGAGGAGCTTAAGAGGAAAGGACGGCGAGATTGGCACCCGGTTGCCCAAGAAGATAGAGTGGCTCTCGAGCGTGATTCCTTCGACCGTCACCGGACTCGAGGAAGACGTCGCCCGGTCGATTGAGGTCGTGGAGAACCCTCCCGCCTGGCTGTGCCTGCAGTGCAGGGGGGCAAAGCTGCTCTGCGGCAAGCCGAGGTGCCCAATAATCGTCAAGGCGCAGTCGATGGCAAGGCAGGGCACCTCGATGGCGACCAACGAGATCGATGGCTCGTCTCCCCCGGGGGTCTTCGTCGGCCGGCTGGGCTATCCCAAGGTCTCCATCGGCCCCATGGTGCCGGCCCAGTTCGGGGACACCGCGATCCTCGACACCCCAGAGGACTGGCTGGGCAGGCCCATAGACCAGATAGTCGACTATCGCTTCTCCCTGGTGAGAGGTCACTCGAGGATGAAGGTGGAGGCGGCGGCGGACCCGGGCAGGCTCCTGTCCTCCCTCCAGGAGCTCGCCATGGCCGCCAGGCCCGTCGACACTGAACTCAGGCTGACGAGACCACCCAGGAAGATCCTGTCGCTCAGCGAGGACACCCAGCCCTTCGGGCCCTCGGCGCCGCTGGACCGGTTCAGCATCAGCAACTCGTCAGCGGACAGGAGGATCGAGACGGCGCACTACGACCGCGATCTGAAGGCGACGGACGCAGTCGAGGAGCTCTATTCGAAGGGGGTCCTGGTGACCCGGATCCAGAAGGCGTTCAGCCTGGGGATGTTCGGGAACGGCGCGAGGAGGAGGATCGTCCCGACGCGGTGGAGCATCACCGCGGTGGACAGCTCCATCAGCCTCAGCCTGCTCGAGAAGGTCAAGCACCACCCCACCATCGACGAATTCCGCGTCTACGGCTTCAGGGTCTATGACAACCAGTACGTGGCAATCCTTCTCCCCGAGCCCTGGAGGTTCGAGTGGATCGAGGCATGGTTCCCGAATACGACGTGGAACCAGTTCTCGAACTCTCCCTACATGATCGGAGACTACGAAGAATACTTCGGCAGGACGCGGTACGCCAGGGTCGGAGGCTGCTACTACTCGACAAGGCTGGCGGTCACTGAGGCGCTCGAAAAAGAGGGCAGGCAGGCTGCCGCAATCGTCCTGAGGGAGACCTACCCCGGATTCATCATGCCGCTGGGGGTCTGGAACATAAGGGAGAGCATCCGCCAGATGATGAGAGAGCCTTTTGAGCGGCACCAGACATTCCAAGGGGCGATGGACTCGGCCCTCTCAAGACTTGTTATCCCCAGGACGAAATGGATGCAAGAGAGCGTGCTAATCTCCAGGGAACTGACGCAGACCAAGATTACGAGCTACTGAAGTCAATCAACGTTATAGAGCGCGTCCGTCGACCTCGCGTCGTTGACCCGGCGCCTCTTCTGGGAGGACATGTACATGAGGACCTTCGATGCCAAGGTCATTTCCGCGGACAGCGACAGGGTGGTCCTGGACCAGACGGCCTTCAGTCCCAGGGGCGGAGGGCTGGTCTCCGACTGGGGCACAGTCAACGGAGTAAACTTGGCCGAGGCGGTGAAGGAAGAGGAGGAAATCGTACACTTGATGGAGTCACCATCCGATTTCAAGCCTGGCGAAGCGGTCCACTGCGTGCTTGACTGGGACAGGAGGTACAGGATAATGAGGATGCACACCGCCGCCCACATACTGAGCGCGGTGGTGAACGGAGAGACTGGGGCATTGATCACCGGGAATCAGATTGCTCCAGACGAATCCAGGGTGGACCTGAGCCTCGATCATTTCGACAGGGAGAAGCTGGCCTACTATGTCGAGAGGGTGAACGGGGTCGTCCGCCGCGCGGTGGACATCAAGACTTTCTTCATGAGGAGAGAGGAGGCGCTGGCTACGCCGGGCCTGGTCAAGCTCGCCAACGCGATGCCGCCTTCCCTGGAGATGCTGAGGATCGTGCAGATAGGCGACGTCGACACGCAGGCGGATGGGGGAGTGCACGTGAAGAACACCAGAGAGATTGGGACGGTCACTGGCCTGAAGTCAGACAACAAGGGGAAGAACAACCGGCGCCTCTACTTCACCGTGGATTGAACCCTTAGGACGGGAGCTACGATGGCGATGGACGGAACGAGACAACGTGTCAGCCTGAAGTACGGACCTGGGAAGGCGAGGAAACTCTACTCCACTTCGGAAGTGGCGCTGGAAATCAGCCTTTCGTCGCTACCTTCGCCGGGCTACCCAGACCGGCATCCTCTTTGCAGTGCAGTTGCCACAGAAGGCCTTCATAGAGCGTGTTGTTTCGTCGAAGATCGTAGTTGAATGCGACATACAGACCTGTTGACCGCAATCGGAACATGAAGTCACGGCGTGACCCTTGCAAACCGAGCATCTTGCCATTCACTTCACCCCCAATGTTCTCTTGTCCAACGGACACGGATCGTGCCTCTTCGAGCCTTCAATGTTGTCGGAGCGGCGAGCCGTGCGGAGTTGGCGCAAATAGAACGGAGCTGGTTCCGGTTAATAAAGGCACGCTCTGGATTGGGAGCTTGATTCCGCCTTCGAACTTGGCGAGCCATTTCGGTTCGAGCTTAAGAGCCGTGTTCTGAATGGATCAACACATGAAGATGGATGCCGAGATCTCCGCTGACTCTCCTATGGACGTCGGTATGTTGTCAAGGCAGGCCGAGCAATACGGCTTTGATTGCCTTTGGGTCAATGAGACCAAGCACGACCCCTTCGTGCAGTTGGCTCTTGCGGCGGCGGTAACAAAGAGCATCAATGTCGGGACTTCGATTGCTCTCGCGTTTACCCGAAGCCCCACGACACTCGCCTACACTGCCTGGGACCTGCAGCGGCTCTCCTCGGGGAGGCTAATTCTGGGGTTGGGTAGCCAAGTCAAGGGCCACATCGAGAGAAGGTTCGGCATGAAGTGGGAGCCCCCCGTTCCGAAGATGAGGGACGTCGTATTGGCTATCAGGTCGATCTGGGAGAGCTGGCAGACAGGAAGACCGCTTGATTACAGCGGGAGGTTCTTCAAGCTGGACCTGATGACCCCGTTCTTCAGCCCCGGTCCAGTCGAGAGCCCGAGAATCCCAATCTACATCGCAGGGGTCAACGGACTGATGTGCAGGCTGGTGGGGGAGTTGGCAGACGGGCTCCACGTTCACCCTCTGCACACCGTCAGGTATCTCCGGGAGGTTGTCTACCCGGCCCTCGCGAGGGGGCTCGAAAGGGGCAAGCGGAAGAGGGAGGATGTGAGCGTGACGGCTTCGGTCTTCGCCGCGGTCGGGGACACCCAGAAAGAGATACTCAACGTGAGGGAAACCTATAGGGGGCAGATAGCGTTCTACGCTTCAACGAGGACGTACCGAGGGTTGATGGAGCTGCACGGGTGGGGGGATGTCAGTGACAGGCTGCACGGCCTCTCGGTAAAGGGGGAATGGGGCAAGATGGCAGGAGAGGTGACGAACGATATACTAGACAAATTCGTAGTGGAGGGCCGGTGGGACGAAATCGGGCAGGAACTGAAGAGCCGGTACGGCGGCTTGGCGGACAGGGTGAGGCTGTATCTCCCGTTCGACGGTGCAGAAAGGTGGCGCGACATGGTGACCGGCTTCAGGGCTTGAGGCTATCTCTAGGGGACCAAGTCTAGGCAGTTTTTTATAGCGGGAACCAGTCCTTTGGAAGGAAGGATATGTCTGCAAATCAGGTGGACATCAGGGAGATACAGAAGCAGATCTCGAAGGTAGTTGACCCTGAGATAGGGATGCCGATTGTCGAGATGAACCTGATTGACAAGCTGGACGTCAAGGACGGGAACGTGGACGTCGAATATCACGCCACAACCCAGTTCTGCCCTCCGGTTTTCGCGCTCAAGATCTCTCAAGACATACGCGACAATCTGACCCAAGTGAAGGGAGTGAAGAACGTGAAGGTGGTGGTCACCGGATATTACCCCCAGCCTGCCGAGCAACCGCAGAAGCAGTAGCTAGAGCAGAGTCAGAGCCGCCGAGAGAACCCCGAGCCTGGCGGTTTCTTCTCTATCAGAACCGCAGAGGATGACCGCATCCCCGTCCTTCGGCCTCAGCTGTTCCCTGAGCGCCTTCCACGACCGGCTGGGGAAATCCTTCTCGCAGTCGTCAGATCCGCTTGGCATAGTGAATCGGGACCCCCGCATCACGTACGTAGTCGCTCCTGCTGCACCGAGGCCGATAGCAGAGTCGCGCTGCTCGATGCCACTCTTGACTGCGTCCCCGCCGCCTCTGACTGAGACCGCCACCTGCGCGGCACCTACCGTGAAGCGGAATCCTTCGATGGCCGTCATCGGAGAGAGCTTCTTGATTAGTGAAGAGTAAGCCTCTTGGCCTACTCGAGTAAGGTGACACCCCGAAGCATCAGCGTCGGCAAATCCCTCCTCGCGCAGCCGCTTGAGGACCGTCCTCACAGCTCCCTCGCCGAGGCAGACCCGCATTGCGAGGGAATGCCTGCCGATCGTTCCGCTCTCGCCGATGGTGAGGAACGCCAGCAAAAGGTGGGCCCTTTCGAAGGTGGGGGAAGGACCCTGAGGCCTCCTCTCCCGTATTCGTAGGAGTCTGACCAGCGGCTGCAACTTGCCTGGCGGGCCCTTTGCGGCTCTATAATTCGTTTCTCGTTTTGGAATAGAGCACGGTCTCCTTTTTTTATACTGGATGGATTATCCAGCCAGCGTGCGGCTGGCGCGTCCGGTGGCGACGGTTGCGGTCTTCACTGCCCTCATCGTGGCGTCCAATCTCGCGCTCAGCAACTTCCCGGACATCAAGCTAGACGCAGCCCTGGTATTCATGATGACCATCGTCTTTGGCGCGTACACCGGGGCCTCCGTGGCTGTACTCTCCGAGACAATCTGGAGCTTTGTCAGCCCGGCGGGCGCCTCTGGTGCTTACTTGTTGCCCTTCCTGGTCTCCGCTGAACTGTTGTACGTCGTGGCGGGCCTAATCGCGAGGAGGACATTGAGGGGTAGATGGGACGCGGCCCGCGAGAGCGGCGCCCTATTCGCGGGCCTCCTGGGCATCTTCACCTTCATCTGGGACATCTGGACCAACTTTGGTTGGGCGCTCCTGACGACCACCCTCGCGCCGGGGCCTATACTCCTCGTCATGTTCAACCCCCTCACCCTCGTCATCAGCATCACTCACGAAGTGAGCAACGTCGTTCTCGGAGCCGCGTTCGTGCCCGCGACCTTGATCCTCCTGCCCAAGGTTACAAGAGGACTCGCGCGAGATGTCATCAAATAGAACCCAGAACGGCGTCATCGCACTGCTCATCGCGCTCCTGTTCGTGACCTCCTCTCTGGCAGCCTTGTACTACGGCCGATATCAGGAACAGACATCAGACACGAACAGCTACGTCAAGGAGTTGCATGGGGCGCTGGCCGAGTACAACCAGTTGAGCTCATCCTATGGATCGTCCCTGAAGGGCTTCAACAGGACGCTTTCCCTGCTGACCAACGCCCTCTCCAACCTCAACACAAGCACCCCGGCTTATCTTGAGGGCAGTCAGGCTTTGGGAACGCTCTGGAATCAGTATCTTGCCTTGGCGTCAGAGGGCGGAACCCGCCCGGCGAGATACTCGGCGAGCATGCTCATCGAATTCGGCAACGGAACCGAGAAGTCATTCACCGGCAAGCCGATACAGCCAGGCTGGAACGCGTACATGGCAACCCTCGTCATATTGAACGGAAGCGTTCAAGCAATCTGGGATCCAGTGTTCCAAGAGCACTATGTAACGGCGATTGAAGGCGTCTCAGGCGGAGGGACCACTGCATGGTTCGTGTGGTCGCTGAATGGAACGCACTGGGAGGAAGCCCCGACAGGAGCCGACGCCATTCAGGTCCACAACGGGACTACTCTTGCTTGGACCCTCTGTAACTACGACCAGAGCTTCAAGCCAGACTGCTCCCCGTGAGGACTCCTGCATGATGAAGCATGGCATTCCGCGGTCCAGAGCATCACCAAGCAGAAAGTGAACTGACCGGGAGCACAGACGGTGGAGGGTAGAGCGCGTTTCTAACCGACTGAGAAGAGAGTGGGCGGCCCCCTAAAGCGGCCTGGTCGCGGACCATCTAGTCTAACGTGTCTGCGTCTGCTCATCGGTCGCTACAAGGCATCCGGTGCAGTTGAACCGGGGAATCAAGGAATCCTGACCATTAGCTCAAAGGACGTGTGCCGCTCTAAGACCTTAAGTGGGCAGGGGCTATCGAATCGTCTCGTTGAAAGGCTCCGAGGAGGAAATGAAGGCCTCGGTCGTGGCGATGATTCTCGACTCACGGCCTGAGGACGCACTGGATCTGCTGAGCCAGTGGTATCGGATCGAAAGACCGAAACTCGGGGTCGGGGTCGTCGAAGGTCGAACCAAGGGAGTCGCAGCAGTCTACTCGCTCCGAAGGAAGGAGATACTCGCAGCGAAGCGGGAGTACCTCTACAACCCGTTCGTCATGATTCACGAATTCTACCACCACCTGAGGTCGAGAAGTGGGCGCCATAGGGGCACCGAAAAGGAGGCGGACAGGTTCGCGGTCGAGTTCATAAGAGCATACCAAAAGTTGACTCTTGGAGATTCACACACCACCTAGAGATAGGAAGCTGTCGCCCGAGATCCTGCTATAGGCCGATCGCTGACCAAATGTCTTCGTCATTCTCAAGTTCGACGAACCCACACCTGTCGCATCTGGTTCCCTTGATCGTTACCGTCTTGTCCTCGCTCCCGACCCGGCGCTGGTAGGCCACAAGTTGGCCGGCGTGACACCTTTCACAGATCAACTTTGACAGTCAAACCTGTTCCTGTATTAATGCCAGTCGCAGAGCAAAGGTTTAGGGGATTCCACGCGCAGGAGACAAGCGCCAAAGATGTCGAAGCGGATGGATTTCAGCTCGCCGAATGCGCCGGTGGAGGAGTGCATCTTCTGCAGGATACTGTCCAGAAAGGCGCCCTCGCACATCGTCTACGAAGACTCGAAGTACTTCGCGTTTCTCGACGCGTTCCCCTTCTCTAGGGGCCACACGCTCGTATGCCCTCAAGAGCACGGCGAGACCATCTGGGACATGAAGGAGACTGATATTGCTGAACTGTTTCAAGTTGCCTCCCGGGTCTCGAAAGCTGTCGTTGCCGCGGTGGGTGCCGACGGGTTCCGGTTCGTACAAAACAACGGGAAGGCTGCAAACCAGGTGGTCTCCCATGTGCACGTCCATGTGATTCCGATAAAGATGGAGGATAGGGAGAAGTTCACGGGCAGGAAGCGTCTCTCACCCGAGGAGATGCAGGCAATTGCCCAAGCCATCAGAACTGAAATGGGGCGCAGTTGAGATCAAGCGTCAGCCTACGAAGACAGAGATGGAGGTGATGGCTGACGATGTGTCAGTACCAGTAATCAGGTATACGGTGTAGACGCCGGCGCCATAGTGCTGGATGAAATCGCGCAGGGAGAAGGTCACGGCAACTAGGTTGGGAGTGAACGTCCACGTACCGGCGTAGACGGTTGTCCCCTGGTCGAAGGTCTGACACGCGAAGTCGCACGGTGGGAGGACACCTCCCACGAGCGATCCAAGTCCGTATTCTTTCGGACCGCTGTTGAGTTGTGCTGGCATCTCAGGTGAAGGCGTGCTATCATAGAAGATGTAGACAGCGTTGACGGAGAACCCGGCCTCCAGAGGGGCGCCTGTCATCGTGACGTAGTAGGAATTGGAGACCGAGAAGTTGAGGTTGATGTAGTAGTTCTCGAAGTCCTCGACGAAGTAGACCCTCGTGCTATTGAACGCCACCCCGATGGAGATTCTGTTGTGCAGACCCAACAGGATGTTGTCCCTGTGCCCGTTGTTGCAACACTGGGAGTCGTTGTACATCATCATATGTTCGAGGGACTTCAGCGCGTCCTCGACAGAAGAGGTAGATGTGTAGTGCGGGAATGGGGTGTAGCTGGTGGCTACGTTCTCCTCGACTGTGCCCCTTCCTCCGAGAAGCGAATACCGCATGTACGGCTTGAAGCCCTGAGTGTCGTTGTGACTGAAGTAGCCATATCGGAGCATCGAGTCTGCGTGTTGCTGGGCGACACTGCTGTTCCCCAGAGTGACTGCGCCCAAGCTGTAGCTGTAGTTGGCCCTGTCGTTGTTGACCAGGCCTAGGACGTAAGCCGAGAGGTTACCGTAGTCCGGTGGATAGGAGACGTTTGCAGTCCCGTTCAGAATCAGCGGCGAGTAGATAGTGTAGTTTAATTTCTCCATATCGCTGGTCCCGATTGCCCGATTAAGAGACGACGCAAGCTGAGAGAGTACGTCCGAGGTGTCCTTCACGACCACGGGCACGTAGGGAACAGCCAAGACGAATGCCGCAAGGAGGACGAGCGCCGCAAGGAGGAAGGCCTCAGCCCGGTGGGATCCTCGCTCAGCCTCCGCCGTCTGCCCCTCGCTAGGGACCGCCCCCCGACCGCCATCGCTGATCTTCATCCTTAGAATCGACCAGTCTTCCCGGATATTTCAATCCCATAGAACGGGAATCTGGATTACTGTTCGAAAACGAGGGCTCAACCTGACAGCCGCTCCTCCCCATTTTGTATTCCCGTCAGGCCAGCCTGGGCTTCTCGTTCCACAGCCTCATTAGTCGTAAGGACTTGCGTGGCCAGCTGTACCTCGTCACTGTCCTAGGGACAGACGCACCCGATAGTGAAGTGGTTGTGGCCTCCTAGGGCCACGGCTATCCCGCGTTCTTTCGAGTTTCGAAGGTACTTGGAGCCCTACGCGCTGAGGTCTTCCTGCTGGCGCTCACTCAAGACGCCTGCGGGGATTTCTGGGAAGCTCTCCACCATCCTCTGTTCGGCGACTGCGGCGGCCTCCTCCATCACCTTCTGCGCGTCCTCGTTCGCTGCGCCGAAGTTGAGAGAGATCCCACTTGTGGTGCTGGCGTCGACTAGGACACTGCTGAGCAGCCCGGAGATCTCTCCGATTTCCCTGTCTGCTTCTGGAAGCGCGGTCCTCAAGCCATCCTTCATGCTCCTGATGACGGAGACGGCCGGGGCGAGCGTTGTGGCGATCTCGCCGAGGTCAGTGATCGTTCCTAGCCTCAGGGAAATCTGTTCCAGCGCAAGCTGGGCCTGTGTCACCATCTTGCCTATCTTCCTGACTTCGGTCAGCTCATTGGCGTACACCGCGGCGTGCTCTGTGTCGTGTTTTGCAAGAGATGCCACCACGCCCTTGAAGATCGTGGAATCGCGCTGCCTGATTCTATCAATCGTGCTGTCGAGCTGCGAGATCAGAACTCTGATCTGTCTGTTAGCCTGCTCGATCTGTGATTTCAACGGCGTCGGGGTGCGCAATGTGTCTCGGAACCTGTCCATCAGGCCCGGACCCTGGTCCTTCCTCTCCCAATTGTCTGCGAAACCCATGCTGGGTCCAGAGTGGGCCCTAGGTTTCTATATCCCTCGGGCTCTAATCCGGATGCTGGTTTGAACAAATTTAGTTGACGTGGAGGAAAAGACGCGTTCAACGACGGTTGCCTAGCCTCGAAGTCAGTTCCGAGGTCATCCTCAGACTGAAATAGATTCTCTGCGAACAAGGTGAGGCCTTGATTCTTCAGGGTGGTCTGGCCTATCTGACGTCCGAGGAGATGGGGGAGGCAGATCGGGAGGCAATCAGTGGATTCGGAATCGATGTCCTTTCGTTGATGGAGAATGCAGGGGGGGCGGTCGCCACTCTAGCTAGACTTCTCCTGGAGGGCAGCGTAATCGGAAGGAGGGTAAGCGTGCTTGTGGGGAAGGGTAACAACGGAGGAGATGGTCTCGTAGCTGCAAGGCACTTGCACAACTGGGGGGCCAACGTCACAGTAATGCTGAGCGACAGGGAGGCGATCGGCCAGGTCCCTTCGAGGGAGTTAATGGCTGTCGAGAAGGCTGGCGTGCCAGTCTACAAGGCAGGAGGGTCGCTCGCCGGTTTCGACCTAGTGATTGATTCCCTGTTGGGGTACAACTCGAAAGGCAACCCAAGGGAGCCGATCCGCGGCATGATCCTGCACGCTAATACTTCCGGAGCACCCATCCTCGCGGTCGACATCCCGTCAGGTCTCGATGCGACGACCGGAGAACCCAACGACCCGTGTGTGATAGCGAAGGCCACACTCACCCTGGGGTTCCCGAAGACGGGTTTTCTCAACCCCAGATGTAGACGGTACGTAGGCCAACTCTACCTCGGAGATGTCTCTTTGCCGCTCGAGGTCTACAAGAAACGTTCTCAAAGCACGATGCTCTTCGAGAAGGAATCAACCGTCAGAATCTGGTGAAGTTCGCGTGGGGTGTCCCCAACGTGAGTTTTACCCTCCGTCGACAGCCCTGATGTACGCTTAAAGCCTGCGTCTGGGATAAGTGGGCGAATTGATGAGGAAGGAGCCCATCCGGGACGAGATGAAATGCCCGAAGTGTGGCAGGCTGGAACTGAGAGAGGCCGGAGAAGGCGTGAAGTGCAGAATCTGCGGCTACATGCTCTCGCCAGGCGAGGGAGACAAGTTCAGGCTCTTCCAGCTCCTGAAGGAAGAGGCGAAGAGGAAGAAGTAAGAGCGCCCTTCTTGAATTGGACAAACAAGGAAGATCATTCTGGTCGCGCAAGAGAAAGAGTCCGGTCCTAGCAATCGTTTAATTGGGTAGACTGAATCGGTGACCTAAGCATGTCGGTGAAGGTCAGCCCGATTTCACGTCTTGTATCACTGCTGATCATCGCAATCGGGATCTTCACCCTGGTTGGCGGATGGGCGACGGGGATCCTAGAAGATGAAATAGCAGGAATCGCGTTCATCATCCTTGGAATCTTCCTCTATAGACTGCTGTACAGGTTCGACAGGAAGGTCTAGCAGCCTGCGAGAGACAGGCCTCAAAGTGGGGAATCCAATCCTGCTGGACTCCTGGACGGAGAGATGGGAGTCAGCGGCTGGCACAACAGCGAGGACTTCCTCAACGTAACCGACGATTGTCCGTTTATACGGGCACCTTGGAGCGGGGCAGGACGGACGGTGTTCGACGAATACAAGGAAATCCCGAGCCAGGCGAAGCTCCTGGTCTACCTCAGCTTCCTCCCTGGCCTGGTCGTAGGCTTCATCTACACCGACCTCTCGTATTTCCTCACCAAGGTCCAAGGACTCTCCGACTTCTGGATGGGCGCCACAATCTTCACCATGGGAGGGACCTTGGTGGCTGCAAGCTTCCCACTGGGAATCCTCGCCGACAGATACGGTAAGCGGACCATGCTGCTCCTTGGGAACGTGCTGGCTGGCGCGAGCCTGATCGGGTTCGCACTCACAACGAACGTTGTGCTCGTAATCATAATCGCGGTGCTCGAGGGCCTCGGCGAGGCGGCCTTCGCAGTCTCGTTCAACGCTCTTCTCGCTGATAGCGCAGGAGACGCGAATAGGACAACGGCCTTCTCCCTCGGCGCCTTTCTGGGATGGGTATCGGGGGCGATTGGTGCATCCTCGATATCGTCCGTCTTGCTGATCCAGAGGCTAGGCGTCAGCGCAGCGCAGGCCCACACCATCCTGTATGTGATAGTTGGGCTTCTTGGGCTCTCCGTGTCGCCGCTGGTCCTAAGGGTCCACGAGACGAAGACAGCCAGACGCAGGAACATCCTGCCACGGGATCCGAGAAGTGTGAAGACGCTGACCCGGTATGCGATCTATAGCGTCGCACTCGCGTTCGGGGCAGGGCTCTTTGTCCCCCTGATGACGAGGTGGTTCTCTGCGGCCTACAATGTCAGCGATGCGGTGAGCGGACCGGTCCTAGCAGCGTCGAGCCTACTGACCGCCGGCGCCGTGCTCCTTGTGCCGAGGCTCGCGAGAAGGCTCGGGCTGGTGAAGGCAGTTGTGGTTTCGCAGGCATTCTCGACGGTCTTCATGGTCGCGGTCCCCTGGTCGCCGACCTTCGCGGTAGCAGGTACCATCTATACGGTCAGAGTCGTTCTCATGAACCTCTCCAATCCATTGGGCCAGTCGCTCCTGATGGGACTGGTCCCTAGGGAAGACAGGGCCGCGGCTTCGGGTATAACGGCATCTCTTTGGAGACTTCCGAATTCGTTCAGTGCGATCATAGGCGCAGCCCTCATCGGAGCGGGGCTTCTGGCGCTGCCCTTCTACATCGCCACAGTTCTCTACGTCTTTTCGATCTCGGCGTTCTGGTTCCTCTTCAAGGACGCGAAGCTACCCGAGGAGGCCACATCGCCTGCTCAGGCCCTGACCCAGTCGTCGAGCCTCGATGGTTCGGAAGAGATGCGCTGAAGGTTAGACACACGCACGCCGACGAGTCTGAAGGCCCGCCCCGAAGTCTCGAATTCATCGAGGAGTGCTTCGACGATCCCGCGAAGAGCTTCTTCGCTGTCCGTGTGGCTGACGAGGGTCCTCTCCCGGGTGTGAGTCTCGAAGCCTCGGAACCTAATCTTGATGCCTGCGACCCTGTAGGCGAGCCTCGCGGCCTTCACTCTCCGCACGAGCTCCGAAGCAGCGTCCGCAGCCTCCCGCTTCACCGTCGGAAAATCGCTGACGTCGTCCTTGAAGGTCCTCTCGACGCTGAGGGACTTCGGCAGCTCCTGCTGCCTCACCTCAACGCTCTCCTCTCCGTGCACCACCCCCCAGAGCCAGACCCCGTTCTTGCCGAACCAGGAAAGGAGCTGCTTCCCGTCGAGCTTCTGGAGCGCCTCTATCGTCTGGACACCCTTCCCCTTCAGGAACTCCTGCGTCTTGGGCCCTATTCCCGGCACCACGCCGACCGCAAAGGGGGCCAGGTAGCCTGCAATGTCATCGTACGGGACAACCGTGAGACCATCGGGCTTGTTCCTGTCCGAAGCGATCTTCGCCGCAGACTTGTTGGGAGCGACGCCGACCGAGCATGTGAGCCCGTGCTCTTCTTTGACTGTCCTCTTGACCCTCAGGGCGACTTGCTTCGCCGAATCTGCGTCTGGTGCCTTGCTTGAGACATCTAGGAAAGCCTCGTCAATGCTCGCCTGCTCGAACCTGTCGGCAAAGGCCTTCAGGGTGTCCATAACCTCTGCTGACACGCGCTCATAGAGTCCCCAGTTGGGCCGCAGGTAGGTGGCATTCGGACAGAGCCTGTATGCTTGGGAGATTGGCATCCCGGACCTCAGACCGAACTTCCTCGCTTCGTACGAGCAGGCGACGACGACACCTCTGCCCCCTCCCGCCTCTGGGTCGGCACCTACGACCACAGGCAGTCCCCGAAGCTTAGGGTCCTCCAGAACCTCGGCTGAAACGTAGAACGCGTCCAGATCGACGTGGAGGATGGACCTGTGATCGTTCGGCATGGGCTAGCTACACCCCGAAGAGGGTTCGTTGCTGGCTGCCCTGAGCCTTCCAGTCGAGTTCCATCAGGCCGAGCAGCCTGCGAAACTCGTTGCTTGATTCCGGGCTGAACCCGGCGAAGTGGTTGTTGAAGAAGACGTAACCAGATTCGAACTTCCCAGATGTCTCCTGGACGACGGATGCCCAGCGCTTCAAGTCCTTGGACCGATCCTTCTGGATGCCCTTGAACTCGGTCAGCTCTCTGTCGCCGACCATCCTTAGGTAGATGAAGTCGGCAGTCACTTCTGGCGGGGTCTCTAGGTACTGGTTGAGGGACCAAACCATGGCGATGTTGCTCCCCTTCAGAAGGGCGTAGACCTCAGGAGTGAACCAGGACCTGTGCCTGAACTCAATCGCGTGCCTGAACTCTGGACTCAGCTTGGAGACAAATTCCTTCATGACCTCCATGTGCGATTCAAGCTTGACCGAGGGAGGGAGCTGGATTGCGATTGGGCCGAGCTTCTCCCTGAGCCTGCTGACGACGCTGTAGAAGTAGAGCAGGGTTGAGCCTGAGTCCTTCAGCTTGTTCTCGTGTGTGATCTTCTTCGGAAGCTTGGGCGAGAAGAGGAAGCCTTCGGGGGTGCTGCTCCTCCACTGGTTGATCATCGAGGCGTTTGGAATCCGGTAGAAGCTGGAATCAACCTCGACGCAGTCGAAGACCTTTGAGTAGAACTTTAGGTAGTCCTTGGCTGCCATGTCTCTAGGGTAGAATGGCCCCAGCCAGTCTTTGTAGGACCACCCGCTGCAGCCGACCCTCAGCCCCTCCAGGTCCAACGAGTGGGAAGAAGGCCTCAAGGCCGATAAATGTTGCCAATCCTTATATCGATGCTGGCGGGTCGATAGATTGACGAGTCTTGTCTCAAGGTAACCCAGACATTAGACAGCAGGTCGATGCCAACAGGGGCGCCATGAAGAAACTAGAGCTCCTGATACCGGGTCTCAGAGGCTACCGCACGAAGGAGGACATCAGGGTATCAGACGAACTCCTGAGGAACCAGGTCGCAGACAGGCTGGACAAAGTGAAGGCAAACCTAGAGCAGTTGAGGAAGCAGATGGCTACGGGCAGCGACTTCACAAACCTGACAGCGGTTGGCTCTCTGATTTCGCAGGTGCAAACTCTCAGCGGAGAGATTAGACACGCAGCCCAGGGATACGCTGGGTGGGTCGCGCCGATAACAATCAACGAAGACAAACTGAACAAGCTCTATGAATACGACTACGCATTCGTGAGCTCAGTCTTCCAGCTTGACGAGTCGACGGTCGCGGAGAACCTGAGCTACGATAGCATGGCGCCGAATTCGATTCAGACGTCGCTGGGCCAGCTTTCGAAGTCGTTGGCTGACGTGAGGCAGAAGTGGTCGATTAGGATGGAGACGATCGAGGAGATCGCCCTCCAATAGAGAGAGGCGCGAGGGAGGCTTGTTCGGAAAGAAACCGGACGCGGTCCCGGCAACGGGCGGCAGCGTCTTCGGCTCCACCACTATTGCGTGGGACGACCAGTTCAAACAGGGCAGTGCCCTGTGGAAGGTGCCGAGGAACATCAGGCTCAATGACAACATCGTCGTAAGGGAAGACGAGATTGCGGTCTTCTACAGGGACGGAAAGGTGCTCACCTACTTCGACCAGCCGAACAGGTACGCACTGACCGACTTCAACGCACCAGTGGTCGGGAAGCTCCTGAAGTTCTTCCAAGGCGTCGTGCAGGAGGCTGAGGTCTTCTACGTCCCGAAGAGATACATGGACGGCAAGTTCGGGAGCACCCAGCCATACCAGTTCACCGACCCGACCTTCGGCATCGTCAGCCTGAGGGTCTTCGGGGAGTATCGGTGGAAGATCTCATCCCCGGAGCTCTTCATCAACCAGTTCGTCGGGACGTTCAATGCGGAAACTACCGACGACGTGGATGGGAGGATTAAGGAGCAGATTGTGATCCTCGTCTACAACGCCCTCGGCAAGATGAAGGCACAGGGCCTCAAGGTTACAGACCTGGCCGCGAACTTGACCAACATCGAGCAGATGGTCCTTGCGCAGGGGGCGGACAACCTGGGACAGTATGGGATGGAGATCAACAAGATTTCAGGGCTCACGATCAGCCTCCCTGACGAGGTTCAGAAGGCGATTGAAACCAGATCCGAGATGCAGGTCCTCGGGGTGAACTACATGCAGTACCAGACAGGCAAGGCGATCGACGACGCCGCCAAGAACCCATCGGGAGGAGCAGGCGTCTTTGCTGGGCTCGGTGCCGGCATCGGGGCCGGATCCGCAATCGGAGGCCAGATGGCTCAGGGGATGGCTCAGGGACAGACGAAGAGTTGCCCCAACTGCGCGTCGATGATACCAGTAAACACAAAGTTCTGCCCGAACTGCGGGGCGACCCAGACGGTTCCACAGGCCCCTCCGGCTCCCGCGGGCGCCGCAAAGTTCTGCCCGAACTGCGGGGCTGCGGCCTCAGGGGACGCGAAGTTCTGCAACACCTGCGGCAAGCAGCTGTAGACCGAGTTCCATGTTTTGTCTGAAGTGCATGACTCAGCTCCTTGACGACGCAGGGTTCTGCCCCAGGCACGGGAATTCCAGCAGAGTAATCAACAGCATTGGGCTCTGAGGCTCAGTCGGAGGACAAGGTTCTCAACCCAGAAATACGGACTTCGTCTTAGACTCTGCCATGGCTACGAGCAAGAAGGGAGTCCCCGTAACAATACCCACAGAGGTCTGGCAGCACCTGATGGAGGTGAGGGCACAGCTGGACTCGCAGTGCCCAGGCGCACCTACGCCGATCGAAGAGATGCTGAGAGAGGTAGTTGACCACTACAAGCACTGCGGCAAGGCCATGGAAGAAGCGGACGACTTCTGCAAGAGGGCGCAAGCCTGGAAGAAGGGCGCATAAACAAGCCGATGAAGGTCAAGAGGTTCGTCCGCCCGTCGCGTGGGACGCGCTGTGTCTCGCGATTCGACCAAGTTCGATGGGTCGAGAGTCATGACGCGGAAGTGGCTGACCTCAGGTCAGCTTCTTGAACTCGAAACCGCACTTTACACAGCGACGCATTCCGGGGGTATCAATAATCACCTGCTTGGTTCCGCATCTGGGACACTCTAAAGTCATGTGGGTCGGCTTGATCGAGTCGGAGTGCTCAGAGCGGATCTTCTCAATCGCATCCCCGTAGCTGCTCCGCTTGAAGCCTGGACTCATGTCTAGTGAGAATGGCAGCCAAGGCTAAGAGAAAAGCTTGTCCTAGTTGACTTCTTCAAGCGTGAAGGTGAAGCGGGCCCCGGCGAACTCGCCAGTGCTGACCCTCTCCCATGTGACCTTGTAGTTCTTCGTCACGTTTGCGCCTATGATGCTGATCCTGGCGGGTACCTCAGAGAAGAGCTTCTCGACCTTGGCCGAGTCCTTTGTGAAGATCAGGCTCCGCCTGCGCTTCATTAGGTATTTCACGGCCACATTCTGATGGGCGTGTCCCTCGACAGAAATCTTCTCAGTGCCAGTGTCAATCGTGAACGATCGTTTTGCCAACAGTGGTCAGTCAGGTGTCGGAAATGATGGTAAATAGCTTCGCTGTCAAATTACTTGCAGGATTTGCTCGAAGAGTGCTGAACCGCGGCGATCCAGGCGCTAGGGGCGCTTGACGTTGGTAACGAGCAGTCTGAACTGGAGGGTCTTTCCTGCCATCGGATGTCTGCCGACTTTCCCGTAGGCCTTCTCTGGGGGGAGCGTGACCTCCTTGGTCTCGTTCATCCTCATTCCGACCAGGGCTTCCTCGAAGCCACTGATGACCTGGTGCGCGCCGAGGACTACCTGGAGCGGCTTGTAGTCACGGGCCGGACTGAAGAGCCCTGCTTTGACGGCCTCGGCCTTCATGCTCGTGTCGAAGACTCTTCCCCCTGGGAACTTTCCGAGGTAGTGGACGGAGACCGTGTCGCCGTTCTGCGCTGAGATTTCGCTCAATGATTTGGCACCAGTAGGAAGACCGTCTTTAACGGTTCTGTCATAAACAAAGCCGCCCCTCGCTGTTTCCGTCTGTTCATTCGAGCCTCATGCGATTTTCCTTCCGCGCTCCGCTCAGGCCTCGAGTTCGAGCAGGGCTCTGATCTCTTCACCGCCCGAATTAGGTGCTAAGCATGAAGCTCCACACCTGTCTCCATTCGGTGAAGGGTTCTTCGCCCTCCTGAATTCTCCGCCCTCCTTAAGCGCGGCCGTCGAACCACACTTGACTCTCCTGAACACGAGGCTGAGCCTCGAACCAAAGGGCAACCCGGAATATTCCCGGTTTCGCGCGTGACCGGTATCGATTCAGTTTGCCTCTCTTGTTCGCGACTCTGCCAACAGCGAGAGAGCTGATCCACTGCTGTCACGCGGAGTTGTTATTCTGGCTTGACTCCACTTGCTGACAAAGAGAGGATTTTCCGTTGACATTCGTATCATGCAGCCCAAAGCTGCATCCGTATCTGTTATGTGATGATAGGCTGTGGGCAGTTGGAAACCGATGACCCCGAACTGTAATCTTGTGGAGCTGAGGAGAGAAATCCATCATTGACAGCCGAGATGACGTGGCAGAATCCCCAGTCCATCGTTCGATGAAGGCGATCGTCAGGGCCGAACTCGAACGTGAACGGTACGCGGTCGTGGAAGAACCTCTTCTCCCTCCCGACCAGAAGGCGTCCTGGACGTCATACAGGCCAGACCTCCTTGGATACAGGTCGGAAAAAGGAGCTGAGGAGTTGGTCCTAGTCGAATGCGAAACAAGACCGAGCATGAGGAGATTCAGCTTGAAGAATCACTCCAGCGTCTGGTTCCAACCGTACCTCTTCAGCAGGGGATCTGTAAGGAAGATCCTTGCTGTACCTCAGGGGAGGCTCCGAGCGGTGGACATGAGGCTCCGCGACAAATGGGAGATTTGGGTCCTCGGGGCGACTGGTCCCTTGGAAAAAGTCGGGGCCCCAGGCAATGGCCTGGACCACGACTAGTCCAGGGCTCTCGATTTGATAGGCTGACCTTGACTGCTTGGTGAAAGCAATTGCCGATTCGGAGAACGAAAACCTATATACTCGCCGAGGTAATTCATCTAATTACTCGCACGGCCAGGAAAAGGTTGGATTCGCGGAGAAGAAGAGGCGTCTGGGAAAGCCTTGACGCCTGGTACCAGTCCGCGAGCGGGATGGTGGCGCGTAGAGACGGGGAGACCCGGACTTCACGAATGCCAAACCGAGGGCAAACCGGGGCGACGGCAATGGAGGAACGCTACGGAGCCGTCGTCGGAGGAAAGCCACATCCCTCCTGAAAGCCGGGCGAGTGAACCTAATATCATCAAAGTGCACCCTAAAGCGGGGAGTTGAGCCGTTCTCTTTTCCGTGACAGGGCCGAAGCTGGAAGGAAGCTGGCTGCGGCTCTGACGGAGTTCACGGGTAAAGACCTGGTCATACTTGCGATACCGAGGGGAGGGGTAGTGGTCGCCGGTGAGGTCGCAAAGGCGCTCGGCGCCCCCTTGGACATCGTAGTCACGCGAAAAATCGAAGCACCCGGCGAACCTGAGTATGCACTTGGGGCAGTCACCCAGGAGGGTGACGTCATAATGGACAGGCAGGCGGCGGAATCGTTGGGAGCGAGCAAAGAGTACCTAGACTCGCAGATCAAGAAGAAGCAGGAAGAGGTCAATGAGAGGATGAGGAAATTCAGGGGAGACACCTCATATCCGGACCTAGAGGGGAAGGTAGTGGTCATAGTTGACGACGGGATCGCAACTGGGAGCTCGGTTGGAGCCGCCGTGATGTCTGTCAAGAAAAGAAAGCCAAAGGAAATCGTCGTGGCCGTCCCCGTAGCTCCTAAGGACGCCGTGGAGACTCTGACGGGCGACGGGTACCACGTAGTCTGCCTGGAGACGCCCGGCCCCTTCCTTGCCATCGGGGAGTTCTACGGAGTCTTCGACCAGGTCGATGACGAGGAGGTCAAGCTGATCCTGGATAAGAGTCGGTCCAGACGGACATGACCTCTGGGCCTCTTTAATACTACAGTCTTCGTCGAGGCGACCAGTTGGACGTTAGGAGGTTCAGGGCAGACCTCTACGAGTTGGCGGCGAGGGCGTGTCGCGGCGATGACCAGGGAGTCCGTTCCCAGGTCTTCGGAATCGCTGACATACTCGTCGAACTCTATCGGAAGAACTCTGTCAAAATCAACCACTCTGCATTGGAACTGGTCTGCGCCAGAGGCCTGGTCAAGCAGGGTTACGGCGTCAAGGTCGAACACAAGTTGGACAAGGCTCTGGTCTGCGACGTTTGGGGCACGAGAGGAGATGGCATCCTCATCATCGAGATGGAGACCGGCTTCATCCCGCCCGAAGCCGCACTCGAGCCATCAGTGTACGCCCGAGGACGAATCGCGAGCAAAATCGCCAGGTACAGCCGTTTCGCCGGGAAGTTCGCGCTAGGCACCACGCCGTCCTACGTGCTCGACATCCCTCCCTTCTTCGCGAAGCCTGTTCGAGAGAGGACGCGCGACGAGGCCGTCGAAATCAAGGCGCTCACCGACGTCCATTACAAGAAGCCCCCCGTCACGTTAGACGAGCTGATGCGCGCCCGGCTCCATTCGGTCTTCGTCGTGGACGTCGACTCAGCGACCACTCGAGAGATTGACCCGGAAAGCTACCTTGAAACCGTTTCTGCCTTTGTTGAACACAGCCATCCCGACCAAGGCTTATATCGGAACCGTCGTTCAAGTGGGAGCGGGTTCATATTCGGAGAAGCTGCAGCCTGAGGACGTGGTTGGTGAGACGAGTCTTATGACAGCTGGAACCCTCGCTGGAAAGGGAGCGCTTGCTGAAGCACTCTTCAGGATCGGTGCTCTGAGGTTCGGAAGGTTCACGCTAGCTAGCGGTAGGCAGAGCTCTTACTACCTAGACCTGAGGGTGATCCCCAGCTATCCTGAGGTCTACGCACTCACGATAGAAGCGTACAGGGAAATGGTAGAGAAGATCGGAGAGAAGGACTTCGACGTTGTCGCAGGGGTCGCGACGGCGGGCGTCACCATCTCCTCGCCGCTCGCATTCCTCATGAAGAAGCCGATGGTCTATGTGAGGAAGGAGGAGAAGGGGCATGGGCTTGGCAGACAGGTCGAGGGTGCTACCCGGCCCGGCCAGAAGGCCCTGGTCATTGATGACTTAGTCACCACAGGAGGCAGCATCATCTCCGCCGTCGAAGCACTGAGGAAGACAGGCTGTGTTGTGAAGGAGACTGCGGTCCTCATCGACCGTCTCGAGGGCGGGAAGGCGAACCTGGCAAGGGCAGGCGTGAGGCTGACTGCTTATGCTCAGATTACTGACCTGATCGAGATGCTATATCAGGGCAAAATGATGACGAAAGGAGATTACGAAACCGTGGTGAAGCAGATCAAGGGGGGGACCGCGTGAGCGAAGATTCGGTCAGGGTGCAAATCGGCAGTTTGCACCTTGCAAACCCCACCCTCTTGGCATCGGGCATCTATGGCAGTTCGCTCTTGAGGGTGATGGACGCCCTGAGACTCGGGGCAGGGGGCGCAGTGACCAAGTCAATCGGACCTGTGGCCAGAGAGGGATACAAAGAACCGACGCTGGTCGAGGTGGAGGGAGGGTGGGTCAACGCCGCTGGGCTCCCCAACCCGGGCGCAGAGAGGTTCTCAGAGGAGCTGGGCTCCATCCGGGGGAAGAGATTGCCGGTCTTCGTGTCGATATTCGGTGGGGACGAAAAGGAGTTCGCACAGGTCGTGAAGGCTTTGGATGCCAACGAATTCATCGCATACGAGCTGAACCTGAGCTGCCCACACGTGGCAGGCGTCGGCACCGAGGTCGGACACGACCCGGAACTGGTGAGCAGGGTCGTTAGTGCCGTAAAGTCGAAGACCGAGAAACCCGTGTTCGTGAAGCTCTCGCCCAACACGGACAAGCTGGTCGAGATTGCGCAGGCCGCGGTGGACTCGGGCGCTGATGGACTAACGGCAATCAACACTGTGAAGGCGATGTCGATTGATATTGAATCTGGCAAGCCGTCTCTTTCGAACGGATATGGGGGCCTCTCGGGCGGGGCGATCAGGCCAGTCGCCTTGAGATGCGTTTACGAGCTCAGGGAGTGGTTCGACGTCCCGATCATGGGCTGTGGGGGTATCTCAAGCTGGGAACACGCCGTCGAGTTCTTCCTCGCAGGAGCTGACGCGGTCCAGGTGGGGACCGCAACAATCAAGAAGTTCGCGATATTCAACGACATCACCGTCGGCGTGATATCGTATCTAGAAAGAAAGGGGTTCCACAACCTGAAGGATATCGTCGGGGCGGCCCACAACAAAGGCGGACTCGCGACGGCCGCGCGAAGGGTGAGTCCTTGACCAGCTTTAGAGAATCGATACTCAGATCGGCAGCCAAGAACAAGAGCAAGGTCGTTCTGGCCCTCGACCTCTCGGGACCGTACAACCGAAGACTCGGCCGGGCGGAGGAGGTGCTCGAAGCAACTAAGCACGGAATTGCGGCGGTGAAGGTGAACCAGCACCTACTCCTTCCGTTCGGCCTGCAAGGACTTCAAGGCGTCATCCGCCTTTGCAAGAGGCAAGGGCTTCCTCTGATTGCAGACCTGAAGATCAACGACATCGAGTCGACCAACCTGAACATCGTCGATTCGCTCTTCGACTTCGGGTTCAACGCCGTCATCGCCAATCCCTTCGTGGGCAGAGAGGAAGGGCTCGGAAAAGTGGTCGAAAGGGTCCACTCGCTTGGAGGTGGGATACTCTTCCTGGTCTACATGAGCCACAAAGGGGCAGAGGAGGGATACGCGCTGCGCCTCGAGGGAGGCGAGCCCCTTTACAGAGTCTTTGCCGAGCGTGCGAGGGATTGGAAGGCAGATGGAGTGGTCGTCTCGGCGAAGTCTGCCGACAAGATTGCTGAGACCAGAAGGGTCGTGGGGAAGGACCTCCTGATCTTCTCTCCTGGGGTAGGAGCGCAGGGAGGCGACGCCAGGAGGGGAGCATCTTCAGGGGTAGATTTCCTGATCGTGGGACGGTCGATAACAGAATCGACAGATCCCAGAAAGGCTCTTCGCGACCTTAAGGTCCAATGAGCGCTCATGGTGGGCTTGTCGGACCGCCGACGACGCAGGGCCCGGTGAATGAAGTGGAGTACTGGGTCGAAATCAATCTGGTGGCTGAATTGAAAGACCAAGACACGGTCCTGCTTGAGGTCCTAAGACCTTACGTGCAGCGCCTCAGGAAGTCACGGACTCTCATCACTTGGCACTTCTTCAGAGAACCCGAAATTCGCTTTCGGATAAGGGTCAGGAGCAAGGATGCCAGGATAAGGGAGAACAGGATGCTTTCAGAGATTGCGAAGTCTTTGGTGAAGAAGAGGCTCGTGTCGGAGTGGCACTTCGGTAGTCATGGCGAGAAGGGGGAGATCTACATCGGCGAAGAGGACAGGTACGGCAAGAACGGGTGGAAGGTGACCCAAGAATACATCGAGCGAGGAGCAGAGACGGCGTTGGACCTGCTGGAGCTCAAGAGGAAATCTAGACTGGAAAACCCCCTCTGGGCGCGAGGGCTCGGGAACCCGTGGGAGGGTGGAGACAGGAATCCCTGGCGAGAAAAGAAGGATAATCCGCTTGTCTATCACTGGAGCAGGTACGTCCACCTGTTCACCAACCAGATGGGACTCAGCATTGATGAAGAGACGAGGCTTTGCAGGAAACAGGCAGAGAGATACAATCGCGTCTCCAAGGAGTTAGGAATCAAATGGTGAGAGGTCTGCCTGGAGGTCGCCTGACTCGCCGACTCCTGTAATGGTCCCAAATCCTTCGTTGCTGTCGCTTCAAGTGCCGTACCTCTGCAGAAGAGAGCCGCGGGTCAGATGCCCGACCCCTCGGCCTTTGGAGCGCAGGAGGGAGTTCGTCGTCGCAGAAATAGCCGCCTCCTGGGAAACGCGTGTCCTTCCTGACTATTATGGCCGCAAAGCCTGGCCCGCCACTCTCGCACTCGACTCTGTCAATCTCCCCAATCGTCAGAGAGAGTTTGCGGCCTCGTGATAGTCGATGTCTCCTCATCAGCTCTCCGTAGGTCACGACAGTGCGCTTGCGCGCCGCTCTTAGAAGATCTGCCCGGATTTTCCTCAGACGAGTCGACAGAGGACTTTCACAACACCTACGCCGAGGAGGGGCTTAAATCCCGAACGGTGCGATTCTGGCGTGGTATGCAACATCGCGCTGGTCCTATCTTGCCGCTGCAGTCCAAGTTTCGTCCTTCAAGCGGGCTCGCGGAAGGCCCAGCCAACCGCCTATGACTCTAGGTTCTTCGCCACTCTGAACTGGTCGCCGACGATTGACCTCATGTTGAGGAGACCTAGGGGTTTGCCTCCATCAGTCACGATGAGTGTCCTGATGCGATGCTTCGCCATCACTTTGACGGCCTCCGCGAGAGGCATGTCCGCGTTGACCGAGATTAGAGGCGAAGCCATGATCTTTCTGACAGGAATGCTGGACGGAAGGAGATCGTCGGCGGCGATGCGATTCAGGATGTCCCGTTCAGTCAGGATGCCCTTTGCCTCGCCATTGATTAATACTAGTATGTTACCTGCGCCCCTCTCTCTCATCTTCTGAGCAGCCTTCAGAACAGATTCGTTCGCGTCGATGGTTAGAGGGTCGGTCTTCACGAAATTTCTGACGGTGGTCACTCTGGGTTCCGAGGCCTCGAGCCAGAAGGTCAGAGAATAGTGACAATTCGGGCATTCGTCGGGAGTCACCTCGCCTTCGAATATGTGACCGCAACGGTAGCACTCCCACTTGGTCATGCTAGAAAAACGGCAGGTCCGTGGTATATTAACAAAATGCCACAGAGAGCCACTCTGTCATCCGTCTTGGATGGGCCAGGTCTTTATGGGCTTATGCCGGGACTTGGGGCGAGTGCGATCAGCTTCCGCGCCTTCTGCTGGCATTGAGCAGCTGCGTCGGCGTAGTACTTCCACGCCGTGTAACTCTGCTCGACCTTCGCGAGGAGCAGGAGGATATCGGCGGCCTGAAGATACCGTGAAATCGCGGGCTCTCCATTCCCATTCTTCTCGTCCGCTGCTGCGTCTGCTATCAGCTGGTCAGCGTACCAGCGGAGTTTCTGGGAACGCGTCACGGGGGGCTTGGGCGCAGTCTGCATGATATTCGGGGAGGCCGGGTCCAGCAAAAGACTTGTGGGTCGCATTTCGTAGACGAAACTGATAATTCAGAAGAAGCTAACTGAATTGAATCTGCGTCCCGACTTCGACGCCGTTTGCCTCGGCGAACCCTGACTTAGCTTCAATCACGTAGTTCGCCGGTGATGAGGGATAGTAGGTCGAACAGGAGGAAGCACACGGCATCGCATCTGCACGAACATAGACAACTTGGCCCGTGCTCCCCGTAGCGTTGATCCAGATCATGTCTAGACTCGTGTTGGTGTTGGACATCCAGAACCCGTAGATGCCTACTCCAGGAAAGACGAACAGCATAGTAGTCGTGTTCGTCACCTGTTTGTTCATGAGCCCGGCTGCTCTTTGGGCGTCGTCGGTCGCGGTATAGGTGAAGGCGTAGGTCTTTCCGCTGACAGCAAATGACGATGGGATGGGCGAGGTCACCGAGCCGGACGTGCCGAAGGCCTGGTATGCTGCACTCATCAACAGGATAGCTAGGAGTCCTATTGAAATCAGGTTCCGCGGATTCCTGAGAAAGCTGATGCTAACCTTTCCAGTCAAGGCTTGTGGATCTTCTTTGCGAGCTTCGTTTTGAGCTCTGAAGCGGCCGAGATGACCTGGTCCTGGTTGTACTTGTGAGGGTCGAGTTCCAGACAGAGAAGCACGTCCGACTGCGACAGCTTGTCGAGCAGTTCCTGGAGGCTAGCAGTTCCCTCATCGGGGATGAGGTGGTCGTCGGTCGCGCCAGCGTTATCGCTGAGGTGGATCTCTGCGAGCCTTGAGCCGACACGCTCGGCCAGAATTAACGGATCGAGTCCGCTGACGTTCGCGTGACCCGTGTCGAGGGTGAACCTGGACCCCTCCACTTGAGCCAGCAATAGTTCCAGCGATTCCATTGTGGAAGCCAGAGGGAAGTGGTACTTCGACTTGCTCCTGGCCTGATTCTCTATGCAGATTGTCAACCTACCGCTGCACCTTTCGACCAGCCCCCGCAGAATCGCGACCGAGTTCTCCGTTGACTCGGGGACGAGCGCTTCGTTGTAGACGCTGCCTGGATGAAAAGTGATCATCGATGCACCTAGGTACTCGGAGAACTTCACGAAGTCCGCTAGAGTTTTCGCCACGGCGTCCTTCATGGGCTGGAAGGGAGTCGCCAGATTGAGATCGGTGAAGGGTGCGTGCAACGTCAGAGTCATGTCATAGTTGGAGAGCGTCTCCTTGAGGCTGCTCCTGTCGGTCCAGTCATGGTAGGCATGAGGGACCTCCCCCCAGAGCTCGATGTACTCGAAGCCGGCGTCACCGATGGCCCTGACCGCAGAGTTCAGGTCGGTATTGAGAAGGGACCAGGTGCTTACGCCGAGCTTCATTTGTCATGTCCTCCGTCCAAGAAAGGGCCGTTTTGGACCCGCGGTCGCTGTCACGATGTAGGAGAGCTCTGGGCCGCCCGGAGTCTCTTCACGAGTTCCTTCAGCATTCCTATAGCGAGTTCAGGATGGGTTTCGATTAGCGAGCCAAAAGACCATGATGTGATTGCCCAGCACCTTGTGGGCTGCAGCGCTATGACGTCCGCAGACCTAGGCAGATCGTCGATGAGCGACATCTCGCCGAAGAACTGGCCCTTTGAGAGCGTCGCCAGCACCTTCCCCTTCTTCCGGACCTCCGCTTTCCCGTCGAGTATGAGGAAGAAGCCGACACCTGTCGTACCTTCTGTGACCAACGTGTCTCCTGCCTTGTAGGACATCTCTTTCCCCTGCGCGAGGAGTCTCTTCCTGTTCCTTGCGTTCAGACTGCTAAAGAACGGTACCGAGCCGAGCATCGAACTAGTGTCAGGAGGGCTTGCCATTCATCCTGCGACCCGCGATATCCGATTTAAACCCACCGACGGCCTGGGCCGAGATTGTCGAACGTCGGTGACTCCAGCTTGAAGGTTGGGGCGCCGTGAGCATCCTTCGAGGCGGCAATAGTTGTCGAAAGTGAAAGCCCGAGTGAAGGGAGTTCGGAGCGATCACGGCCACCGATTTCGTCCAATGCCCCGACATTATCAACGGTAGACGCGA
The DNA here is from genome assembly GCA_050011055.1 of Nitrososphaerales archaeon. Lineage (GTDB taxonomy): Archaea > Thermoproteota > Nitrososphaeria > Nitrososphaerales > Gagatemarchaeaceae > UBA183. The sequence continues at coordinate 6,807 of JBEKJV010000011.1, read as the reverse complement.
GGATGAGCGGAAGAGAGCCTTCCGAAGAACTAGCGGAGCCTGGCTGCCCCGATGCTGTCCTTGATCAGCGGTCGGACCATGACCTTCTTCTTAGGTGCGAGAGTCAGCAGCGTCTTCTCGTAGGCAGACCACTTCACACCCAGCTTCTGGGCGACCATCATCTCAATCATCGTGGCGAAGTCGTGCTCGTCTCTGTACGGTGCCCTGGGGTCGTCCCCTGGTTCAGCCTCGATTGAATGCATGTTTCTCCGCCTCTCTGCCTCGAAGTTGACATCGAAGGCCACGACTTCGTTGTCAGAGATGCCGTTCTTCTTGCAGAGTTCGTACTCGATCATTTCGTGTAGGGCGACCAAGAAGACGTACCGCTGGTCCTTCATCCTGCTCACACGTATCTCGGCAGGCCTTCCGGGTATCCAGTCCCCGACAGTTTCATACCTCTGTTTGCTGTGAGGGACTTGGGAAATCAGGAAGTCGACTTTGCGGTTCATCCTCGAGACCAAGTTTCTCGACCGGAGTCCAGGATGTCGGAACGTGACTGGTCTGCGCCCGAGGCGGGCCGACCTGCTCCTGGATGGACGGGAAGGCATGATATTCGGAAAAACCCGCCCTTAGGCTCCCTAAGGGATAGACTGTCTAAAGACGACCCCTTTTTGGTGAAGCAATCTTGAGCCCCGTGAGAGGTCTGGAAATCGGATCTGCGACAGAGTTTCATCTCCGGCTTAATACCTGTCAAACGACGAAAGCGGGGTCGCATGAGACGTGAGAGGGACCTCCTAGGGGTGGTCGGGACGAGCGTCAGACGCCCCAGTATCGGTACCCTAGGTCACTGGAGGCGCCTGGTTCTTGCTCCTTTCTGGTTGACTCTGGCGGAGCTTCAGGTCACGGATGGAACGGGTCGGCCGTCTAGCGGGACTTTGGTATGTCCTTTTCGTGTTGGAGTGCTGCGGAGTTGATGCAGTATCTCAACCCTGTCGGGTTCGGCCCGTCGTCAAAGACATGACCTAGGTGGGCGCCGCAGTTGCTGCAAGTCACCTCGGTCCTCTTCATGCCAAGGCTGTAGTTCGACTCTTCCTTCACCTTGTCCTTGGATGTGGGCTGGTAGAAACTGGGCCACCCCGTCCCCGAGTCGAATTTGGTATCGGAATCAAAGAGCTCGACGCCGCAGACCGCACAGCGGTAGGTCCCCTTGTCATGAGAATCCCAGTACTTGCCAGTGAAGGCTCTCTCTGTCCCCCCTAGGAAGCAGACGTCGTACTGCTCAGGCGTGAGTTGGCTCTTGAGCCTCTCCTTGAGGGCTGTCTTCTCTTGATCGTTCACGAAGACATTCAGGCCGTTCGTACAAATAAAGTTTCGAGACGCCTGAAGGATTCTGTCCCATTAACGAGTAATCTTGCCGACTGTCCAGTGACTGGTGATCCCGAATTCAGCTAACAGTTTTTTCTTCTGTGTGTTTCTCAGACCACTGGTGACCGCAACGCCCGCACGTGAACGAATCCTCGAACTCCTTTCTTTTGACGGTGAATGTTCCTTTTTCTTGAGGGCCCATTGGGGGCGAGTTGGACCTACCTCTCGGATAGCCCCAAATGCCCCCAATTGCGCCTGCGTTTATCATATCTTCTCCGGCTCGTCCAACGGTTTCTGTTGTCCTATTGTCGCTCAGAAGCCTCTCACCAGTAAGTTTGACATGAAACCTGTGCCCGCATGAGGGACATGTTCTAACGAGCGTCCCGAGCTTGGACATGGAGAGTCATTCGGCCAAGGAACTCTTAAGCAGTTCCATCCATTTGTTCTCGACCTGAACGCCTATCCCCGCAACTTGTGCGGGTGTCTCTCCTTCCAACGCCATATGAGGCTTCACGAAGTTGTAATGGATTCTCTGTCCCTCTGCTCTCGGGGTCTTGAAGGACTTCCACCCTCATTGAACCTTTACTCTCTCTTGGAGTGTCCCGTTCATTCTCTCGATTCGGCTGTTGGTGTCGCGCTTCCGAAGCCACGCCTTTGCGACGTGCTTAGACTGTCACATCGCGGCTACACTTACGGGGAGACACACACCAATAGATTAATGTGCGATTCTGAATGTGCCCTAGTCATGAAGCCCGACCAGATTATCCTGTCGCCAGAGGAGATTCCGAGGAAGTGGTATAACATCGTACCCGACATCCCAGGAGGGCTTCCCCCGCCTAAGGAACCTGGTGACGGGGAGTCGAGGATGGATGCGCTGAAGAGACGGTGCGTCGGCGAGTGCCTGAAGCAGGAGATGTCGACATCGAGCTGGATTGACATACCTGATGAAGTCAGAGACCTGTACATTCATGCGGGCAGACCGCGGCCTTTGTATCGCGCGAGACGCCTCGAGCAGAAGCTCGGTCTGAAGAAGGTCAGAATCTATTACAAGAGAGAGGACCTTAGTCCGACGGGTTCCCACAAGGTCAACACCGCAATCCCTCAAGCCTACTACGCGATGAAGGAGGGGAAGAAGACCCTCGTCACCGAAACCGGGGCTGGTCAGTGGGGGACGGCCCTCTCGTATGCAGCGTCGATGTTCGGGCTGCGGACAGTGGTGTTCTGGGTCAGGGCGGTGTACGACTGGAAGACGGAAAGGAGGATACTGATGCAGATGTACGGGGCGAAAGTGTACCCGTCTCCCAGCGACCAGACTGCTTTCGGGAGAAGCCTGTTGGCGAAGGACCCGAAACATCCGGGCTCGCTTGGGATTGCAGTCTCGGAAGGGCTTGAGTACACAGACCTGGGCGCAGACCGGGTCTACTGTCTAGGCTCCGTTCTGAACCACGTGATGATCCACCAGTCGATTATCGGCTTGGAGTCGATCAAGCAGTTCGAGTCGGTCGACGATTCGCCCGACCTGGTGATCGGCTGCCTAGGTGGGGGGTCCAACTTCAGCGGAATCGCCCTGCCGTTCCTTGGGGAGGTGCTCAAGAAGAAGAGGAAATGCGAGTTCCTCGCCTCGCAGTCTGAGGCGGCGCCAAACTTGGTGAAGGGGGAGTACAGGTACGACTTCGGTGACACGGCTGGACATACCCCGCTGTTGATGATGTACACTCTTGGCCACGAGACATCGATGACCCCGATCAAGTCGGACGGTCTGAGGTACCACGCGGCAGGTCCAATTGTCAGTGCGCTCAAGAACAAGGGCTACATCAGGGCCGTCGCCTATCCGAGCGACGAGCTGCTCGTCTTCGAGGCCGCGAAGCAGTTCCTCGAGACGGAAGGATGGCTAATCGCCGGTGAATCAGCGCACGCTGTCAGGGCCGCCATTGACGAGGCGAAGAAGGCAGAGGCGAAAGGAGAGGAGAAGTGCATCCTCGTCAACATCAGCGGCCACGGTTTCCTGGACATCGACGCGTACAGAAGCAAGATCAGACTGGACTAGCAGACGCCTGCGTTAGCGGCGCGGAGGCACAGACTCAGCCACCAGTCTGTCGCCCCTGGAGGTAATAGGAACCCCTGGGACGACCCACCGGATAATTTTAAGTGCCTGCGCGAGGAACAGGCAAGTCAGACTTGGCTAGGTTTCCTACCGCCCAGGAGAGCTGGAGAGAGCAATCCGGCACCATTATGCTGGTCGAACTGTCCAAACTCTTCGTCGGTAAGACTAATGTCAGGAAGACGCCCGGAGATGTCGGGGACCTTGTAGACTCGGTGAAGGAGAAGGGGATACTGGAGCCTGTGCTGGCAAGGCCCGTCGGCGGTAGGTACGAGTTGGTCGTCGGATCCAGGAGATTCGAAGCGGCAAGGATAGCCGGCATGAAGAGGATTCCTGCAGTCGTCAGGCCCATGACAGACGAAGAAGCGATCATCGTCTCTCTTGTGGAGAACATCCACAGGAGGGACATCGAACCGGAGGAGGAGTATGACGCGATCGTCGCGCTGAGGAAGGTGAACCCACGAGCATATGGAACTGTCGAACAGCTCGCGAAGGCCATAGGCAAGTCGCGGAGATATGTCGACGACAGGATTAACGCGGTCGAAGCGGTTCGCAACATCAGGAGAGAGTCAGGACCCGGGATTTCTGTCAAACAAGCGCCTCTCCCGGCAGAGAGGAGGGAGGGCGTCCTTCCGGTCAGGCACGCCACGTTCCTGCACAGGGCGGAAGAGGCGCCTACCGTCCAGGAGCTTCCTCGCAGGGAACGCATTTCGAAGATGAAGGAATTGGCTGAAACGATAGCCCCCCTTCCCGGACCCGAGGCGGAGAACGTGGTCAGTCACTTTGTGATGGCACCCCAGCGGCCGGTCGAGGACATCAAGAATGAGATCGCTTACCTTCATGCGGTAAAGCTGGAGATCCTGCTCGACCCACGCGTGGCCGACGGCCTGAGAAGGGCGGCAGAGGAACGGAACACAACCATGGAAGCGGTCGCGTCACTCGCCATACATTCGTGGCTGAGACAGCAGCGGTACGCCTGAAGGCCTCCTTGACCCGGCATGTAGCCTAATTGACCGTCATTCCCTGAGGGCGTCTAGCTTGTTCCCGTATCTCTCAAGGAATGCCACTTCAGACAGCGGCTTCCTGTTCTTCCTGCCACTGAGTCTCTTTTGAGGATATCCGAACCCCACCACGATGGTGGTGCTGAGGTCCTTTGGCACCCCGAAATCTCTCTTGAACTCCTCCTGTCTAATCCCCGTGAAGACTCCAGAGGCGACCCCGTGGTCCCAGGCAGTGAGCTGCATGTCCTGGGCGGCTCTCCCGGCATCTATCATGTGGTAGCTCTTGGTTGGGTCGGTGCAGACGACTACAGCGAAGTTGGCACTAGCGACCCAGCTACCCGACAAGCTGTCGCCCGCCATCGTCCTGAGGTTCTCTGGCTTCTGGACGAGGATGAAACGCCAGTGCTGAGAATTGGTCCCGCTCTGGGTGAGCCTTGCAGCCTCGAGGACCGCGAGCTTGACCTCGGCAGGAACGGGCTTCGGGGAGAACTCCCGTACGTCGAGCTTTGTCCGAACGGCTTTGGTGGCGTCCACAAGGTCAGGACGGGGATAGCCAGTTAATCTCTCTTTCATGAAACGAGGTGAAGCAGGAAGGCTCTGCTGACTCGTTCTTCCCTTCTCATTCGCCAGTACTGAGGTCGGGTTTGTTCATGAGGACGCCGTCGATCCTATTCATGACCTCGGTGTCCAGCGCTGACACGAATTCGAGTGAAGCCATGTTCTCCTTCACCTGCTCCGGAGAAGTCGCGCCGGTGATCACAGTGCTCACGTTCTCGTTCTTGCGTGCCCACGCTAGGGCCAGCTGCCCCATGGTACAGCCGAGTTCCTTCGCGATTGGTTCGAGCTGCTGAACTTTGGCGATGTTCTGTGGAGTGATCACATGTTCCTTCAGCCAGCCGTAACCTTTGAGGGTCGCCCTCGAGTCTGGCGGGATGCCGGCGTTGTACTTCCCGGTGAGCAGGCCTGAAGCCAATGGGCTCCAGGTAGTCGTGCCAAGTCCTATGTCATGGTAAAGAGGAAGGTACTCCTTCTCGACCCTGTCCCGATGGATCATGTTGTACTGGGGCTGTTCCATCTGTGGAGGAGTGAGGCCCAACTCGCGGGCGAGGCCGTTCGCCCGCATGATGTCAACAGTGCTCCACTCCGAAGTTCCCCAGTAGAGGATCTTGCCCTGGTGGATGAGGTCGTCCATCGCCCTGACGGTCTCCTCAATCGGTGTGTTTGGGTCGGGCCTGTGGCAGAAGAAGAGGTCCAGGTAGTCGAGTTGGAGGCGCTTCATCGAGTTGCGGCATGCCTCGTAGATGTGCTTGCGGGAAAGGCCCTTGTCGTTGGGTCCCCTACCGCCCCAGAAGACCTTGCTGGAGACTACGATGCTCTCGCGTTTCCATCCGAGCTTCTTGATCACGTTACCCATGACAGTCTCTGCGTTGCCATCGGCATAGGCCTCGGCGTTGTCGTAGAAGTTGACCCCAAGATCGTAGGCAGCAGACATGCACTTCGTCGCCACTTCCTCCCCGATCTGGCCTCCGTAGGTGACCCAGGCACCCAATGAAAGCTCACTCACCTTCAGCCCCGCGCTGCCGAGCCTGCGATAGTTCATGGGCGCCGGTCGGAAGACCGACATTAATAGCCTACGCCGACCCTGTCCAGGAAGGCCCGCGGCGATTCCTTATGTAGCCGTCACGAGGCGAGGCCACCATGAATTCCAGGATCGCGCTCCTCGTCGCGATCCCGGTAATCGTCGCGGCTGTGCTCGTGCTGACCGTTCTCAGGGTCTTCTCCTCGACGGTGGTAATAGCAGTCCTGGTGGTGCTCTACGCAGTCGTCAGCTTGGTTAACAGAAGGAAGTTCGCAAAGCAGAAGCAAGAGAAGTGAGCTGGACGGCGGGCCGTTCTTCTGGTCGATATCCAGAGGTCTGGTCGCATGATTTCAGATGAGTTGTTCGTATCAGAATTAAATAACTACCTGACCCGACGGCATTCGTGAGCGACGAGCTAAGCAGCGCGCGAGAGAAGAAGAGACAGTCGGAGGAGAGGGCGAAGCAGTACTACGACAAGATTAGGAAGCAGGAGGCCGAGGTCGCGGACCTCCAGAGAGAGCTTGCCTCAGGCCAAAGCAAACTGAACGACCTTCAAAGACAGAAGGCCGAGATGGACAAGAAGATGAGCGACCTGCAGAACAGCATGGACAGCGTGAACCGAACAATCAACCTGCTGCAGAGGAACGTCGAGAACCACAAACAGAGCATCACTGCGGACCAGACCGAGATGGAGAGATTCAATGCCGAAGTCGAACGCCTCGACCATGTAATCGCAGACCTGATGAGACGGCGCTGAGGCATCGGCCCCCTTGGGCGACGCC
>JBEKJV010000010.1:0-62900 GCA_050011055.1 Nitrososphaerales archaeon | reverse complement strand
GCATCTCCGCTCGATGGGCGAAGCGATTCAAAATGATGCCAACAAGAACGGAACATCGGGACCTGACCGTAAAGCTTACCGAGGCGAACTTCGACGAGCTCAGCTCCCGAGGCAAGCCACTGTTCGTGGATTTCTGGGCAACTTGGTGTGGCCCATGCAGAGTGATGGACCCAGTGGTCGAAAAACTGGCCGTCAAGTACTCTGATAGGGTAATCTTCGGTAAGGTGAACGTCGACGAGGAGATCAACCTCTCGTCGCGCTACCAGATCTTCTCGATCCCCACCTTCATGGTCTTCAGGGGCGGTCAACCGATGGACGCGGTCATAGGTGCGGTCGGTGAGCCATCTCTGGAACGTCTCCTGAAGTCTGCTGTCGGTGACCTCTCTCGGTCGACCTAGAATTGCCTAGGTCACCCTCGTACCGTCCATCAGGAATATGTCTGCCTCTTCGAGGCTGACCGACTTGGACGAAAGCACTGGTCCGAACTGAAATGACTTGCTCCTGTTAATTGGGTGGCCCCCCACCATCCTGTTAAACGGGGGCATCACCGTCAGCCTTCCCTTCCCCTTCACTCTCGAGCGATAACCCGCCCCTTCCATCAACTGAGGAACGTCATACTTCGCCGAGACCCAGACCGACTCCCTGGTTCTAGACCCCAGCGAGTCCTTCATCTCGTACGTAAAGTGGGAATGACCGATTACGAGGTTCTTTGTGGCAATCGCTTCCTCGGAGGGCCAAGCGTGACCGTGGGCCAGCCCGACTCTTCCGCGCCCCTGTCCGATCACCGTCCCCTGTGAGGGGTGAAGCTTCACTCGGGGAGGCAGTACAGTCCTGATGTTCCCGTCGTGGTTGCCCGGCACAACATCTACAGCCTCGAAGAGATCCAGCATCGTATCGAAGAACCACGGAACGACCCCCCAGTCGATGTCCTCGACCTTTCCCACAGTATGCTTGACGTCGCCCAGGACCGCCAGGCCTGTCGCGTGATATCTCTCTGCTAGGTCGCGGATTCGCCCGACCATCTTTATTGAGTAGGGAGGGAGGCTGAATCCCTTCTTCGCCATCTCCTTCTCCAGGCCTAGGTGAAGGTCGGAGACGAGCAGGGTGCGCTGGCTGCCTTGCGTGAAGATGAGCGCGGCGTCACCAGGTATTATCTTCAGCAAGCTACGCGATCAGCGGGAGTATCTCTCCCCGGATGAACGAGCTGAACTCTGACATGTCCATCTTGCTGAAGCCGGTGACGACGCAGTTCCTGGTCACCCCCATCACGTAGCCGGTCTTCGAACTCTTCAGCACGATGTACCACAGCTTTCCGTGGGTGAGATAATCTGAGTAGAGCGTCGTGTTCCCGAGGCTCGCTCCGTACAGAGACAGTTTATTGATGCTCGGCAAGTCCATGTCGTCGAAGAAGATAATCTTCGTGTCTTCGAAGTTCTTCTCGTGGAACTTTCTCAATGTCTCCGGGTCGATTCTGGCCTCGACGATCTGTCCCAGACTCAGGAAGACGGCCTTGCTCATTTCGTTCGCGATGTTGTTTGCCCTGTTCTTCTTGTCGTACACAATTAGGAAGAGCCTGTCCTTGTGAAGGTTGAAGGAGAACGGCGCCTCGTAAGTCCTCGGGACAGGGACCGCCTTCTCCCGGTGCCTCACCACAAAGACCGTGTCGAATGAAAACGTTCCTTCAAGCGTCCCTTTCCCCGCATCCAGGTCAGTGATTTCCGAGAGTAGTTTGAACTCCTGGTCCTCGACTGTGTTCTCCGTCTCGACTCGGAACGCCTTCAGCTTTTCCGCGAGCACATCCATGTCGAGGTTCTCCCTCACCAGGAAGACCTTCCCTGCCAGAACCAATTCGAACCTGCCCCATCTGCGCCCTTTAATGGGCTTTCAGTTCCCCCAGAACTGCCTGGTCGTCACGAACCTGATTTTGGCTTCCAGCAGGCCATTGTAGAACGTCTCCTCGTCATCGTGCATCTGGGCCAGGATTCTCGAGGCCGTCTGAGGGCCAATGCCGTAGACTGTCTGGGCCACCACCGCTCTCTTTCCGTACGACAGGACCAGGTCGGCCCTCCTCCTCGCCTTGGACAGCTCAGCCCTCTCCTCTTCGTTGAGCTGCGCCTTGGCGCTCTTCTTCTCAAGAAGGTTCATGATCTTGGCCGTGCCCCAGTAGCACGGCGCCAACAGTCCAGATCCACATGAGGCGCACTTCGGTTCCTCCTGCAGATCGCCCACAGTGGTCACTCCTTGGTCGGTCCCGCATTTCATGCAGACCAGGCTTACGTCTGTCCCGAAGATGCTCGCCTTCATGCGCTGATAGGACGACTTCCCCAGCGAATCCGGAGCGATAACCTCGGGGACCTCGAGGTACCTGTACAGCAGACCATAGGCTATCGGGGTCGGCCTGTCCCCGGCCTGGAAGGTCTCCACGGCTATCTCGCCACCCGCGACAAGAGCCAGAACCTTCTTGCTCCTCTCCATGTCGATGAGGTCTCTGCCTGACTCTTGGAGCGCCTCCTCGAATATTGGGGTCTTCTCGAAACGAGTGGGGAGAGAGCAAAGGTTCGGGTAGGCGATCAGCTTTCCGCGCTCCAAGGCCCCGAACCTTTCGGCCACATGCTTGACGCGAGCAGGGAAGGGGAAATTCCGCCTGGCCGCCACCGCGTAGGTCTTCTCGAGTTCCTCTGGCGAGAGGCCAATCAACTCCCTCGAAATGACCTTCAAATCGAGTTCCTCGGTGTCGGCGGTGAGTTCCATCAGAATTCTGTATCCGTCCAGCCACCACATTCTCACTAGACCTCTCCTAGAGAGGAGCTCCTCGAAGACGTAGGCGAAGGTTCGGTTCACCGACTCGCCGAAGCAGAGATGCACTACCAGATACTTCCCGAATCCCTCGAAGAGCACGAGCTTGTCGGACGGGACCGCGGCCCCCATCTTCTTGTGCTCCGCAATCTCGTCAAACACAAGGGCCCTCGCGGCAGCACTACCAGGAATCTCCTTGAGCGCTTCCTCGACTGCCTGCTCGCCCCTGTCGATTGCTTCGGAAATAGACCTCCTGAGCCTCCCAGTCTCGAGGGCCAGCTCGAAGGGTATCGGAAGCATCTCCCCGTCCCACGTCGCGACCGCGGCCAGGGGGTCTTCCACTGGCGTGACGTAGATCTTCCTGTCGTCCGCGACCTGTTCCACCTGCCACACCTTCCCCTTGCAGATGAAGTGGACCCCCACCTTGGCCTTGAGCAGGACGAACTCCTCTCCCAATATCCCGACGGTCATGTTTGTCGACACGTCTACAACGAGGTATCTGGTCTCGTCTGGAATCATCGACAGGTTCTCGTAGTAGTACTCCCTCGTCAGCCTCGTCCTCGAGAGCGTCTTGCCGTCGAACCTCAACTTCCTGAGCTCTGCTAGGTAGCCCACGGTGCGGTTGAAGGTCTCCTCCTGCAGGTCACTGAAGGGCGCCGCCTTCCTCACCTCCTCCAGCATCGCGCCGGACTCCATGGTCTCAAAATCCATCAGATACCCTGCCACCTGATGAGCTAGGACATCGAGGGAATTGACATAGGGCCTTGTGGGCTCGATTCTTCCGCGTCCCGCGGACAGGATGCTGGCTGACGACTCGAGGATGTCGTCGGCCGAGACAGTCACCAGGATGCCCTTCGATATCCTACCGAGGTTGTGCCCACTCCTCCCGACCCGCTGGACAAGTGAGGTCACCTGCCTCGGAGACATGTACTGCACCACTAGGTCGACAGACCCTATGTCGATCCCGAGCTCCATGGTGCTGGTGCAGTTATGAGTCACGACTCCAGTAACAGCATAATTTTGAGTACCTTCAACCTCAAAATTCACGACGTTGGTCTCCGCTTTCACTGAGCTTACAGCACGTACTTGCGCTATGCCAAACTTACCAAGAATCAAACCGTCGATGAGAGGGGAGTGAAGATACTCGTTAAGTCTGGCTAGCAGCTGCTTTGTTATTCCACGTTTCTGGTTTTCATATTTTGTCGAATACCCAATCTCCTTCCAAAGCCTATATGATGACATACCAAATCGCTTACGTCTCTCTCGGATGTAACTACCCAGACCGTAGTAGGTCGTCGGCTTGTTACCGAGGTTCCGCACTCGCAATCCAGCTGCCTTGAAAGAATAATCTTTGACAAGAGCAAGGAATCTACTCTTCTCGTCGTTGTACACGACGCTAATGCTGTACCCGAGTCCCGAAACACCATTCGTTTTCCATAGTTTTGGCTTGAAACCGAGGGCCAACAAACTGTAAAGCAGGTACTCGCGATTAACAGGATTGAAAGTCGTGAATTGAATCTGTTCCAACCTTGAACCGTCTCTGACCACAATACATCCATCGCCATCCAGATAGGCCGCAAGAATTGCTGCCACAACATTATCCGGAAGTGGCAGCATATTCCACATGTTAGCAAATAAGCTTGCAAGTGGCTTGGACTGGGCCTGTAGCACCAGCCGAGGCCTACTGGATGGAAAACCCGAATCACTGTTCGGGCCACGGTAAGGCGTCCCGTTGTAAATTTCTGACAGCAGCGCTTCAACTCTGGCAAGCTTGCATGGGTCGGAATTGAAGAAACGCATATGCCGGTCGCCATCCGACTTCAGAAATCCCAGAAGGTAGCCTAGCCTAGCATCAACCCACGCCGGAAGATGGTACCTTGCTTGGGTTGTGTTGAATTCAGTCAGCTTGGCAAGGTCATTTTCTGTCATTATTGGCTTCAGGGAATTGAATCTTGATACCTTTGAACGAGCCCTTCCCGGAGCTTCGTACCCAAGAGTCCTTATCGCTGAATTCCTGACGAACAGGTTCGGATAATCAAGAAGCTGATGGGTTGGGACATCCTTCCCTTGTATTTTCGCGACGGTCACCATTGCATCTCCAGCTTGGATTTTCCCGGCGGGCTTCCATTCGAGACCTGCTGGCCCCAAACATAGAACAGGGTGATTAGGCGTGATTCTTAGTGTCCCAAGTTCGTGCTTTATCTGCAGGAATCCATCAGCAACTCTTTCGTACTTGCGGACGACAGGTTTGAATGCCGTTTTCATCGCCTGGATGTCGTAGGAGAGGATCTCATCTCCATCTTTCACGTTCTTGGCTTGCTTTACGCCTCTGGAAGTGACAATGAGCTCAGCTTCGGGAATACAGACCAGCGCCTTCAGCTGACCCGCCTTGAACGCTTGTTCGACCCTCTCCCGCTCCTCTTTCGGAAGCGAGCCGTGATGGACGCCGACGTCCTCTCTTAGCCTCGCTAGCTTCTCGCCCAGCATCTCCGCCACCGTCCTGCTGTTCACGAAGATCAGGGTGGATGTGTGTCTCTCGATGAGGTCGCTAATTCTAGTCAGCCTCGCCGCCAAGTCAGGCGCTGAGTAGGTCTCCCGAGCGGCCGACTGATTCGAGGCGTCAGGAGCAGGATACTCAATTTCGTAGGTGAACTCCTTTGGCGTCTCCACCTTGACTATCGCTCGCTTTCCTTCGCCAAAAAGGAACCTCGCCGCGACATCGGGCGTCCCAACAGTGGCTGACAGAGCGACCAGTTGGCAGCCAGGTGCCACCTTCCTGAGCCTCTGAAGACCGACGCAGAGCTGGACACCCCGCTTGCTCTCCACCAGGTTGTGCAGCTCGTCTACCACCACCGCCTTCAGGTGCGAAAGGTTCTCCCTCATCCTCCGCCCCGGGAGGATGGCCTGGAGGGTCTCAGGGGTAGTCACCAACACATCGGGCGGGTGGGCGGACTGCCACGAGCGCTGCGGCTGGGGGGTATCCCCGTGCCTGACGTCAACGGTTAGGCCTAGTCTTCCGCACCAGACCTGCAACCGTTTCAGCATGTCCCTGTTCAGCGCGCGCATGGGGGTGATGTACAACAGGGAGATCCCCTCCCGGTGTCCGTCTGTCACGAGTCGTCCGAGCAGGGGGAGTAGCGCCGCCTCGGTCTTCCCGGATCCAGTCGGCGCGATGATGAGTACGTCCTCTCCACGGGCTATCAGTGGCCATGCCTGGGTCTGGGGAGGGGTCGGCTCGGTGATGCCGTTCTCAGCGAGCAGGTCTCTCACCTGAGGAGCAAGGGCATCGAAGAGCCTCTCTGTCAACGGTCTCTTGCGACCCCTTCCGTTCATATAAGCCGTTGCGGGGGAGAGTAGGCCGAAAGTGTCGTCAGACCCCGCTCACGCGCGCAACCTCTAAATGCCTCCCGCATCTGCGCGGTACGAATCTTGTCTAGGCGCACTGAAGAGCTCTCGAAAGAGGCTCCAGTTCCTCTGACGACCGTCAAGGAGATCATCCTTGAGAACTTCATGAGCTACGAATACGCAAGGATTCCTCTAAGGGAGGGCCTCAACCTGATAGTCGGCCCGAACGGAGCGGGGAAGTCCTCCGTTCTTCTGGCGATTTCGGTCGCCTTCGGCCAGGCCTACACCGAGCGCTCCCGCAAGCTTTCAGACCTGATCAGGCGGGGAAAGGAAATGGCGAGGGTCTCGCTCGTCTTCGACAACTCGGCAAAGCACGGCAGGCGCCCAATCCCCTATTCGAAGTCTGACACGTTCATGCTTAGCAGGTATCTGCGGCGCGACGGCTCGTACTGGTTCGAGGCAGACTACAAGGAGATAGACAAGAGCGAGGTCGTCAGGCTCCTGAAAGAGTTTGGGATCAACCCAGACAACTTGCTCATCATCATGCATCAGGGCATGATCGAGGAGCTCGGCGCTGTGACGCCGCAGGAGCGCCTGAAGATGGTCGAGGAGGCCGTCGGCTTCGCGGAGTTCAGGCAGAGAATCCTCCTCGCGGAGCAGGAACTAGGCGGGCTCATCGGGGAGGAAAGCTCGCTACTGCAACTCATAGAGAACGCGAACCAGGCGCTCGAGTACTGGAAGCAGGTCTACGACAGGTACCAGGAGAAGAGGAGGCTTATCGAACACCGAGCCCTCTTAGGCAAGGAGCTCCTCTGGAGCACAGAGGCGAAGCTGAGCAAGTCTCTCCAATCGGTAGAGGAGAAGATCGCAGCGAAATCGAGGGCGCTGGAGGACCTGAAGTCCCAACAGGTGGAGGTGGCGGCTGACGCGGACCAGACTCATCAGACGCTCCTCGACAAGCAGGTCGAGCTGAGGAAGTTCTACTATGCTCTGGTCAGGGCGGAGGCCGAGAAGGCAAAGGACGAGTCTGCAAGGAGTGCATTCCAGAGCCTCAAGGAGGACCTTGCCGGGCTCTCGAGCACGATAGATGAGTTGCTGTCCCAGGGCACCGACAAGAAGACCAAACGGCTGAAGGAGCTCGTCGACTATATCGCGGGTAAGGGCGCTTCTGCGGAAGCGGACGCGCAGAGGCGAAGGACGGAACTCGACAGGGAAGTCTCCTCTCTGCAACCTGAAATCAGCAGGACCGAGGATCTGATCCGGAGGACGATGGAGAGTTACATCTCATTCCGGGTGAAATCCGAGGTTCTTTCGTACAGGATCAAGGTGACGGAGTCGGACCTTCGCGACTTGGAAAGGAGTTCTAGGGAGTTCAGGACAGAGCTGGACAGGATGGCGCCTGAGCTCGCTAGCGCAGGTCCCCGGGTCGAGACTCTGCGCCAGCCTTATGAGGTCTCGGAGGAGCTCAAGCTCGTCTCTGCCCACATCCAAAAGATGCAGGACGTGCCCGATGAGGCAGAGAAGATATACAATGACTACTCGGGGAACATCGAGGAGCTCAAGATCAAGCTCGCCCAGCTTCAGGAGAACAAGAAGGCAATGCTCGCCGAGCTGGAATCGAGGAAGAAAGTCTGGAGAGAAGCGATGGAAAACCTCGTGGAGTCCACCGACCCAGCTTACCAAGCCGTCCTCTCCGCGGCCAACGCGAGTGGTTTCATAAAATTCGAGGAGGGCGCAGACATCGAGGACTCGGGTATCGCGCTCTACGTAGGGTTCCAAGGCGGAGCGCCTACGACCCTCGACCCCTTCACCCAGAGCGGCGGTGAGCGCTCGGTCGCCCTGATGGCCTTCATACTTTCGCTTCAGGGGAGGATCGTCTCGCCCATGAGGGCCATGGACGAGTTCGACATTCACATGGACCCCAAGAATCGGGAGGCGATGTTCAAGATGATCCTCTCGCAGATGAAGCAGCGCGAAGCTTCCCAGTACCTGGTGATCACTCCTTCGATCCTCACCGTCTTTGACAAGAGCGCCCACGTCATCACCGTCCAAGCAGTCCATGGGGCCTCCGAAGTGAGAGAGCTGAAGTAGAGTGGAAGAAAGGAAGCTCGAGGATCTGCTGCGAGTCATCGAGCTCTGCCGCTCAGTCGAAACCAGCAGCGCGAACCCCTTCGATGTCGACATAATGGAGAAGATTCTCTTGCTGAAGAGCAGACTGCCGGAGTGGCGGTTCCTGGACGAGCTGCTCGTCGACTCAGAGGCTCTGCTCGAGCTCGCCCAAATCGTGAAGCTTCAGGACGAGTGGTTGAAGCACAGGGCTTCATCACTGTACATCGACCCTCTCCTGATTCAGCTCAAGGTGAAGCTCCTTCCAAAGGAGGCGCTTACCGAGGCCTTCGTCAAGAGCTGGCACCCTGTCGCACAGGTCGATCAGATTTCACCGAAGGGCCTGGAGAGGGCGTTCGTCTACTGGCGCGACCTGTTGCCCATGGCTGAGCGCTTCAGGGACAAGTTCAGCAACTTTGGGGTCAGGCCCGGTGCCGTCGGCTACGAGGAGCTCATCTCGCTGGGGGTCTTCACTCAGAACCAGTTCGAGAACCGGTTGAAGGACCTGTATGACGAACTCCTCGCGAAGTCGAACGGGGAGTGGATTGACTACATGGAATTCATTCAGTCGCCCCTTTTCGAGACCAGGGTGCTGAGGGCTTACCTTCTGTCCTTCCTAATCAGCGAGGGGAGGGCCTCTCTGAGAACCGAGCCTCTGACTGGGAGAGTCTGGACGACGGCCTTGAGCGAGCAGGCGAAGGGCCCGTCGAAGTCCGTGGCCATCTCAATAGTGGGTGAGAACTGATGGAGTCGACAGACAAGGCTCTCCTCGAAAGGAAGGTCAGGAAGGCCTTCCAAGTGCTTGTGCTGCAGCGAGGGAGAAACCCTGGCGTCAAAGGCTGGGAAATGAAGAGGCATCTCGGCAGGGACTACCGGAAGATAGTCGAGGTCCTCTCTGAAGACGTCTCTGCCCTCGGACTGGAGGTCTTCGAGGTGAAGGGGGCTGACGGGACCGACGACTCGTCCCGGTTCCTCCTCAGATTCAAGGAGCCGCCCACAGTCAGCGAGGCTGAGACATCAGGCATCAGGATCGATGACTTGGCTGTCCTTGCCGCAACTATCGCCTTCATCAATTCCAAGCAGGGAAGGGCAGCGCGCAGGGAGGTCGAACAGTTTCTCCGCGAAAAGTTCCCGAAGTGGAGGGTGGAGTATTCTCTGGACAGGTACGTGAAGAGGGGCTACCTCGAACAGGATGACAGGACGATGCTGCACACGGGCTGGAGGACGCGAGCCGAAGTGGACGAGAAGACCCTAATGACCATGATTCTCTCTCGGGCTCAGGACGCCCCCAAGAAGTAGCGACGCCTGAGCGCCTCCCTCTCGCCCTCGATTATCAGCTCAACCAGGTCAGTCCCTTCCTTCCTCATCCTCGCCGCTAGGGTGGCTGCTTCCGCGAGCCTGATTCCCCTCCCTGCGATGAGCATGTCAGCCGAGTGTCCATACTCCTTCCGCAATTCCGCCGATTTCCTCACAGCTTCGACGAGTCTCAGCTTCTTCCCCCGCATGTCTGCCCTGCTCCTGGCTTTCATCGCAAGTGAGAAGACGTTCTCGTAAGAATCCGTCGAAAGACCGATTGTCTCCTTCTCGCAGACCGGGCACTTCAGGAGGCTTTCCAGGTCGCCGACTCGTCTCAGTTCGAGGAAGTTCCAGCAGTTTGTGCAGACAGCAACCACGAATGTGTCGTTAACCCTCGCCCGCGTGGACTGTTTGAGCAGTGCCCTGAGCCTTTCAGGAGAGACTATCTCCCCTCTCCTGCTGATCTCCTCAACCCCTATCCTTGCAATCGGAGAAAGCGCCTCTGACTCGATTAGCTGCACCTCAATGGCGCCTGCGTTGATCTTCTCGACCACGTCGGCGGACCCAGCCAAGTCCAGGTCGTCGTGGAAGATCATGCTCATGGCCTCCTCGTAGACAGGAGTGTCCCTCAAGGCCTCGATCAGGCCAGCTATCGAAACGCTCGCGTATTCGGCGTCCTTGGCAATCGCTCCGCATTTCTTTCCCGCGTGGATGAGCCGCCTCTTGAAGATCCCGCTCCTCTCCACAGCCCTCTCAGTCGCAGTCTTGAGGTCCAGCTTGTGCAGCTCCTCCAGGACCGAGACGACTGCCGACGGAGCTACGTCCGCCTCGATGATTATCCTGTAAGGGTCTTGATGCACGGCGACCGACTTCCCCATCCTTTCCGAGATGAGGTGTCCTATCACCCTTGCCAGCAGACGGTTCACCTTGTGGCCGAACGCCGCCTGGACCACGATGTATCTGTCCCATCTTTCGATCGTGACAAGCCTTTCCGAGGGAATCGGCAGTTTCGCGGAATGCTGTTCCGCCACCTCTTTGAGTGCGTCCAGAATCAATTCCCTTGAGACCGGGTATGTCCTGCAGAGCTCACCAATGTACTTCTCCCCGTCTCCCTTCTCGATTTCTTCGGCGTACCTGCGGCGGATCATCCCTACCTCCGCAGCTACCTCTCTTGGGACCGGAATTTCGTCTCCCACCCAGTTAGGAACCGCTCCGGTCGGGTCCTCTTCCGCCTTCACGTACACCTTGTTGCCGTAGATCTGTTCGATCTTCCAGCACCTCCCGGCTTCGACGAACTTGACGCCGACCTCCCCGTACTCGGAGACGAATGCCTCGTCCAAGGTTCCGACGAAGCTGTCCCCCTCCATCACCAGGTACTGTCTTTCGTCCGGGATCATCGACAGGTTGTCGAAGTAGTACTTGAAGAGAGGCTTGACGTCCCTTGCCCGGAAGACCTTGCCATCGGATTCGCTATAATAGGCCAGCCTCGGGTACCTCTCCCTCATGTAGGTCAAGACCTTCTTCAGCTTCTGCCCGTCCATCTGGGAATAGACATGGCTCCTCTTCAGGAGTCCCTCCAAGTCACCGAAGTTCCAATTTCCCTGCTCAATGAGGAGGCCCGCGACCTGATGGATCGCAACGTCGTACGGCTCCATCACCGGTTCGAGTGGTTCTAGCTCTCCGGCTACGGCCTTCCTGCACAACACCGCAGCCTCGAGCATATCGTCTGAATCCTGAGTTATGATCATTCCATTCGATACTTCTCCGACTCTGTGCCCGCTCCTCCCGACCCTCTGGATCAGTCTGGTCACCTGCCGGGGCGAGTTGTACTGTATGACGTATTCCAGGAAGCCGATGTCGATTCCTAGTTCCAGGCTGCTCGTGCAAATCACCCCGAGGAGTCTGCCTTCCTTGAGGCCTCTCTCGACCGCCTCTCTCGTTGCCTTCGATAGCGAGCTGTGATGTATTCCTACGGGAAACTTGGGGTCCCAGACCCTGAACCTGCTAGCCAGCGCCTCCGCTTCAGTCCTTGTGTTTGTGAAGATCAGTACCGACCTGTATCTCTCCACTGTCTCCTTTATGATCCTCAGCCTCGCGGCCACTTCGGGGAAAGAGTAAATCGCCTCGGCCAGGATTCTGTCCTCTTCTGTCGCCCTCGGCGCGGCGACCTTCAGCGAGAGGCTCTTCTCCACCGGGACCCTGACGATCTCGCAATCCCTCCCACTGCCGACGAGGAACTTGGCCACTCTTTCGGGTGACCCGACTGTGGCCGACAGTCCTACCATCTGGATTTCGTTCTCGACGACGTCGCGCAACCTCTCAAGTCCTACACTCAGTTGGCTACCTCTCTTGTCCTCAGCAAGTTCGTGGACTTCGTCCACCACGACCCATCTTAGCTTCGAAAGATTCTGCCTGATCCTCCTCCCGACCAGCAGGATCTGCAATGTCTCCGGCGTCGTAATCAGTATGTCGGGCGGGGCGAAGCTGAGGTTGGTCCTCTCCGCCTGAGAGGTGTCGCCGTGCCTCACGCCGAGCCTTATGTCGAAGCGTTTGCACCACCACTGCATCCTCTCCAGCATGTCTCTGTTCAGGGCCCGAAGGGGCGTGATGTACAGCAGCTTCGTCCCCCTCTCCCGTCCTTCGCCCTCCCTGACCAGTGCGTCGAGTATCGGGAGGAGCGCGGCTTCTGTCTTCCCGGTGCCGGTCGGCGCCATCAGCAACGCGTTCTTGCCTGCCCTCACCAGCGGGACCAGCTTCATCTGTGGGTCGGTCGGCGTCTCGAACCCCCTCTCCTTCAGCGCTTGAATCAGCGGGGGCGAGAAGAGCTGGAAGATGCTCGGTTCGCTCATATGCCGTCCTCTGGTCCTATCTGCGAGAAAGTGGACTTCAAAGAATCCCCTGTTGTGAAGAAGACATTCGCGGATTCCTCCTCCAATAAGCTTGTGGGTGCGTATACCGAGCGCCCGAACCGCTCGCTCCGCTCGCGTCTGGGGCGCTCGGGCAGTCATAGAGCATCGCTTTCATGCCCCGAGGGAGGACCTAAGGTCGTCTAATGATGTTCCTATTGAGATAGAGGAACAGACACGCAGCGACGATGAGGACGAACCAATTGCTGACTATCTGCACGTTAGCAATCTCCCATGTCGCAACAAAATTGGTAGCCTGGCTTGTCATATCTCCAATTGGGAAGGAAAGAAGCATCATAACTGGAAGAGCCAAGACACAAGGAAGGGCGAAGAACCTGACCGCCTTCTTGAGCCCAATAGAGACCGAGATGCAGAGTGAGGCCAAGCCCAACATGACGACGGCATAGCCCCCGAATGCCTGCCCGTACGCCCAGGGCCCGAGCCTATATGTGTACAGAGTGCCGTTTATCCAGCCGAACCACTTGTGAAAGATGGAAGTCGATGAGAGCACTAGCGAAGGGTCATGGTCGAGATAGATGAAAATGAAGTAAGCCATGGTAGGATAGATGGCTGCCAATAGAGCCACCAGCCTCACGACCTTTGGGATTGGAACCTTGAGGTTCAATGTCCCGGAGATGAACTGCCTCTTCCCCAGCCACCGCAGCAACAATATCAAGACAACTGCAACTGCGAATGACTCGGCTACGTCTACAGCGACAAGCATGTATCCCTTGAAAAAGAAGGCACTCCAAGTGGCACAGTCCGATGACGATGAGCAGGGACTGGGTGCGGGTAGGGGCTTCCCGGCTATGGGTAGGGCGAAGGCGGCCATGGCGGGAGAGGCAAACCCCACCGCGAGTAGGAGCGTTAGCAGCAGTCCGTGATTCATTCTAGCGTCCCTCGAACAAGGTTATTGATATCTTCGTGCCAAGAAAGACCAAGGAATCATACCGCACTGAAGTCGAACTTCGGCTCGTTGTCCTTGTTACTCGTGTAGGCGAGGCATTCGATCCATGGACCCCCGCAAGTCGGACGAGCGTCAGTGAAGCGGTATTGGGACAGCCATGTAGTGGCTATCGAGGCAGCGAGGTGCGTCACGACAGCACCAGCCGCACAGGCACGGCCCTCAACGCCCGACCTTCATCTTCTTGGGGAAGGACTTCGGTATTCTTTTTATCCTCACGTTTTGGCGTGGGTCAGGCATGACCGAGCTTTCGCTATCCACGAGAGGAGGAGAGAGCAAAAGGGACAAACGTTATCTGGCTCTTGGTTGCTACTTGGTGGTCTCTGCCATCCTTGGGGCGGCTGGTTCTCTTATCGGCGGTGGGTTCTACGCTCCGTCTCTCGTACTGTTCTTCCCGTGGACCCTGGTCTATGTTTTGGTAGGTGTTTTCTACGTAATAATATACGGCAGCGTCGTTGCT
Organism: Nitrososphaerales archaeon; assembly: GCA_050011055.1. Lineage (GTDB taxonomy): Archaea > Thermoproteota > Nitrososphaeria > Nitrososphaerales > Gagatemarchaeaceae > UBA183. Next base: position 49,027 of record JBEKJV010000010.1, on the reverse strand, counting down.
TCTGACACAACAGTCGCAGTCATCGCCAGTGTCTTGGTTCTCATTCTCGGGACCTACCTGCTTCTGACTGGTGCATGGTTGCGCCGTTGGACTTCACGCGGTAAGACCACGCCAGCAGCGCAAACGTGACCGGCAGTCCAACAGCCGTAGCTTGGCCTCTCGCTTCTCTGCACTAGAACCCGACTGGCTCTGTCAAGTCCTCGGCGGGTTTCTCCCTGTCAAGATTCGTCGGATGGCAGGGTGAGCGTGGTTGTCGAACCCGCATTTATTAGAACAGAGTTCGGAGTCAAGGAAGTTCGCAATTGCTTGGGAATGTTGCCCCGAAAGGTCTGCCAGTTCCCATCCGCTATCAGTTCTTAGGTTCTGCTTGCGTTCCTACTTGCATCCTTATGATAATCGAGTACCTGAACAACAACCTTCTCTCAGAGAAGATTCAGGGTCTTGGAGTCAGTCAAATCGGGGAAGTGGTTGAGATTCAAAGAACGGGGACTGATTTGGAGAAGGTGAGGAATCTCAACAAAGACAGTCGAATCCTAACGGCCGTGCCATCTGTCGAATTCGACGCGCGGAAGATATCTAGAGAGAGGACTGACATTGACGAAGACCTAAAGGCCAGACTTCCGTGTATCGCTTGGTTGGTCTTCGGTGAAGGATTGGAGGAAAGATGCCACGCAGTAGTAATAACCGAGGTCAATTCCTTGGCCGATGAAGTGAGTTATGTTGACCCATATGATGGCTTTACTAGCGAAAGCCTTATGGCATTTGCCCGCAAATGGCAGAGAGCTGACAGGTGGCTAGTCAGGGTTGTGTTTGGTAGGAGAGAGACAAGGGTCATTGAGGAGTATCCACAGGCGTGATTATGCTTGAGTGAATCCATGAGTGAGGCCTCGCAGGTCGCAAAGAGGTATGTCAGATACCACTACGGAGAACTGGCGAATGTCGGCGAAGCGAGATACGACCCCATAAGAGAGAGATGGGAAGCAGAACTGCTTTCGAACTATCCTAGAATCATCAGAGACGATGAGAAACCTCAGTCTGCATGGATCAAGTACCTCCCATTGAGGGACTTGGGCAAGATAACCCTAGACTCGAAACTGAATGTAGTATCGGCGACATCCAACGCAGAAATGTCTAACACGATTGGAGAACGGCTAAGCCTACTGAGGCAACGAGCTGAGAGCATAATGGTGAGAGCTTCCTCGCTCCAACTCGCTGGGCTAGACGAAGCGAAGCATGTTCTCGCTCCAATTGTCAAGGTCGTGAACAACCTCTACTTCAAGACCAAAGAGATGACCGAAATCTCCCTTGGTGATTTGGAAGGGGAAGACGACGACTTCTACCGATATCTCTTCATGCTAGAACAGGCAGGAATAGTCATCAAGACAAAATCAGGATTTGCAAGCGGTGAGGCATTCATCGCAATCCTCGCAGATAAGAGAGACGACTATGACGCTCTTCTCAAGAGTGTCATCTCACACATTATCAAGACACAATACCCTGTCCTCAGAAGCGCTTTCAACATCAAGCAACTGGATAAGCACATTCGTGTGGACAATAGCTACTACTGGCAGGCCATCGACGCTGAGAAGCCGTTTCGGGCGCGGTGGGACTTGCTCAGAGAGCGGTACATCGCGTTCTACAACATGATATCAGTGGCGAGTTTCCGTTCGACACTGATTCAGTTGTGGCAGACAGATGCCATCAAGCAGGAGGAGGAGAACGAGAACTACTATTACGCCAACGAAGCCTTGCTCAACGATATGGTCGGCATGAAGAGTGCCATGTACGAGAACACCGATAGACGCGCCTAATCGTTCTTAGGTTCCTGAGTTCTAGAGGCATTCTGTATTATCGTTATCCACTTGTTCTCTCCCTTGACCTTGATTCCTGCCAAGTCTGCGGGAGTCTGTCCCTTCAACGCGTCATGCGGTCGGATGTAGTTGTGGAATAGCTGATAGCCCCTGAGAATCGGCGTGTCCGTCCTCTTCAGCCCACGCATCACCTTCTCTCGGTCTCGAATCTCCCCGTTCATGCGTTCCATCTTGTTGTTGTGGACATTCCCCGCTAACCGAATCTCCTTAACGTGCTTCGGAGTCATGTCCGACCACTTCCGATGATTGAAGACCTTCGACCAAGCCCTGTGATACGAAGGGAGTCCATCGGTAATCAAGGTCTCAGGAATCTTCTCGGTTCGCCTCATGCTCTCGTGGAAGAGGCCTCTCGCGTCGTGCTTCCTCTTGGTGTCCGCGACCTCCTGGGCAATCCAGAAGCGCGTCTCGTCGTCCATCATGGCAAAGACATACTTCATTTTCCCTCCGAACTTCACCCACAACTCGTCTGCCCTCCAAGTGTCCGAGACTCGCGGGGTGAGCTTGTCGAGGTATCTCTCCATCAGGCCGACATACTTGGCGATCCAGTTGTAGACAGTCTGATGCGAGACCTGAACGCCCAAGAGCCTCAGGGACTCGGCCGTGTTGCGTAGGCTCTCTCCGTTGAAGTAAAGGTTCATGGCGGTCGTTATCGCCTTCGGGTCGTGCTTCATCCGTTCAAACCCGATATTGACCGTGAAGTATCTTGAGCAGTCGAGGCAGTTGAACTTCTGAATATCGCCCGCTTTGTTATGTCTCATGCCATCCTTGACGATGTGCTTGGAACCGCAGAAGATGCAGGCATCAGTCGTGTTGAACTCCGCGAGAATCCCAAGCTCAACCGCGCTCCTGAGTTTCTTGGAATACTCGACGCTCCAAATGTGCTTGCACTTCTGCCCTCGATAGGTCGCGTCGGGGCAGGTGCAAGTCCAGCCCGACTCCAACGCTCTGACTTGGTATTCCCCGTTCCCCGACTGCGACTTTACGGCGTATTCGTTTTCGTCTACCCTGCGAACCTCTGTCCTCAGGTCGCAGATGAGCCTGCCACGCTGTTCCCGAAGGTTCTGGATTTGCATCTTTCCACTACCAGTGGTGTGGTGGTGTTGCTATATGGGTGTTGTGGTGGCGTGGCGTAGAACAACACCTTTAAATCATGTGGGGTGGTGTGGTGGTGTGATGGTAGATGCCTGACAAACCCAAGAGGGAATACACCTCAATCAGGATAGACCCTGAGTTGTGGAAGGAAGTGAAGATACAGGCCATCCGCGAGGATGTGGAGGTCTCGACTTTGATGGAGAGGGCAATCAAGCGGGAGCTTGAAAGGGTCAAGGCCAAATGAAGGAAGCCCGAACTTCCACGTTCCAAGGGAAGGAGTATCCTCAGTCGGTAGAAGGAGCCTTCGCATATGCCAGCGACTTGCAGAAGTCATTCAAGCAAATGTCCAAGGCCTACAGTCAAGGCGTCATGGACAAGTCCTCGGCGCGAGATATCTACCTCGCGTATGTGGGCGTCGCAACCCAGCTCTCAATCAATCTGAGCCTATTACTTCACTTGGAATTGGAAGCCCACAAGAAAGGAAAGAAGAAGCTCGAACTGAAGGTCTCGAAAGCAATCGGTAGTGAGCTTTCGGAATGGGTGAAGGAACGGGAACGGGCCAAGAAGCAGTGGAAGATGGCATTACGATGAACAAAGTCAAGAGGAAGACGCAATCCATCCCGCTGACTCTTCAGAAATGCCAGCGAGTTCTCCATCGGGACATCAAGGACTTCAAGGACATGAGCAAATACATCGATGATGGATTCCACCTCTATCAGGACTGTATGAGGGAGCTACCAGCGACCCCAAGCCATGTAGCGGGAAAGATTCAGTTCATGTTCTACTGTCAACTCCAGATGAGCCGATTGCTATACGATACTGTCAATCATCTCGACGCGACTTTGAGAGTTCTTGAAGGCGAGAAGGGAACCATGAATCTCAAGGTGAGAAAGTCGATTCACAGGGAACTTCAAGCTTGGTTCACCGAGAGGGAAATGGCGAAAAATGCGCAGAGGCAGTATATCAGATGACCCCAAGGCAGATTCGGGAATTACACGATTTGAACACCGAACTGCTCCACGCCAATCTCGAAATGTTGAGAGACATCAAGGACTACTGCCAAAGGAACGGGTTGCCCTCTCCCGTTCTGGATAACGCCCTAAGCTATCGAGTTGGACAGCTTCTCAGTCTGGTGAATGCAGTGAACGGAACACCCGACGAAACTTTACAGGAAGACGAACGACGGCGCAACCGCCGAGGACTTGACAGTTCCACCCGACTACCCTTAAATAACTGGTTATAACATAAGTAATAAAGTAATGATAAGCCCGTACGAGATTGTCTCGAAGTCGGCACTCCCCGCCCTCAGGGCAATGGTGGCCAGGCGCCTGCAGCTGGACTATGACATGACGCAGCAGCAGGTCGCGAAAGCTCTTGGCATAACCCAGGCATCTGTCAGCAACTACACCCGCAAGACACGCGGCGTGATGGTGAACTTCGAGGGCGACCCCACGGTCACGAAGGCCGCAGACTCCATCGCCCGCAGACTCTCCAAGAAGGACCCCGACCAGAGGGAAGCCGTGGAGTCGATGACCGACGTGCTCGACTACATCAGACTAAGCCACCTGATGTGTGCACTGCACGGCGACCTCGAGCCAGGGTTTCAGGTCGAAGGTTGCTACGCATGCGATGGGGCACTCTCCGGAAAGCGTTTTGAAAGGCTCAAGGTGCCGGCCGGCAACTGAATTGCTAGCCGACTCGAAGCCGGATTGGTTGGTTGTAAGGCCTCCTGGTGGCCAGAGCCACGAGGAACTCAAGAACCTGTTCAGGAAGATGAACCTTCACACAGTCTGCGATGAGGCCCGCTGTCCCAACGTGCACGAGTGCTGGGGTGGCGGGACCGCCACTCTGATGCTTATGGGCGATGTCTGCTCGCGGGCCTGCCGCTTCTGCATGGTCACCCCTGGCAGACCTGGCGGCGCCTTGGACCGGCTCGAGCCTGAGAATGTCGCTCTTGCCCTCTCGCAGATGGGCCTGAGGTACGTGGTCCTTACCTCGGTCGACCGGGACGACCTTCCCGACGGGGGCGCGGCTCACTTTGCTGAGACGATAAGGCTCGTGAAGGAGCGAATCCCGGGTCTTCTGGTTGAGGTTCTCATCCCTGACTTCCAGGACGACTTGGACGCAATCAGGACCGTGGCAGAGGCCAGGCCCGACGTCATCGCACACAACATCGAGACGACGCTGTCGCTGACCCAGAAGGTTAGGGACCCTCGAGCCAACTACTGGCAGTCTCTCTCCGTTCTTAGGAACGTAAAGAAGATGAGTCCGCGTGTCTTCACGAAGTCGTCGATCATGGTGGGGCTGGGCGAGACAGAAGAAGAGGTCGTTCTTGCGATGGCCCACCTCCGCAGGGCCGGAGTCGACTTCCTGACGGTCGGGCAGTACCTCCGTCCGTCGAGCAGGCACCTACCTGTTATCGAATACGTGAAACCTTCGCAGTTCGAGCGCTACAGGGCTCTGGGCGAGCGGTTGGGATTCAGGTATGTGGCATCCGGGCCCTTGGTGAGGAGCAGCTACCGGGCGGGTGAATTCTTCATCAGTTCCGTCATTGAATGCGACTCGAACGAACGGGTTCTGGGAACTTGGTTCTGTTCCTCGGATTGACCTAGTCTGACCGAGTCGGAGTTTGTGAAGAGCTCGGGTGCCGACGCAAAGAGAGTCACTGGGTTCGACACGGTCGTGCCCCTCGCGAAGATGGAGGCCTACTACATCCCCAGCAAGGGGAGGATTGTCAAGGTCGAGGCCGACCTGACCAGACGCTAGACCCTCCAAAAACGCTAATAGAGTCAGCAGGTCAAGTCGCTCTGACATCACCGTTGGTCTTTGAGTTCAAGCTTCCCGACATTGGGGAAGGGGTTGCTGAAGGCGAGATCCTGAGGTGGATGGTCAAGGAGGGCGACCAAGTCAAGAAGGACCAACCTCTTGTCGAGGTGATGACCGACAAGGTCAACGTGCAGATACCTGCGCCCAGAAGCGGCAAGGTCTCCAAGATCATGGTCAGGGAAGGTGACTTCGCGAAGGTCGGTCAGACGATCATGGTGATGGACGACGGATCACCCGGGGCCGTTGGCCGGTAACCACGCAGGACTCGCGGAAGTCTTGTGAGCTGTGGATTAGTTCAGCAAGGTTTAAGCCACAAAGTCCGTCGATGCCAGCAGAACCCACCATGCTCGAAGCAGACGTCACCGTCATCGGAGGCGGGATTGGTGGCTATTCGTGCGCCATCAGGGCCGGCCAGCTCGGCCTGAAGACAATCATCGTAGAGGGTGACAGGATCGGGGGTGAGTGCCTCAACTATGGATGCATCCCCTCGAAGTCACTGATTACGGTTTCTAGGCTCCTCGACAGGGTAAGGGACGCCGAGAAGTTCGGACTGAAGGCCTCTGGGTTGACCGTCGACTTCGCGCAGATGCAGAAGTGGAAGTCGGAAGTCGTCTCTAGGCTGGTCAGCGGGGTCGAGATGCTTCTGAAGGGCAACCACGTGACGATAGTCATGGGAGTGGCAGAGGTCGTAGGAACGAACAGAGTTCTAGTCAAGAAGGCGGACGGCAAAGAAGAGATCTCGACGAAGAATCTGGTGATAGCCACAGGCACGGAGACGGTTCAGCTGCCGGGGTTGGAGTTCGACGGGGATACGGTGATCAGCTCAAGGGAGGGTCTCGAGCTGACGAGCGCCCCGAAGAGACTCATGATCGTGGGAGGAGGTGCAATCGGGTTGGAGTTCGCTTCGATGTTCCAGAAGTTCGGAAGCGCCATTACGATAGTCGAGGTGATGGACCAGCTGATGCCCGGCACCGACCCCGAAGTCGTTCGGGTGGTCCAGCGCAAATTCGAGGGGAGGGGTGTCAGGATCCATCTGAAGTCCGAGGTCGCTAAGGTCTCCAAGGGAGAGTCTGGCGTGGAAGTCGAAGTGGAGACCCCTGACGGGGTGGTGACCGTGGAAGTCGACAAGGTCTTAGTCAGCGTAGGGCGCAGACCCAGGACCGAGAGGATGAACCTCCAGGCGGTGGGAGTCCAAACCGACCAAAGGGGTTTCATCGTGACCGACAACAGGATGCAGACGTCGGCCAAATGGGTCTACGCCATAGGAGACGTGCGTGGTCCGCCGCTGTTGGCTCACAAGGCATCGAAGGAAGGCGTGGTCGCCGCAGAGTGCATTTCTGGCCTGCCGAGCGCTGCAGACTGGAAGGTGATTCCCGATGCAGTCTTCTGTGACCCTGAGGTCGCCAGCGCCGGCCTCACCGAAGCCAAGGCCATCCAGGCGGGTTACAGCGTCAAGAGGACTAGGTTCCAGTTCGCGGCTCTGGGCAGAGCCCTCTCCGCCGGAGAGGGAGAGGGGTTCGTCAAGATTGTCTCGAGGGCAGACGACGGGCTCGTTCTCGGCGTACAGATCGTCGGCCCAGAGGCCTCAAACCTCATTAGCGAAGCGGCATTCGCTATCGAGATGGGCGCCACGGTGGAGGACATCGCCCGAACCATCCATCCTCATCCGACGCTCTCTGAAGCGATCATGGAGGCGTCAGAGTCGGCAGCGGGGAAACCGATTCACCAGCTGAGGACATGACTGGAATAATACTCGACCTAGGCAGGATGGATTACGGAGCGGCGCTCGAGCTCCAGAGGAAGCTCGCAGGTCGGAGGGCGAGGGGCGAGGTCCCGGACATCCTGATCCTACTCGAGCACGACCACGTGATCACGCTGGGTAGAAAGACGTCGCCGGAGAACTTCAGACCCCAGCACCTTCCCGTCTTTCAGGTCGAGCGGGGCGGTGACGCCACGTACCACGGTCCGGGACAGCTCGTGGGCTACCCCATCATCTTGTTAGAAGACCATGACGTGCGCAGACATGTAAGGACCATCGAGGAGGCCATCATGAGAGCCGTGCGCCGGTATGGCATCGAAGGCGAAAGGTTGGAAGGCCACCCCGGGGTCTGGGTTCGTGGCAAGAAGCTCGCCTCCGTGGGGGTAACAGTTACCAACTGGGTGACCTACCACGGATTCGCGCTGAACGTCAACACGGAGTTGTCATACTTCAACCTCATCAGACCATGCGGCCTCGACTCTGGCATGATGACCTCGATGGAACGGCTTAGGGGGGAGAAGATCCCGTTCGAGAAGGTGAAGGAAGCCGTGGGAATCGAGTTCTCCTCAGTGTCAGGCCAGGCCTTCGCGCCTCGGAGCCTCGAAAGTATGGCCGAGCCGGGAAACATTAAGTAGAGCAGCAGTTGGCGCGGGCTGAGATGCCCAAGAAAGCCGCGCCAAAGGTGACCTATGTGACACTCTTCGCCGACGAGAGCCTTCACCCGAAGTTCGAGGCAGCGCTGAAGCGGTTCAAGCCCAAGCTCGGCAGCCGTTACCCGATGTTCATAGGAGGAAAGAAGGTTTGGTCAGGAGCAGGTGAGTTCGAGCACCGGAGCCCAATCGACACCTCGATTGTGGTAGGGAGGTTCCAGGTCGGCACGCGGGAGCATGCAAGCGACGCGATAGCCTCAGCGAGAGAGGGCTTTGAGGTCTGGAGCTCGAAGCCTTGGCAGGAACGGGTCAGGGTGATGGAGAGGTATGCTAAGCTCGTCGATGAAAGGAAGTTCGAGATAGCCGTAGCAATAACTTACGAGGTCGGTAAGAACCGGCTCGAGGCACTTGCGGAAGCGTGGGAAGCCGTAGACTCCGTGAAGTACTGTGCGAAGCTCATGCGCGACGAGAAGGGGTACTCCACCAGGATGGGGCCAGGAGGGCCGGGAGAGCACACGCTTGTCCTGGGCAAGCCTTACGGGGTCTGGCCCGTCATCTCTCCGTTCAACTTCCCGTTCATGCTCGCTAGCGGGATGGCCTTGGGCGCTCTGATCACCGGCAACTCAATCATCCTGAAACCGACGAGCGAGGCGCCCTTGACCGGCCTGATGCTCTACGAGGCCTTCAGCGACGCGGGCGTTCCCGCAGGTGCGGTCAATTTCGTCACCGGTCCGGGGGCCAACTTCGAAGAAGAATTCGTCTCAAACCCTAACGTGGCCGGCATCGCCTTCACGGGCTCGAGGGAGGTCGGGATGCGCCTCTACAGGAGGTTCCTGACAGGTCAGCCCTTCCCGAAGCCGATACTACTCGAAATGGGCAGCAAGAACCCCACGATAGTCACCGCAAAGGCGGACATCGCGAAGGCGGTCGAAGGGACCGTCAGAGCGGCCTACGGCTATGGCGGCCAGAAGTGTAGCGCGACCTCCCGCCTTTACCTTCAGAAAGGCATCACGCGCGAGTTCCTCGACGCGCTGAGCGACCGGGTCGACAAACTCGTCGTCGGCGATCCGCGCGACAAAGACGTCTTCATGGGGCCGGTCATCAACGAGGCAGCAGTCGCGAGGTTCGAGGAGGCCGTGAAGGAGGCGAAGTCCGCGGGCGGCAAGGTCCTCAAAGGAGGGACAGTGATGAAAGAGGGCGGACTCGCAAGAGGCTACTACGTCTCGCCGACAGTTGTGACCGGTCTCCCGCGAGGTCATAGGCTCTTCAAGGATGAGCTCTTCATCCCGTTCGTCGTTGTTGCGGAGTTCTCAACTGTGGAAGAAGCAATAGCGGAGGCCAACGCAACGGAGTACGGTCTCACTGCTGGCATCTTCTCCAAAGACGGGGGCGAGGTCAAGAAGTTCTTCGACGGCATTAGGTTCGGGGTGACATACGCCAACAGGGGCGGCGGCTCCACGACAGGCGCGTGGCCCGGAGCGCAGTCCTTCACAGGCTGGAATGCAAGTGGCGCTACCGGGAGGGGGATTGGCGGACCCCGTTACTTGCTCAACTTCATCCGTGATCAGTCTCAGACGACGGTCAGCTGACTAGAGCGAGATCGGATACACCAAGGGCGACGAGCAGGCCCACCTACCATAGACCAACCATTCATTCGGCGTCTCTCCTGTTGACGCACCTGTACTTCGCGAAAACGATTGCCCTTAGGAACGGATCACTTTAGCGGAACGTAGAGGCTCGACCGGCTAGAGCCGATGCCCGGCGTCCCGTGCACGACTTTCTTGTTCGTGATCACGAATTCGCCGAGGTATCTGCCGATCATCTCAGGTTTCACTTCGAGGGGCACGAATTCCTTCCCGTTGTGGACTCCTATCGTAAGCCCCACCATCGACGGCAGGACTATCATGTCCCTTGCGTGAGTCTTGATCTGTCCCTGCAGTCTTCCTTCCTTGATTGCCCTCGCATCTTCCAATATCTTCCTCTTCTCCTCAGAGACTCCCCTGTTGAGCGACCTCCTGGCCCTGGAGGGTAGCAACTCAAGGAGCGCCTCAGTGGACATCGAGCTGAGCTCCTCGATGGACCGTCCCCTGTACCTGAACTCCTTCGGCAACTACTTTACCTCCACGCTTGCCCTGGCCAATCTCTTTCTTCCGGTTTTTCTCGGAGCTATTAACCCTACCTTTCTCCCAGGAGGAGCGTTTCTGGACGTGCTAGTCGACTTGCCTGGATGCTGGTGTCTCCCTCCACCAAAAGGATGGTAGACGGCGGCCATCGCTATCCCTCTCATGCGCGGATAGACTCTCCCCGATGCCCTCATGGCGTGATGCCTCGCGCCCGCCGTCAGGAATGGCTTCTCGCGCCTTCCCCCTCCAGCGATCTCGCCGACCATCGCCCTGCACTTGTCGTCGACAAGAATGTTCTTGCCTGATGGCAGCTTGATAATCGCCTTTTCGTTGGCCTTCGAAAAGAGGATCGCAGAGGTGCCCGAGGCCCTCACCAGCTTGCCCCCGTCTCCCTGCCTCAACTCGATATTGCAGATTCTCGTGCCTTCCGGAATCTGTGACAAAGGCATCAAGTTCCCAGAGACCGGGGCCGCGCCAGCTCCCATCGAGAGTTGCTTCCCCACCGACAGGCCCGCGACCGCCGGAAGGTAGGTGAACCTGTGATTCCCGTATCCTATCTGCGCGAGCGGGGCTGACCTGCCTCTCTCGTCCATGAGGGCTGTGACCGTCGCAGTTCCCTCAGAATCGGGCCCGATTCTCGGGTACCTTGCCGGGGCAATCTTTCCCTTGATCGGGGCTCTGAACTGGATGCCAGCTTTTCCTCTTCTGCGCTGAAGGATTCTCTTACCCAATCTCTACACCAGACCCAGCTTCGTCGCCAACTCCGTGGCCTTGTTCTCCTCTAGGAGCCTGACGAAAGCCTTCTTCCCCTTTACCGTCCTCTCGGTGTTGACCGCCGCCACCTTCATTTCATAGAGTGCTTCGAAGGCCCTTGCTATCTGCGACTTCGAGGCCTTGTCGTCGACTATGAAACAGAGTTTGTTCTCCTTCTCGATTTGGTCGAAGGTCCTCTCAGTGACATAGGGCCGTCTCAGAAGCTTCTGTGCGTCTTCAAGCCGCATCTGAGTTCTCCACCTCCATTTCTCTTGCGCTCAGAGTCCCCAGGGCCGATTCAGTCCACAACGTCAATCTTCCGGGAACGCCCCCTGGCGCGAGATTCATCACGCTCAGACTCTCAACGTTTGCGACTTCGACGCCTGGGATGCCACATGCAGCCTTGCCGACTCCTCTGTCGTTCGTCACTACGATCAGAGGTCCGACTCTCGTCCTGTACACTCGTCCGCGGAGCCTCGACTTCCCCGTTCTCCTCTTCGACCCCTCGTCGACCCGCTTCAGCTCTTCGCCGAGCTCCACCTTTTCCAGGAATGATATCAATTCTGTAGTCTTCTCCACAGTCTCTATGTCGTCTGTGACCACAAGCGGTAGCTCGAGCTTCTTGACTCTATGACCCCGCGCTTTCACTGCTTCGAGGCTCGCGCTGTAAGCAATGGCTGAGTTAGTAGCCAAGCGCCTCTCCTTCCTATTGATGCCTAGGTGAATCACCTTTTCCGACCTTGGCGGATGGGGCAGGCGCCCTTTCACAACACTTGCGACGCCTCCTGCTTGTCCACCCCGGGAATACCTTTCTCCCTTCACCCTGGGAATTCTGGATCTTCCGGTACCTGTCGGAGGGCTGTGCGTCTCAGCCGTCGTCCTCTCGCCTGCCATCGGGTCCCTCCCCTTGGGCTGGAATCCATGGGAGCCCACGAGCCAGAAGGCCCGCTTGACCAGATCGGATCTCAACTGCGTGGAGAAGACTTTCGGAACATCGATTTTCCCTGCCGGTTTCCCATCCAGACCAACGACTTCTGTCTTCATCCAGCTCATCTTCCTAACATCGGGCTTAGCTCTAGGACCTGAGGTGGCGCCTGGCTCTTCGTGGCCCCTCTCATCCGATATCTGACCATCACGAACCTTCGGGCCGGACCGGGCACGGACCCTCTAACGACCGCGTAGTCGCCTCTTACCTCGCCGAAATGTAGGAAGCCGCCAGCGGGAGTTATCGGCTTCTCGGTCGCGTTCGAGGTTAGCAGAATTCTCTTTCCAGTTTCTGTCCTCTGGTGAAAGCCCATCTGACCTGCCCTGGCAATCGTGTACATGACGGCTGCGGGGTGCCAGGGACCTATGACTCCGACCGCCCTGACACTCTTCCTGGACTTGTGCTGTTTCCTCTTGACACCAAACCTGGTGACCGGACCCTCGAACCCTTTGCCTTTCGTGATCCCCAGTACGTCGACGTACATGCCAGGTTTGAAAACATCGGCGAATTTCACCTTCTTCCCGATCAATCCAAGAACGTAGTCTGCCTGGGACTTCACGTCCGCGCCCGCAACCCCAACCTCCATCACGATGGGCTTCTTCTGAGATAGCCCGAGGTCGTGGGGTACCGTCGAGACCATCGCGGCTACTCTCTTAGCGCGTTCGAGGGGGAGTTTCTCCGAAGTTTGACCCGCCTCCTTCACGTCGGCAATCGGCAGGTCCCGTCCATCCTCATGACTGTAGATCCGCATTCCGACTACCTCAGCCTCCGGCAGCGACAGCACGCTGGACATGTTGAAGAGCGGCTTGCCGAAGTTCGGAGTCTTCGCTCTGTCATCGACTGTGATGACGTGAATCGTACCTGCTTTGAATGCCGGGAACCCTAGGATTGTGGGTTTTTCGCTTTCGATCTTGGGCCAGTTCCTTATTCTCGGGAGGAGGCTCTTGGCACGTCCTCTGGGCCTGTATGCAAGACTCCCTCTGCGTGGCGCGCTATGCTTACGATGACCCAATTCACGCTGACCTTTCCCGAACCCCGTTTCTCGGTTCGCACTTAAGCTTTCTCAGATCACGAGCATATTCACGAGGTTGAGACCGGCGAAGATCGCCTCCTCTGTTCTCACGGTCTCCACATGTTGGTCCGCGAAGAGGTTCAACACGAAATCGGATCTCCGTGCGAGTTCAGGACCGACTATATCGAAGAGGCCCCTCGATGGGGAGCCAAATATGAGCTTCACACTGCCGGCCTTGAGGATTGCGCTCCTCAAACTGGGGATCGATGACTGGAGTGAGTTCCCGAACCTCGAGGTCGCCACCTTAAGCCCGAATCTCTGATCGGAGAAGACCCACTCCGCTGTCCCGGTCTCCAGTGAGTATCCCCAGTACTCGTTGACTTGGTCCCTTTGAATCAACTCCGCGGTCAGCGGAGTCGTGGAGACAATCCGGATCGTCACTCTCCGGTTGCTTCCAGTCCTTCCCTGTAGCCGAGGGTTTCTAGCGAGGCCTATGTCGACTGTTCCATCTGTGTTAGTGACTCCTTCCCTCACCTCCCCCACCGCAAGCTTTTCCAAAGGTACCTTCGGCTTGTGTGAGGGTATCTTCAAAGGCGGAAGGAGACCGGCGTATCTGAGCATGTCGTCAAGCGGGTACAGTCTTCTCCTGAGGTACTGGGGGGTCTCTAGGTATTCCAGCACTTTCTTGATTAGCGTCGATTCGCCTCGTCCTCTGTCGTCCCTGAAGACTTGAATGACGTCGACACCGTAGATAGAACAGGCCCTCGCAATCAAGCCCAGCTTGGTCGTCTTGTCCCTCGGTGAGTCCCTTTCTTCGAGCACAGTGTCGGGAAACGCCACGGCGACCCGCCTTCCAAGAAGGGCCATCGAACCAGTACTCTCTCTTGTGTTAATTCAGCTTTTTGCGAGAAAGCGAGTACGGTTCGATACACAGATGAACAGAGCTCGGTAGGGGTTGGACTCGTGGAGCCGAAAGGAGGCAAACGGACGAAGAAGATGAACTGGGTCTACTCGGTCTTTCCGGTCGCACTCGCCACGGGCCCACTCGGAACGATGGTCCAGCTGTACCTTATCGAAATGAACGGAGTCACCCTTGGCACGATCTACGGCAGCTTGGCTGTCGCCATCTTCAATGGGGTCAGCATCCCGGCTTCAATTTTCTGGGGCTTCACGACCGATAGGCTGCACAGGCGCCGGGGCCTCATAGCGGCCAGCTATTCTCTCATGGCGATCGTTCTCTTCTCGCTCTATTTCGACAGGTCGACCGCTGGGACGATTGCGACGTACTCAGTCTTCTCTTTCATCTCGGTGGCCTCAGCGACACCGCTCAACCTCTTGATTATGGAAACCGAGGAGAAGGGGAGGTGGGCAGGCGCCTTCGCCAAACTCTCCATGATGTCAAGCGTCGGAAGCGTCGGGGGCCTCATTTTGAGTACACTATGGTCAGAGGAGTTACCGCTGATTATGCTTTCGATCCCGTTCGGCGTCTTTGCCTTGGCCTCAGCCGCCCTCTCGGTCACCACCATCCCAGAGCCTGCCTTCACCTTCGAAAGGGAGACCGTCGCCTTGAGGAAATCGAGCTTCTTCAGCAGACTCCTCACCCACCCCGTCTTCTTCATCAAACCGCCGAAGGCCTCGGACTTCACGAGGGTCTTCCGCGGACTCCGTTCGAGTCTCACCAGCTATGTCCCCCTCTTCTACATATCCACAGTCTTGTTCTACCTGTCCAGCGGTCTCTTCAACACCTCTTTTGTGCCAGCCATGTCCGCCTTCTCCCTCACCCACGTCGAGACCTTCACGGTCATCCTGGCCGGAGCGGCGGTCCAGACCCTGGCCTTCCAAGGGGCCGGGCGCTACGTGAGCGCTCAGTCCCTGGTGACGACCAGCGCCCAGGGACTGCTTGCCCGTGGGTGGTCCTATATCGTAATTGGAGCAGCCGCGTTACTTCTGGCAGGGCCCTTCTTCATCGTTCCAGCCCTTGTCATGTACCCGATTGCCGGCGGGATAGCCTTTGCAGTCTACTACACCTCTTCAAACACGATGATGTTCAATACTGTCCAGAGGAAGAACGCCGGTACGGCCCTAGGGGTCTATTCTGCCGTCGTCGGAATAGCCACCATGGGGGGATCCCTCGCGTCAGGGTTCATTTCGGTGTACTTGGGATTCTACACGACTTTCGTGCTGGCCGGTGTACTTCTCTTCGTGGCTGTCGGAATCATCGCGCAACTGCCGAAGTCACCAGGCACCGGTTCGGGCTCTCACCAGTAGGCTCCGAAACACTCTTCTAAAATATCGGTCATCTCCGCGTTTGACCGCAAGTGGCAAGCAAGCATCTTAGGGTCGTGGCACGAGTGAGCAGTTCGAACCTTCAGGCAATCAAGCCTGTTCTGGAGCAGCTCATCAAGATAGGCTCCGTTAAAGAAGCTAAGGGCGAGTTCATCATCGAGGCAGAGATGTCGGGCGACAGCGCAAAGGAGCTGAACCGCTCCTTTCTTTCCGCATTGAGGAGAGTGGAGAAGAAGACGAGGTTGCGCGCCGAATGGACCTCTGACAATGGAACGACACAGAAGTTCTTCGACTACGTTCTGAAGAAGACAACCAAGACCCACCCCTCATCGTAGGCTGTTCCATCTTGGGCGAGTCATCAAGTAGCACGGCGACAAGTGGGACAATCCGCGCCGTATCAGCTGCCGAGCAGCGTTATCGCAACATAGCGATCACGGTCGTCATGTTAGGAGTGACGATGAGTGGTATCGACACATCGGCGGTCGTCCTCGGCTTGCCGGTCATGACGCGGGACCTTCACTATCCCCTCATCAGCATGGTGTGGGTAATCATGGCATATCTCCTCGTGATTACGATTCTCGGCACACAGGTCGGCAGGCTGGGCGACATGTTCGGGAGGGTGAGGATGTACAACTTCGGTTTTGCCTCGTTCACCTTAGGCTCATTGCTGTGCGGTCTTTCAGCCAGTGGGCCCCAGCTCATCGGCTTCCGAGCGGTGCAAGGATTGGGAGGCGCCCTGATCTACTCAAATAGCGGGGCAATCATCGCCGATACTTTCCCGCAGAACGAGAGAGGGAAAGCATTCGGAATCACAGGAACCGGCTATTCACTGGGCGCGATACTGGGAATTCTCGTCGGCGGCGCCATTGTCACCTTTCTAAACTGGCGCTATATCTTCTTCATCAATCTCCCCATCGGAGTCGTCGCGACCACGGCCGGCTTCCTGATGCTGCGGGAACGCTCCCCAAGAGTCAAGGCCAAATTCGACATCGGTGGGATGATCATTCTCGGTGCTTCGCTCTTTTTCCTACTTTTTGGAATGACCAATACCACGGGGTCGGGTTTCGCTCCAGTATATGCCGCCCAAGTCGCGGTAGGCCTTGTGCTGCTGCCTGCCTTTGTCGCATACGAGAGATGGTACTCCTCCCCACTGCTCGACCTCTCATTGCTAAAGCAGAGGGTCCTGACCGCATCCATCTTTGCGGCCTTCCTTCAGTCGCTGGCCAGCTTCGCCGTACTGTTTCTGGTGATCATGTATCTCCAGGGACCGCGGGGCATGACTCCCTGGAACGCTTCCCTGTTGCTCATACCAGGCTACATACTGGGTGGGATGATTGCGCCGTTCGCCGGGAGACTGTCTGACAGAATGGGCGCCCGCGTCATCGCATCGACCGGGCTCGTTCTGCAGGCTTGCGGCTTTCTAGTCTATCTTACGCTCGGCCTAACGACTTCAACTTACGTAGTAATAGTCGGCGCCGTCCTCAACGGAGCTGGGAGCAGCACGTTCTTCCCCGCCAACAACAGCGCCGTCATGGCAAGCGCCCCAAGTCGGGCGTACGGTGTAGTTTCTGGTTTGCTCCGAACGTTCTCCAACATAGGTATGGTCTGCAGCTTCGCCGTCGCCCTGCTAGTTGCTTCCTTGTCTATCCCGCGTCAGATGGCTTTTGAGATCTTCCTAGGCCTGGGTGGGATTCAAGGCCAGCTCTCTTCGGCCTTCGTGAATGGAATGCATGCCGCCTTGGCCGGGTCCGTATCAGTAATCATCGTCGCCCTAATCCTGTCAGTTCTGCGAGGGACCTCCAGCAACCGTGTGAACAAAGAAGGCCCTCAGCGGAGTCTGCCTCACAGTAGGTAGGGGCAGGCTACCCACAGTCAGCGGAAGGAAGAGTTCCGAACCAATAATGTGTGGACCGGGGGGTACTCGTCCGATTAATCGGCTGGGTCTTCGGCCTTCGAAGCCCAAAGTCCCATTGCTCGCCATCCTATTACAAGGCCAGAGATAAAAACGCCACGGTCACTGGTTTATCGTCGCTGGAACGTGAGGGTTCAGGCCCGGTGGTTGCCGCCCCTTGCAGGGGGTGAATCCCATGTCCAAAACTGAGAGGGTGCGGAACCCTCTCCGTTCCACACCTGTCAATGTGATAGAGTATTCCAAATCTGTGTATGTATTCTCCACTACGAAAGATACACGAGATGACGAGACGTGCCGCGGGTCGGATTTGAGCCTACACAGGTAGGTTCAAATCCAAATCCTATACGGCAAAAGACGATTCTCATTCCGACGATTGCCGACTAAGTGATTCTTCTGCGATTCGCACCACTTCGTTGTGCCGCCGTTCGAGTTGGTCCACCAGATCGAAGAACACTCCGTGAGCCTCCCTGCTTTCCACGTTGTTCCGGTACTTGGCATACCACAGCCTGAAAGCCTCGGGGAAGGAGAGTTACGTCATTCTGATTTCAAGACGTAACCCATGTCGGTCCTCAAGGGCGAAATCGTGGCTCCTGGTTTGAGGGTCTTCCCCCTCAGTTCTTCCTCAGGAATTAACAAGGAGAGTGTCTTGCTGAACTCTTTGCTCGAAGAAATGAATGCTTACATAATGCTAGGGGCACAATCTCGTCCGTATTGGCTGAAGAGATACCTCAGCCGCGAGGAGAGGAGATTTTCTTTGGACTCTGCGCCGCCATAGGGACAAGCATGGATAAGATCGTGGGAAATCTCAAGAACGCTCTGTCTGCCGTAAACTACGACTTGTCGGAGGTTAAGCTTAGCAGATTGCTGGCCGCGCTACAGACTGGAACTGCTCTCCCCAAAGTAAGAGATGAGACGTATTACCATTCGTACATGAAGGCGGGAAATGACTTGCGCGAAAAGAGCGGGATGAAGGACGCCGTTGCCCTGCTGGGCGTCTCTCAAATCAGAAAGGAAAGGGAAGAAAAGATGGGTGATTCTTACACTCCGATACCCAGGCACGCGTACGTCTTCAATTCCCTAAAGCATCCGAGCGAGGTGGACTCACTACGTATGATCTATGGCCGGTCCTTCTCCTTGATTTCCGTATACCTACCTCGAAAAGAAAGGAGGGACAAGCTGGCTACGGATTTCGAGGAAATCCACTCGAATCATAACAAAGAGCATTTCTTCCCACAGGCAGAATCTCTGATCAACAAGGATGAAGCGGAAACAGACAACGAATTTGGGCAAGATGTAAGAGACACTTTTCCAAAGGGAGACTTGTTCCTTGACGCGAAAGACAACACCAAACTGCAAAGCGGCCTAGATCGCTACGTAAGATTGATGTTCGGTTACCAATTTCACACTCCAACCAAGGACGAGTACAGCATGTTTGTAGCACGAGCCGTCGCAGTTCGTTCAGCTGCTCTTGGGAGACAGGTCGGGGCTGTAGTCTCCACGACTGACGGTGACATAATCGCTGTTGGAACAAACGAGGTTCCTAAAGGGGGAGGAGGACTATACTGGGAGGATGACTCCCCTCCCCGACTTGACGGCAGGGATTTCGCAAAGATAGGAGCAGATCCTAACGACGAAAGGAAAAGAAAGATGATAGCAGAAATGTTCACGCGATTGAAGGCCAATAGTTGGCTCAGTCCTGAACTGAATGCACGTTCAGCCATAGAATTGGCAAGCAAATCACTAGATACCGTTCTCGCTGGTGCTGAGGTCGTTGACCTCATTGCTTTCGACCGTACCGTGCATGCAGAAATGGCCGCGATTACCGATGCGGCCAGACGGACCATTCCAGTAGAGAACTGTGTTCTCTATACGACAACCTTTCCATGTCATAATTGCGCGAAACACATTATTGCAAGCGGAATAACGCGATGCATCTACATAGAGCCGTATCCGAAGAGTCGAACATTCGATTTGCACGATGACGCGATAACTCACGACCAACCTCTTCAGGAAGGTAAGACTTCATTCGAATCGTTCATGGGCATTGCTCCGCGTATCTACCTGCAGTACTTCACGGCACTCGACCGAAAAGGCGATGACGGGAAGATTCTTGGTTGGACTCCTGCGAATTCGAATCCGAGATATGTCAAAGCGACGCTTTCTTACCTAACCGAGGAGACCATCCACCTAAAAGAGTTCGACGATAAGTACAAAGGGTCTAAATGAGAAGGGTTATTACATCAAATCTCGAAGGCGCGGATATTGTCTGAGGAATCTTCCGAAGTATTGCAAGATCTTGGAAAAGCCCGCGAAGAATACGACTCATGGCCAGAGTGGATGAAGAAAGTCGCTTCGAAAGAAAGACACTAGTCTCTCAGAACATATCTGTGGCGGCCTAACTCGCTATTTCCACTACGTACAGGTCAGCGTCTGAGACCTTCCATCGTTCAAGCAGTCTTATCGTCACAGATTTGATTCCGGCTTCGAAGAAGTGGGTGTAGGCCCTGGAGTCAGCCGTGATTAAGGCGCAGTCATGCGATTCGCAGAATACAGCCACCTCCTTATCGAAGCTTCGTCTGGGCAGGTCTGGGTGCTTCCCCACCTGGATGACCTCCTTGAACTGCTTGAGGAGGTCGTCCTGATGCGCATCTCCCCAACCGAGGATGTTGTAGTCAATGACGACTCGTGAAGCCATCGCCGAGGCATGCCTCTGCTTGCTCAAAAACCAATGGCGCGATTAACATGTCCTTTGAAGGCACTCGAGGAGAGGATTCTCTATCGATTGCCACTGTACACCGACGCGCACTCCAACATGAGAAACAGTTAAACACGAGGATAGAGATATTCAAACTACATTGGATTACGAACACATCGATGGATGTGTTCAGCCGAGAAATGGTTCTTGGCTTCCTTGGGATTGCCCGCCGGCGTGCGCGAGCCGGTCGACAATCGTAAAGGAGGAGAGTGCCTCCCTTGGCTGAACGGGAACGCTTCGGTCCCTCTAGAATCGCAGTAATCATTCCCACTAGAGATAGACCCTGTCGAGTGGAAGAGGCCATCGCCTCTGTATATTCTCAAACGATGCGCCCCGATCTGGTCGTCGTGGTCGGTGAAAAGAGCTCAGACCTGAAACGCGTTCATGGTAGTGGAATGCTTCCCAGGGATCAGATTCCAACCCTTCTCGCGCTCAACAGCAGGACTCCCAACCTGTCGGGGGCAGTCAACACCGCTCTCATCCGATTAGTGAGGAAGGGCTTCGAACCAGAAACCTGCTATGTTGCGATCCTAGATGACGATGATTCGTGGGAGCCCCAGTACTTGGAACGATGTTTCTCTCTTGCGCGGAAGCAGCGTCTAGACTGGGTTGTCGCCGGAATCACAAGGCACGAAAGTGAAAAAGGAGATGGGACTGACCTCTCGATACCGAGTCGTCTGACCGCCTCGTCCTTTCTACGTACCAACCCCCATGTCCAGGGTTCGAACCTCTTCGTCAGGCTCTCCACCGTTCTCAGAGCCGGGTGCTTCGACGAGAACCTTCGGAGTACGACCGACAGAGACCTCGGCATCAGGCTCGTGAACTTGGGTAACACCAGGGTTGGGTTTGTTCATGAGCATCTGGTTCACCACGCTGCCTACGGCCGAGGCCGCCTCTCCACTCCCGGATCGACGCGGAAGCGGGCCGGCCTCGTAGCGTTCTATCAGAAGCACGCCCCCCTGATGTCTGATGCTGACCGCAGGGAATTCCTCCATCGCGCCGAGACTCTGTTTGACGTTCATGCCAACGACTTCGAAGGTGGGAAAGCTCGATGAGCCAGCGAAGCCAGTCTGTCCCATTCCAGCTGATCGCGGGCTTCCCGTTCGTGAACGCGGAAAGTTCCGAGGCCCTCCTCTCGGACCTCTACAGGTTCCGCGTAGAATGCAACCTGGCCGCCATCGTCATATGCGGAGACAGCAACGACTTCCAGCTGATCTCTCCTTGGTTTGCCAGGTTGCGAAGCGCTGGGATCCAGGTTCGAAGGGTGTCGGAATCCGAGATCAGGCGCTCAGCCCTGAATGGACGGTTCGGTCGATACTACTCAGCCCTCGAGAGGCAGAGCGGCATCGCTTTTTTCAGAACAGCCCTGCACCACTATCTCTACTTGGAGAGCTTCAGGTTTGCACACCCGGTCGTATGGGTCCTCGACGAGGACGTCAGGCTTGAAGAATCATGGCTCCGCCGACAATCCAGTCAAACTCCTTTCTGCCGGCTCGTTCCCGACCTCGAGTCTCAAGGGGTTGACATAGCCGTCGGGAGGATCCTCGGAGACCCTCCAATTCCCAGCGCCAGCATGTTGAGGACCCAGCTGCTGGATCTGGACTTCAACCTGAGGGTCCTCAGGAATCGGAACTTCGTTGTTCGTCCGGAGCAAATGCAAAGGCAGAACAGCGCCAACGTCGAGAAGTATCCAGACTTCTACTATGACCTGACGCTGAGCCATTACGGCCACCTCGAGACTCCTTGGTTCTACATCAGCCAGAAGGGTCAGACAAACAGGCTATCCGTGCTCGACGAGATGCTCGAAAGAGTCCCTCAAGTCCCAATGGGCGTCAACCTCTTCAGACAGATACCCGAGGCCCAGAAGGCGAGACCGGGTCAGGAGTCGGAGTTCCCCACGAGGGGAGGAAACACGCTGATCTTTGACATCAGCTCTCTCAGAGACTACCCCAACATCTCACCGCGTGCTGGAGGGCTTGATTTCCGTCGCGGGGACACTCTCTGGACGATCCTAAACAAACGGACGGAGTCGGGAGGAGGACCGCGCAAGGTAGTCTCGACGGACCTTCCTGTGCGCCAGGACCGCAGGCACAACCGAACATCATCATTTGACGCCGACAGTCTGCTCGCCGATATCCTCGGCGGAGCCTTCACCCGGGCCGTAAACGAGGTTCTCGGAGGCAGAACGGGCAGCGTGCGGGCGCCCGGCGAAGAGTTCAGGTTCACCGAGGAGGAAACTGCGAACACGGTCAGCATCTGCAGGAAGCGCTTGGGCGAGCGACTGGAACTGCTCAGGCTGAACTCCTGGCGAATAGCCGGCCTTGTAGACTCGATCCACTCTCAGATCGGGGAGGCAAGACAACGCGGAGGCCCGGAATGGATCGTCATCAGGAAACACGCCGCGGAGATCGAGAACCTGCTAGCAGCAGCCGAGCGGGCGTTCTCCCCTGACATGGCGGAGAAGCTTGCTGCCAGAGCGATGGCCTCCCCTCGCAAAGACATTGAAGAATTCCTCCAGGGGCTTGCGGAGTACTGCCGGTCGTACCGCGACCAGCTTCTGGCATGGGATCGTCGCCTCGGGACCGACGACGTCATTTCCTTCCTGAAACTCCACTTCGGCGATCGCAGATTCAGGCTGCTCGCGGCCGGGAGCGAGGGGTTCGTCTTCAGTGATGGGAGATTCGCGTACAAGTACTTCTACTACGGCCTTCACAACTTCCGCCCTGGTCAGCTCGAGTTCATCCGGAGGGCCTGTTCTGCCGGGCGCCTCAGCTGGTCCAGGCACATCCACCCGGTCGAGAGGGTTCTCGTCGACGGCCAGCAGGTGGTGTTTGTCAGCCGCCTGCTGAAGGGCCCAGCGTATCAAGGGGGACGACTGGGGGGAGTTCTTGGTCTTCTCCGGGAGTGCAGGCGGGCCAACATCGTCCTCACCAACATCTCTCCGGGGAACCTGATCGTCACAGGAGCGACCCTCAGGTACGTTGACATCGGAAGATCGGTCGAGCGCTTCGACGAGCATGGGTTCAAGGAGATGTGCAGGCGCGCATTCCTCGTCTACAGATGGCACTTCAGAAGCGACCTGAGGGAGCTGCTGACCCGTGCAGTAGACGACGATTCGCTTCC
This sequence comes from Nitrososphaerales archaeon, assembly GCA_050011055.1. Taxonomy (GTDB): domain Archaea; phylum Thermoproteota; class Nitrososphaeria; order Nitrososphaerales; family Gagatemarchaeaceae; genus UBA183. The sequence continues at coordinate 25,880 of JBEKJV010000010.1, read as the reverse complement.
TGAGCTGATCGGGTTCGAGCAGTTCATGGCGGCGCTCGAGGAGAAAGGCGTCCACGATGTCCTCGATACCACTCTGTTCGAAGCAATCATGAAGAAAGGACCGCGGCGGGTGTTCGACTACGGATGCGGCAACGGGGAAGTCGCAGACAAGCTTGCCAGGCTCGGGTGCGAAGTCTCCGCCTTCGACATTGATGGCAGACGTTTCCGCGCTCACAGACACCCTGAAAACGTGAAGCTTGTCGACAAAAAGAGAATCGGCGAGATCCTGGCGTCTCCCTCCACCTACGACGTCGTGCTCTGCAGCCTTGTCCTCTGCACGATCGAAGGCGCTCAGACTGTCGCACGAATTCTGCACGACCTGAGACATCTGGTCAAACCCAGAGGCCGGGTGGTTGTCTGCGTCTGTAACCCCTTCAGCCTTGAGACAAGAGAAAGCGAAACTCAGGTCAAGGAAGTGCCGGCGGGCGTCTCCTATTCGGACCATTTCGCCTACCGGAAACGGTTGAAAATCACAAGAGGGGTCAGGCTCGACTATCACCGGCCGGTTTCCTGGTACAGGATGATGATGAAGCGGGCGGGCCTCGAGATCAGCGAACTCGTCGAGGTCCCTGGAACCGACGTGGATCGACTCTGCCTTGGCAGCGACTTCCTCCTTTTCTGTCTGAAGCCCGCCCCTGTGCCGAAATCCTCGAACATCTCGTTGCTGATCAAGGCGTCAGCGATGGAGTGGAGGACCATCGACAAGCAGGTGTCTCACCTCTTGAGCCAGCTCGAGGTCCCGCGGCTGTTCATGGAAAGAGTCGTGGTGGTGGACCGCCATGAAGGTCCGTTCGCGCGCCAGTACGATTCCGCAGACATCCACTCGCTGGAGAGGTCTCTCAGATCGATGGTCCGGCGCGGAACAATAGATCGCGTTCTTGTCGCGCCATCCGGTGGCAAGGAAAGTCAAGGAATCGCGCGAAGGTGGTTCTCCTTGGACGCCCCCGCTCTCCGTTCGACAAACGGTCAGCCCGTCCTCACAACGCTCTATGGTCTGGACGGGTGCAGGGGCGAGTACGTCCTTCATGTCGACAGCGACTGTCTGATTAGCAGGCCCGACGGAAGGTGCGACTATCTCGCGGACGTTCTGAAGGTGTTCAGGAGAGACCCGCTATGTGTCACAGTCTCCTTCCCCATTGCGACGAGCTCGCGCCACGCGTATACAAGTGGAGACGGGAAGAAGAAATGGCGCACCGAGGCTCGGTGCGGTTTCATATCCAAACCCAGACTTGAAAGAATGCTGCCCCTTCCGAACCAGATTGCGGAGGCCGGCCTACTGATGTCTCCATGGCACCGGGCGCTTGACCTGAAGCTCGAAAGGGCCGAGTTCCAGTCCTATCGTGGCTCAGAGCGGGGGATTTCCTTCATCCACGTCCCGAACTCGCGCAAAGCGGACTTCAACTCGTGGTACAACATAATGAAAGCCATCGAAGCAGGTCAGTTCCACGTCGGACAGCTGGACAGCGTCGACCTTGTCGGCAGGGTTGAGGACTGGCTTCCTCGAAGAGACGAAGGCTGCGTCCTCGTGGTGCGCGGGAGAAACGTGCCCATCTCCAAACTCCGGCGATGTTTCGATTCTCTTGAGAAACAGTCAGACCAAGACTGGGGGCTGCTGATCACAGACGCAGGGTCGGACAACGGGGCCGATGAGTACATCGAGCAGATCATCGGCAAGAAATACGGTCGCAGGATGACCTTCTACCGGAACCTCGTGCCGGAAGCTCCGGTGGCGAACATAGACTTCGTGCTCCGCAGCTTGTGTGCAAGCAACCGGTCGATCATCATCATGCCTGACGCCGACGATACCTTAATCGGTTCAGACGCTGTCACCTATGTGAAGTCCATGTACGAGCAGGGAGCCGATTTGGGCATTGGCGGACTCCTGCGCACCGACAAAGAAGTGAACTACCAGGCCAACTTCGATCATCCGAGGCTCAGGAGAGGAGGAAATGTATGGCAGCCCCTCAAGTCATTCCGGAAGCACCTATACGACAGGGTCCGTCCAGAAGACCTCAAGGTGGACGGGGAGTGGGTTCCCCACACCGAGGACTGGGCGTTCATGCTCCCGATGGCAGAGATGGCGGAGAAACCGGTCCAATTTCAGCGGATCATCTACCTGTACGAGCCTTCCCCGCTGAAGCAGACGCTCGCGAAGGAGGAGCGGGAAAGCCTCATTGCGAAGATGGTCTCCAAGCCTTCCTACGGAGGACCTTAGAATGAGACGATACACGATTGGGGTGATAGGCGACGTACACCTCAGCGCTCGAAAGCGGAAGCTGACGGTCGCTCTGGGCCGGCGTCTAATCGATGAGAACTACAGGATAGTCTCCGGCGGTCCCGAGGACCTGGCCAAGGCGCTCGCCGAAGGAGCGAGAAGCTCTGCGCGCTACCACGAGGGAGACCTCGTCACGGTTCTCCCCGGCTTCGACCCGTCTGAGGCAGAAGGGTACAGCGACATTACAATCGCCACGGGAATTGATCTTGCCAGGAACCTCATTGTGGCGAACAGCGACGCCGTCGTGGCGATGGGTGGAGGAGCCGGCACTCTCTCGGAGATCGCCTTCGCATGGACTCTGAAGCGGCTCATCCTCGCCTACCGGGTCGACGGTTGGAGCGGCAGACTCGCGGGGATCCGCATAGACTCGAGGAGACGGTATCCGGGGCTCAGGGACGACAGAGTCATTCCTGTGGAGAGCGCCGACGAGGTAGTCCGACACCTCAAGGAGCTTCTTCCAAGGTACAATCGGCGGCACACGGGGATCAAGGTGCGAAAGGAGGGTAACTGAGCATGAAGATCGTCGTCACCGGCGGGTCGGGATTCGTCGGGAGATACGTGGTCGAGCGTCTGCGGCTCGAAGGTCACGAGGTCACCATCCTCGACCTCACCGCCACCGAGGAAGTGAGCAGGGTCGATGTCACAGACAAGCAGAAGGTCCACGACGCCCTAGATCGAACGAAACCTGAGTTGGTCATTCACCTCGCGGCCTTGGCGGGGTCAACTGGCAAGGGAGGGGGTGCAGAGAGCCCCAAGCGCCCCTATGAGTACTTCAGGATCAACGTAGATGGAACACTCAGCATCTACGAGGCATGTCGAGAGCTCGGAATAGGACGCGTAGTCTGCATGAGCAGCTTCTCGCCCTATGGGGTTGCGGAGTGCCCCATCAACGAACAGACTCCGTTTCACCCGAACAACCCCTACGGGGCGTCGAAGGTGTGCGTGGAGGAGGTCGCCAAATGCTATTCAAACCTCTACGGAATCAGGAGTGTGGTCTTCCGCCCGCCTCTGATCTGCGGCGAAGGGCAGAAGGAGGTCAACGCGCTTAGAGAGTTTGTAATCTCGGCTCTGCTGGGCAATCCTATCGTCCTACTGGGGGAGGGAAGACATCTGAGGGAATTCGTGCATCCCCAGGACGTCGCCAGGGCACTTTCCGCAGGAATTCAGTACATGTCCAGAATGGAGAAACAATATGAGGTATTCGTCCTTGGAAACAGGCCTGTGAGCATGAAAGAGCTCGCACATCTGGTGATAAGCAAGGTTGGGAGGGGGGTTGTCGAATTCAAGCCTTCGACGAATCAGGTCTTTGACCAGTTTACGGACCACAGCAAGGCGGCACGCGTCCTCGGGTGGGTTCCCACCATAGGCATCGATGAGATTGTGGGCCGTGTAATCGACGATGTTCGGGCTTCATTGGCAACCAGAAGTCAGGCAGGTGCGTAAAGCATTGGCGGATGGGGAACAGCCTGAAGTCCATTACGGGCAACGGCTTCTCGATTCAATCAATTCTATCAGCTCAGACAGAATCGGAGTTCTTCTGAGGCACTCTGTGCGTGACCACATCCCTAGAGACCAGGTTGGGGGCGATGATGATGTCAGACTTACCCCCCTGGGGCACACCGAAGCTAGGAGATTCGGTAGGAAACTACGAAGCGGTTTCAATCTCATCGTGAGCTATAGTCCAGTACCCCGGTGTGTTGAGACGGCAAAGGAGATTCTGGCAGGGTACTCTGACTCAGGTTCGACCAACGTTATGGACGCAGGCACGGAGGACTTTCTTGCGGTTCTCCGCTACTTCACCAAGGACCAAGAGGCCATGAACTCGTACAAGAAGACCATCGGGGGAAGGAGGTTCTTGCGGGAGTGGCTCGACAACACTCTTCCATCCGACATGATGGAGTCATCTCAGGCTGTCAAGCAACTCTTCATTCAGAACATAACTCGGGAGCTAAAGCGCGGTCAGGCACCGTTGTTGCGCATTTGGGTCGGGCATGATTACGGGTTTATTGTGGTAAGAGAACTGATCCTCGGCGGAAGGTTCGAAGAAGATTCGTGGATGCCGTACCTGGATGGTCTTGTTCTTGCGGTTGGTTCTGGAGACGCTACAGGATCGGTGGCGAGCAGCGACCCTGTGTCGATAGACTCTCGATTCGTGTGATGAGCCAGCGGCGCGCGCGGCACCAAGGCTGGCGACTTACGCGAGAAGGAAAAGCACCGCGCTTTCGACCGCTTGGACTGATAGTCCGCCCTCTCTGCTGTCAGCCTTGAATTCCCCGTGGACGTCTCCGCTCAAATAACCGTACAGTGCCCTAAGGAACTGGGCTGTGTGCCCCGTCAGCTGCCCCTTCGACTCGAGCCGTCGCAGGTCGTTCTCGAAGGAGTTTGTCTTGCCTCCGACTCGTTCTGTGGCTTTCGCTGCCGCTCGCTCAAGAACTGTGCGACAGTCCTTCACGGCGTCCTCTGGATGGCCTTGAGCCATCTTGTCTCGCGCCTCGTCCAGCAGCCCGACTTCCATGGTCATTCCCAGCCTCCGCAGCGCATCGGTGGCTTCGTTGTCCTTCGTCGCGGACCTGATGGAAGGGGCCTTCAGCTCTCTTCCTTCCAGGACCCCGACCATCACCTTCCGGACGAACTCGGAGCACTCTCCCTGGGCTTCCTCGACCTGCTGCCGGGGGAATCGATACTCGCCGAGCTGAGTCATCCGATAGTACAGGACCGGCCTGCAACTCACGTCAGCAACCGTCTCGCCCTGTCCAGCGGGGTGACAGATCAGCCTCAGGTAGAACGGGAGACCGGGCCTCCTGCTCGTGAGCCCTTTGATATGCGCCTTCTGCGCCTTCTTTCTGTTGAGGAAGCCAGAGTCCCGCAGTCCAACGGGTTTCTCCATCATCTCAATCGTGTTGCCTTCAGTGAGGATGGACCAGGATTCAATCAACCCCCCGAAGTTCAAGTGCTCCGTCAGCCGGGCCTCGACCGGCTTGATGCTGTCAAAGGGTATCGAGTATTCGCCGCGAATGACCACCTCCTCCAGAGAGACAGGCTTCAAGTCGGCACCACTCATTCGCGTCAAGTAGACGCCCACGAGGTAGCCCAGAACTCCGACTATCGCAACGAGAACTACCAGGAGGACGAGGCCCGTAGTGGTGTCCAGGGGAGACACCGATGTCTGCAGAAACAGCAGAGTGGCGCAATCGAACAAACAGGGCTGAATAGACAGGGCTGGTTACAAAAGGTTTGAGGGGCCACTCGATGAATTCGCCGAGGAGGCGAGGAGTATGCAGTCCACAACCACAACCTCGACCTCGACTCCCAGGAGGGATAGCGACTTGACAAGCTGGCCCAGGGTCGGAGATGGCCAGTGACCTTCATAGCCTGAAACGGCACGCCGTCGTACCTCTGCGTTCAACCGCCGGATATCACGCAGTCATCTGCAAGCAACCCCCTCAGCGTGTATGCGGATACTACGACTCTACCGCTCCATCCCGGAATGGTAACCGTGTGCGCACGCATGGGATTTAGCCTAGGAATCTCGATTGGCATCTTGACTGCGGGAGGCTGTAGCGGAGCCAACGCTTCCCCGTTGTAAGAAGTCCCGTTCAAATCCAGAAAGAACTCGAAATTCATGAACTCACCCGGGCCAACTGATTCCGACCCTTCAGGAAGCTGGGTTATGTTGAAGATAGCGCCATCCCTGGCCTCGTCGAGCAGCTTGGTTCTGCGCTCGGAGTCCTCGCGAGTAGACCGGAACACCATCTCAAGATTTTTAGGAGTCGGCTCGAGGTTTTGCGGGCTCCTGATTGATAGAGCGAACCAGAAGACCAAATTGTCTCCTATCCGTCTAGCACGGAATCTCGGCGTTTTGGTCTTCTTCCTCCCCTCCGTCAGGATTGTCACATGCCAGTTCTGTAGGTCGGGTTCAAGCGTAAAATGATCAAGGAGTTCACCCGGTTTCGTCGTCAGCGTGATGATATTCTCCCCGCGGGCAAACCAGTTAACCTTTCTCGACTTCAGCCCTGGGAAGAAGAGGAACCGGTCCGCCGGGGTTCTGACAACTGCGCCCAATGTGAAGTGCGGGCCGGTTGGAGGGGCAAAGAAGAGATAGTTTATTCGCCCGAGAGGCCTCCCATCCTCGAAGAGCACCCTGAAAGGTCTTGCCAACGAGCATGATTCGACAGCCGCCCCTGTGAGGGTCCCGGCACCGTTATCCAAGCTCAAGGACACTATCACGGTCGTATCATCTTTTCTGGTCAGAGGCGTCTCACTTCCTGCTCCAGTAGACCACTAGTGCCCTATGAAGCCCTTGTGTCGCCCAAGGCGGGACTCTTACTCTCGATGCGGTTGAGGGGCTCGGCAAGCGCGCGCTCTTAGACTCGGGAACCTATCAGACCGCGCGAGACCTCCTTCTTTCGCAGGGTCCATTAAGGCCTCACAACTCAACGCCTTTCTGGCGGGCGCGAGTCTTCAGCTGCCTGACATTCGACTGATAGACAGTCTCTGAAATCTCTCCCGTCATCAGTGAGTCCTTCAACTCTGCCAGCCGAGCCAGCCAATAGGCTTTATCCAAGAACCCCTTTGCGTCTTCAGAGTTGGTCGTCGTGGCACTCCTCTCTCGCGCGCGTGAATTCGACTTGGATTTGGCTTTTTGACAAGTGCGCGCCCACGTCCTAAGTAACTAACTGACGCAATTGTGTACCGAGGATTTGAGCCTTGTGACTGCTGCGATGTGTTCACACCTGCTCTTGGCTTCTTCTAATGTATCGAATGGGCCGTGCCACGTGGTTGTGGTTGTGGTTGTGTGATGGACAATCCATCTCTGATAGTACTCACAGGTTGCCGCATGGACCTTGGGGCCAGTGGCTCGGTCCAGGTCTTCGAAAACTACGAAGCCCTTGGTTTGGTTACTCAATTGTCAGCGCCTTCGAGAGCGAGATTCTTGATTTGAGTGTTCTATCCAGACTCGTCCCCTGCTCATTTCAAGGCTGCACCACAGTTCGAGCAGGTCTTCGCCGTGGCTATCTCGTTCAGGGTGCCGCAGAACTTGCACGGGACTTTGACTATCTCCTTCTGAATGATCACCGTCTGCCCTGGGGGAAGTTCCTCGCTCCGAGAGAAGTCTTCCTCCTGCCTTGCGACGTCCCTGAACGAAGTCTTGCGGCAGTGGCTGCATGTGTAATGGAGCCTGATTGTCTTCCTGATCACCGGCACCCTCTCCTCCCTCTTCCGCACCGTTTCTTCCTTTGTCACGCCCTGTTTGCCTGTCCTCCTCTTTGTCACCGTCTCCTTCCTGGTCACTATACCGTAGGCCTTCTCCTGCTTGATGACCTCCGAGCCCGTGAGCTTCGTCGTTCCTCGCGCCCCGCATGCTAGACACTTCGGGGTGAGGTAGTAGTACGCCAGCATCGCCAGTATCACGAAGAAGACCGCATACACGACAGAGAAGGCCCAGCCGAAGAGCGCCAGGATGAGGAGCAGGATCAGGGTCTTGGAACGCGGGGTCATGCCCGCTTGGCTCCAGGCGTTTGAAGAGTACTAGGCCCAGTCAAGCCAGACTTACCTCGATCAAGATTCAGACAGACCTCTGCGCAACTCCATACTTGGCGTGGGTGTTTCCTCTCACCACCCACTTCTCCTGGGTCCAGCACAGGATGTCGTACATTCTCGCGGAGGTCAGGGGAATTGGAAGGTCAGCGAGGCGGTCGTGCAAGTCTGCGAAGCCACCGGCATTCCCTGTGACGTCTGCCCGGGCGATGTCCATGACCTTCAGTCCCAGGTCGACAGATTTTCGTTTGTCGATGACAGCGAGGGGGTCCGTTCCTGACAGGAACTTCACGACGAACGAGTCCAGGACCGGAAAGAGATGCGGGCGCTTCAGGTGCAAGATCTTCGTCGCTTTGGCCAGTCCCACTCCCTTGATGGAAAGGAACTGTGTCAGCACATCTCGCATCCGCGGTCTCAGCCCCGCCCACAACTCGTCGTCACTAGTCGCCAGGTCCGAATCCTTGACCCAGGACAAAGCAGACTCCACGTTGGTGGCGCCTACGATTCTGGAGCTCTCCGCCGGGTCGTATCTGTCTATCATGGCGTAGAGCTCGTTCGCGGCTCTGACTTCTTCCATCGTAATCTGGTCATCGACGCTGTGGCGGTCGTCGTATCCCCGATAGACTTCGATGTCGCAGTATTCCCTGATTCTCGCTTCCGGGTCTTCGAATCTGACTCCGTTGGAGAGTGCGATTTGCATTCTCTGCTACCTCCACCCGATGGTCTTCCGAGGAGTCAACTTAGCCGCTCCCTCACGATTCTGTACCTTCCCCTTGCGACCCGCTGGAGGAACTTCTTGTCCTCTGAGTACAACGATGATGGCGGTCCGTTGATCGAGAGGTCGCTCATGGACGTCGAGATCGATCCCTGATTGAGGCCCGGGTACTTCTCGTTCAGGTAGCTGCAGACCTGCTGTATCGTCGCCTCCCCCCCGAAGTGGGTCATTGCCTCCCGGATCCTGGCCGCGTTGGTCGTGAACACGGCCGGTCCCGGTCCGACGTAGTGCCTCTCCACTCCTTCGTCGGTCGGAGTAGCGTCGGGTCGGGTCGTGCCTGGAACGCTGGTGCCTGCTCTTCTTTCGAGCCAATACCCGAGGGCCTTCGTCAATTCTGGACCGATGTATCCGTAGAGGTTCCCATATTGGTCAATTATCGCCTTCTGGAACTCTTTCCAGGTCTTCATGTCGATGCCCCTCACGCTGATGGTGGTCTCTTCGCTCATGGTTACATGATTACAACTAAACATTTATAAGGATTACCAAAACTGAACACCAGACATGGAGAAACTCCCTTTCAAAGCACGGCTGGAGAAGGACGGAACGCTGGCCTTACCGACACCCAGCGAACTGAGTCCAGGTGATGCGATGATATGGTCGGCGATGCTTCAAGTCATCGGCAGGGAGAAGCGCAAAGTGAGGATACTGATATCTCAGGATGGTGAGATATTCTACAGGGCAGAGGGCCCCCCCGGCCGAGCGGCTGAGCGAACTCCAGGGTGAGAAGCACGGTGAGCAGGATAGAGAGCTCCGAAGAGCTGCGGAAGCTAAGGCTGGCTGATGAAGGGTACATAGTGATCAAGGATATCGCCCGGCCACCTATCGTCCATAAGATAAACGCCAAGTGCGTGTCGGTGGACAACTTCAACGAAAAGGTGATGCTGAACGAGGGCAAGACGGGGGGATACTTCTGGGTGGACAGCATTGAAAGCGCCTCGCATCTCTTCGGAGCAACTCGCTGCAAGGTCTGCAAACCAGAGCTGAAGTATGGCTAGGCGCACGCTAGAACGGCGCGCGCAACTCTAGCGACGATTCCAAGGCTGCTGGGTTCGCGTTAGATTTCCCTTGTAGCCTGCAAATACACCTTAAGGTCTCGGTCGCTGAACAACACGAAAATGACCTTCGGGGGCCAACCCTCCCTCTCGACGAACTCCTTGACCGTCTTCAGGGCGATCCTGCTCGCGGCTTCGATGGGGTAGCCGTAGGCTCCTGTGCTTATCGAGGGGAAAGCGACGCTCTTTCTTTAGGCCTGATCCCTCTGTGTCCTCTCGCCTCTCCCGAGAGGTATTGCAGTAGCAAAGATAGCATTGAAGACATCGGCCATATCCCTGCAGATCTGCCTATCTGAAATGAGTACGCCAATCTCGACGTTGTAGTACAATGACCGCTCATTGAGGTTTGCCGAGGTGACTATTGCTGAAGCCTCGTCAACCACAATGAACTTCGCGTGAACTTGGTACAGTTGAACATTCTCGGTAGTGACTTGCCTTAAACCACGAACCTCAAGGCCCGATCTCAGCTGCGCAAGCCTGGTGAACAGTGGTTTCTCGGCGTTCTCAGTGAGGATCTTGATGGGGCATCCTGTAGGCACCGAGTGTATTAGAGGTACAATGACCTCATCAATGTAGGGAGAACTGATCAGGATCTCCTTTCGGGCAGACTCAAGGAGGTCGCTCAAGGCCTCAGAAAGGTCAGTGGCCGCCGTCACTCTGACATCTCTTCTAATCTGCTCGGGTGCGACAAGCAGCACTTGCAGTTCTGGCGAAGAATATGGAATAGATTCAGGGTGGGTGTCGACGTATGCAAGGTAGGTCCTTCCCGAGTCTGTAACACTCCACTTCGCCCGTATCACAGGGTTTCGTAGCGTGACCTCTCTTCGTGCCACGAAGTTCATGGAATGCAGCCACAGTAGTGCCGGGAGTAGTTGCCCTTGGAAACCCAAGCTATTCTTCAGGGTCAAGAGGTCTGCTTCGGAGTCTTGGAGCCCCCTTAGAATTCGAACGATTAGCGGTTGCTCACTCAATAATCAGAATCCCCATGTCATTCCTCTGTCGCTGTCAACTCTGAGCAGCGGTCCCAAAGCAAACCTTGTCAGAGCACCATTGTACTCGCGGCAACTCTCTGTCGCTATGCAGTACTTGCATCTGTCGTCACAAGTACAGCGAACCATGTCTTCCCTGAGCTTGTTGAAGAACTCCAAAGCGATTGGGGCTCCTGTCTTCTCCTCTACAGATGCAAGTTCAGAACATGCGCCTAAGCCCCCAGGTGCTCTCTCATAGATCAGTAACGAATCCTCCTTCAGGTCAAGGTAGTAGGAGAAGCTGTCAATCGAGACGCCTGAAATCTGTGGTAGCCTTGTGAGGATCGAATGCGCGATAGAGTGAACAACGATATGATGAAGGTCCTTGTCGTCAGGCGGGACCTTCTCGTACTTCTTCCCGAAGTCCGGATGATCCTTGTACGCTTTGCGAAGGAAGGCGGTGCACTTTTCGAAGTACTCTGGCTTGAGCTTCAGGTACAAGCAACCAGTCTTCAATTCCGTTCCGAAGCGCCTTGACTGATAGACACGCCTGATGTTCTCTCCGTACCAGTATCCAAGTACCACCTCCTTAATCATCGCCTCTGGGGCAAACCAAAAACTGTCCACAAGCGACGAGTCGAAGTCAGGCGAGTCTCGTAGCGATGGTAGAATTTCTTTCTTCCTGAACTTCACCATAGCCCTGTTGTAAGTGGTCACAACAAAGGCCTCTGTCAAGTTCTCGGTGGCATTGCTCAGGACGTATCTCCGGAAACCCCACAATCCTAAAAGCTCATTGCACGAATCACAGACCAGCCTAGAACTTTGGAGGAGTCTTGCTGGACTGAGTGAGCGATAGCCACTAAGCCGTCCCGACCCGCACTTTGGACAAGGTGTGTGTTGCATCCTCCCCCAAGCCGTCCATGCCTGAGATCTCGCTTCATTCTTGCCAGCAACCCATACCGGAAGTGGAGTAACAACAGACTTGCCGTTATCGTCCCTCAGAACCCATACTGGAGAAGTCTGGAGTGACTTCCGGCAGTTGGGGCACATGTAATGGTTGTATTGTCGATCAAGTACGACTTCGGTTTCGAAGTAGAGTCTTCTGCATTTGGAGCACCAGAATTCGCAAATGTCATTGGCGAAATGAACTACAGCTTTCTCGAGCTGGCTCACTTTGAAGTTGTTCCTGATGACCTCGATCTTGTCTTCGGGATCCATCCCTTCAACGTCCTTTAGGAGCTTCCTCAGTTCGTCAATGTTCAAGAGGTTGCTGAGTTCTTGATCGTCCCCGTAAACGAGCTCAAAATTATCGACTAGAACCTTCAATTCGTCCGCGCTGATTGGTATCGCCCCTCCGGAATCGACCATGTGGGTCCTGTAGAGCGTCTCCTTGAATTGGTAGAGCCCCGTATACTTGTTGCTGCTGTCAACAGGCATTACGAATTTTCTAATAGCATCTGAAGCGTCTTCTTCAGCGTTGAAGTAAACCGTTAGCCCCCACCTCGCATCCTTTTCAGAATCTCCTTCTCCTCTGAAGACACCTTGCCTGAAGACATTCTGCCCCCGCCACTGGTACTTGGACCCCCTCGAGGACGCCAACTGCCACTAGATCGACTGGCGGGCCGACCTGACGAAGCCGAGATGGGCTCTTCAAATTCGACCTTTATTGTCTCCTCCACTTTTCTGAGATTCATCAGGTTGAACTTCTTTATCGTAGCATCGGGAAGTTGAGCCTCATTGGGCACAGCGGTCGTGGCTGCCTTTAGTCGAACAGACGCCTGTTCAATATCCTCATCCTTCCACAATCCTTTCAAATAGCTCAAAACACGTGGTTCTGCACTCCTATAGTCCACCTTGAACGCCTTCAAGATTTGAACGATGTCTATGCCCAGTATCTGGCTGGCGTCAAATAACGTAGCCAGAACATGCTTCTGGGTCAGTTGGGAGTTAGAAGCGGGAAACGGCGGCTGCTCTATGAACTGAGTAGGGTCCGCCGCAAACTTCGCTGCATTTCTGTAGTAGTAGACGTCAATGGGGTCGTTGGAACTAAGGAAGTTGATTATGAGCGCGTCATTCTTCCTTCCTGCACGACCGATTCTCTGCAAGTAGCTGTTGAAACCATAGGGGGCCCCATAGATGGCCATTCCGTCCAGATTCTTGAAGTCGACCCCCACCTCCAAAGTGCTGGTAGCGACCAGAACTCTGATCTTGCCTGCGTTGAATTTCTCCTCCGAGTCCGCTCTTTCCTGTCTGGTATAGGTCGAGTTGTGTCCATCCACCTGTTCAACAAGGCTCGCTGTAGCCGCGTCCGCAGAGAGTCGTTGTCGAAGGATACTCAGAAGCATCCCGCACATCTTCTTTGAATCGATGAAGACGAGAAAGCGAATGTCGGTGTTCCGGAGTATCTCATACAACGAATACGAGACAGTGTCAAGCATCCTGTATGCTCTAGGCATTGTGAACACAATCACCTTTGAGAGACCCTCCTCGAAATTGTAGTCTGCATCGGTTGTCTCAACGGGCACGGTGGGCTTACCGAAGAAATCCTGACCGAATTCAAGTGGGTTCCTGACCGTCGCGGAAGTAGCTATGTATTGGATTTCGGTGTGTTCTGAAGTGTTGTAAGTCTGAATCGCAGATGATAGCCTCTTCAGGAAATTTGATACGTTTCCACCGAACAGACTGTTGAAGAGATGTAGCTCGTCTAGAACAATAATCCTCGGTCCGACTTCTGGCTTGATCGATGTCTCCTTAGTCGCCGACCCACACTTCTCGCAACGCGCTGCCTGTTTGTAGCTGATACTTCGGCATGAGGTACAAACCGTCAACGTCTTTGTAGCGCCGAAGAATACATGTCTTCGTTCGTAACGCATCAGAACGTAGTTTATCGCGTCTGGGGTTGCTATGAGAATGTCTGGCAGGTTCAGAGTTACATTGTATCTGTCTATCATGAGAAAGGGATACTTCTCTTTACACCGCTTGCACACCAACGTCATCGACCCTTGCTCAGGTACCAGCCTAACATCCGAGGGTTGCAGCTTGTTCTCCTGAATGTCCTGCTCATGAAGAATGCACCTTACAGGAAGCGGGATATCGAGAGAGAGGCTCTCTTCCACATCTCCGTGGTAGACTCCGACTGTTAGTGGATCAGATGCATGAGCCTTGTTGACCCAGTACAGGAGCTCAACAATGCGTTGGAGTTGGTCGCTGGCAAGCGCCTTGGTAGGATAGAAGAAGATAGCCTTGATCCCGCTTCTTCTTTTGCCAGAACTGGGCCCCAGAATTGAATTAACCACCGGTATCAAGAATGCCTCAGTTTTTCCGGCTGCAGTCCTGGCCGTAACTACAGTGGGCCGCCTCTTCCCAGTGAGCTCCTCGATTATCCGACGAATTGCGTTCGCTTGAAACTCGTAGAGCCTTCCGCCATTCTTCTCGATTTTCTCTTGCACATACTTGACGATCGAAGCATCTAGCGTGACGCCGTAATCCTTTGACAGCGACTTCGACAGTTCCGTGATGGTGAGTTTTCCGGCCTTGGGACGTGGAATGCGAGTCTCTGCGATGAAGTAGTCTTTGAAGTGAATCTCTTTCTGAGATGCTGCCTTCTCCGGTAGTAATCCGTAGGCCTTGATCTCCTCTAGATTGGTCACAAACGGCGAATTACTCACTTCGTAGATGTCGAGGTCGAGCAGGGATCCAAACTCGAAGCTCTCGTTTCCATCTTTGGGCCATTTCCGCTCTGTTGTGTTCGCAATCTTGAAGAGAATCTGGTTCGAGCCATTCTTGCCTTTCACATCCTTGATAAGGGCCAGCTCTACCGATTGGGGATCACTGCCGCCGATCACTGGAATACTGAGAGTGACGGGTCTCCCTTCGCCGGGGATGACCTTGGTGGCCGATCCGTCAACCCTCGCATCCTTGACCGCGCACTTGACATTCTTCGAGGCCTCAATAACAAATGAGACATCAACGAAACTACTAGCTCCGGTTCTCGCCTTGAAAGATACATGAGTGCGGTAAATACTATCTGAATCACTCTTGTCCTCGATTATGAAACCGACGGAATTCCTCTCATCAATATCCCAAAGTCGGGGGTCATTGGTTTGCTTTGGAGTCGGCAGGACCCTGAAGTGAGGACGAGGTTCCAGATTGACATCCGACAGGGCGTTCATTATTGTCTCAGCGATCTCACGGTAGTCCGTGGTGCTCGTTGTTATCGCTCCATTCCACGGGCCGGCCAACCTATAACTATCATCAACCCCTGCAATCTTGCGATGCCCAGGCAACCCTGGGTCTTCGAATGTCCGGTCTGCGAGTACGACCAGGTTAGAGTCTACACTGCCAAGGCCGGTAGAACAGCACATGTGGTCTGTGGATACTGCAGGACAATGGTGTGGTGGGATCCTGCGCCAAGAATGGGTGAGGCGATAGACCTCTACAATAGATTCTGTGACCAAGTCAGGACCAGAATGGGAAGTTATGTTGAGATTCCCAGTCCCATCCCCCAGAGACCTGAGAGCCTCAAGGTTGTACAGAGTAGAGTAGCAGGTGGCAATGTGGTCTTTGCAGCGCCGTTATGTCTTCAACATGACTTCATCACAGCAGAACCAGTCATGGGATTCAGAGGAGAGATGGTGGCTCAGATGAGAATCTGCTTGAAGTGTGGCCACGCCGAGAGGGAGAATGTCTAGCCACCAATCGCTGACGGCAGAATTGGCACGTAGGGCCACAAGCAGAGGAAAATACACCGCCAAGTGATACGGTCGCGTGATTTGAGTTCTACAGTTCTCCCCGGTTTGAAGGAATCACCTCCTGTCGACCGCATCTTTCCGAACCCAATGAAACGAACTCTCGAAGGGGTCAAGGTCCGCACAATCCCAGCGAACTTTTAACACCTGACTATTGCGACCTTCATGCGTATTGGAAACACTGAAAGAGTTCGCCTCCGACGCTGCACCATTCGTGAAATGGGCAGGAGGAAAGGGCCAGCTTCTGCACACCTTTGAAACGTTATTCCCTCGAGACTTCGGGACATATTTCGAACCGTTTCTCGGCGGAGGTGCAGTATTCTTCTACCTGTTCAAGCGGGGTAGGATAAAACAAGCCAGAATCTCTGACGCTAACAAGGATCTAATCAACTGTTACATTGCCATTCGCGACAACTTGGACCAACTAGTAGTTCGAGCCAGACGATTGCAAAAACACGCCACGGACAAGAATTACTACTACGAAGTCGCTCGCAAGCGTTTCAATGGAATTAGATTAGAAACAGGCCAAGAAGGAAACGCAGAGAAAGCTGCCCTTCTGTTGTATCTCAACAGGACTTGCTTCAACGGTCTGTACAGAGTGAACAGCAAGGGTGAATTCAACGTTCCTTGGGGCGATTACACGAATCCGAGAATTCTCGACGAAAGAAACCTGGGTGACGTAAGTTGGGTCCTGAATCAGAGTTCCGTCAAAATATTCCGGCGTGATTACACAGTGGGATTGGATGAGGCGAGAGCGAGGGATTTCGTCTACTTTGACCCCCCATATCAGCCCATCAGTCAAACTGCAAGCTTCACTTCCTACACTCCTGACTCCTTCACACTTGACGACCAGAAGAGACTTGCCGACATTTACAACAAACTTGCTGCGAAGGGATGCCACTTGATGCTTAGCAACTCGCCCAAAGTGCGGGATTTGTACGAAGGACACGGATACGAAATTGTGACGGTCAAGGCAGCACGAGCTATCAGCAGCGTAGGCTTGAAGAGAGGTCCCATCGAAGAACTGATCGTGAAGAACTACTGAGAACCGAGACTGTTCAATGAAGATCGCATAACCCACAGCTGAGTTACGTACTTCATATTCACGCCGAAATGCCTCCGCCGCCTCCCTTGTTCGTCTTTCCTCGTTTCCATCCTGTCGATTGTTCGATCGAAATTGCTCTAGGCGGGTTCAGAAGCCTTGTTTCATGTCCCTCTAGACCTCTGAACGGACAGTACCCATCCGTGTCAGGAATTAGCTGGCGCAGTTGCTCCAAACGCTTTCCTTTGCAAGCGTTCTCGCAGGCTCTAGTATTTGGCTTGCAGCAGATCTGACCTATTCTGTAGATGATGAAATCAAAGAATGCTGGAGCGGCCACCCGGTTGTTTTGGGGGATCTCTCCCCATTTTTCCCAAACCCTTCTCCACGCCGCTGAGGACGCCATATCGACTGCGCCATATTGTAGACCATAGATGTCCAGAAAGCTGGTGAGCAGCGGGATACGGGAACGCAAGATACCCAATCTCAATGCTATCCTCATGGTGTTGGCATCGCTGCTTACATCAAGCTTGTCGAGGTTGGTAAGACCCTCCCAGACTCCCAGTTCATACATGTCTCTGATTAGCATGTTTGCCTTCTTGTTTGAGTACCCTAGCGTACCAGCATACTCTGGGTTGTCGTTCTCGACGAGTGTCCGCCTGATTTCAAGAGCATCTCCATTATGCACCCGAGCAAGCGTTGACGCATCTCCGCCGTAATCATTCACCAGCACCGCGGCGCAGAGCCTGGCGTACTTTCTCCTCTTGTCGTACTGACTTTCGGCTCCTAATCGCCTAAGAAGAATATCGATTGACTGTGGATCTCTGAGGATTCGTTCGGCATCAAACAACTCCGGCTGTTCATGAGCTATGCTGTAAGTGGATTCTCTGAATCTTATGGTGAAGTCTTGGGCAGCAGTAAAGAACCGCGCATTCGCAATCAACCGCGGAGTCAGTTCGACGAATCCTCCAAGACTAGGATGAAATCCTTCCGAACTTGCGTGCTCCCTGAAGAGGGATTCCAACCGCGCTGCCACTTTGCCGCATTGACTTTCGTCTATCGAGAGGCCGAGGATCTCTTGGTAATGGTCCATCCAAAACTTATGATAAGGAGAAATGACATCCTTTCCACCCAAATCGCTCTGTACGTAAAGAAATTCGTTCAGTGTCCACAGGAACTTCGCGACTTTCTCCACATCGGCTCCACCCCCTCGGAGACTGAACTGTTCTGCTGTATCCACTCCTAGGTCCGCAAGCGCCTTCCTAACGAACGATTGAAATTCCTCGAATGAATCCCTGCGAGTGTCGCCTTCCAACGTTTCTGGCAAGACTTGGTTCCAGAGTGCCCATTGGGGCTTAAATATGCTATGGAGGGGTTAGGTTGTGTCTCAGGTTCCGACGATTGTGCAGGGTTCAGACATGAAACTCATATCTCGAGAGAAATACCTCGACTTCCTAAAGTCCCACAAGTACGTGTCTATTGGAGACACTTCGCTGGAGCTCGTCAAAGAGTGGAAGGTTGACAAATTCCAACCCGACAATTTTAGGCCTGAGGAGTGGACTGTCTGGAGCTTCCCTGATCGAGGGGACTGGGCCACACATCTAGGCAATTACCGTGGTAATTGGAGTCCGTACATCCCCCGAAACCTGGTAGAACGCTATACGAAACCAAGAGAACTGGTCTGCGACCCGATGATGGGCGGTGGGACCACACTCGTCGAGTGCAGACTGACCGGCAGAGACGGAATCGGGGTGGACATCAATCAGAAGGCATGCATGATAGCCATGAACAGGCTGGACTTCCATTACTCTCCTCTCGACGCTGGTAGAAACAACACAGTGCTCGTGTATCAAGGAGACGCGAGAAACCTCAATGAAATCAACGATGACACTGTTGACCTCATCGCTACTCATCCACCATATTGCGGTATCATATCATACAGCAAGTCCGAAGTCAATGGAGATCTCTCAGCCTTGAAGATGGAAGAATTCGTCAACGCAATGGGAACAGTTGCGAAGGAGTGCTTCAGGATCCTCAAACCGGGGAAGTATTGCGGTATACTCATCGGCGATACCCGACGTCACAGACACTATGTTCCCATCCACTTGGGTGTGCTAGCGAAGTTTCTCGAAGCTGGTTTCGTCCTGAAGGAGGACATCATCAAGCTTCAGCATAACACCAAGATGTCTCGGGAACGGTGGCGTGGTCACAAGTATGACTTTTACAAGATTGCCCACGAGCATCTTTTCATATTCAGAAAGCCGGAACTAACAGAGAGTACTTCCCAACTAAAATACAGCAAGAAGTGGTGGTGACCTTGCGTCCGACCGCCGGGCTCAGATTTCTGAAGTTCAATACATGACGAGTTGTTTCTAATAGAAGAAGAGGTGGTTGAACTCACCCATAGCGACGACCCTGCCTGTTTCGGATTCCATGATTAACCTCTTCATCTTGTGTCACTTTCGCCAGTAGCATGAACCCTCGTGCTCTATCTAAGCCGAGTTCGGGCTGCGGCTTTTGCTGGGTTCCTTTCCGACATAATCGTATTCTTGTGCCATGAGCATATTAAGAGAGGTGGCATAACCACGGTACACGAGCTCATACATTCTGTACACTACGGTGAAGGACCTCATCTCGAAGTCAGACGATTGGGACTCCCTTCGAGCGGAGCTTAGGCAGAACTTTCGCTCGGTCTATCGCGAAGAACCGGGATTTGAACAGCTCGGAGCCTGGAAGAGCTCCATCGAACACCTAGCGAGTCTGTTCAGGCCATTGACCGAATTGCACGACCTTGTGGTCCTGGAGTATCGATTGCCTTTCAGCGGTGAAAGGATTGACGCAGTATTGTTGGGTGCGGGCCATTCTGGCAAACCGACAGCATTTATCGCGGAGTTCAAGGGTTGGAGGTCAGTCAAGCCACACAGCACCGACTTCGTCCTGGCAGACATCGGAAAGCAGGTGCATCCCGAATATCAACTGCGGAATTACATTGGAAAGATAATTCATTCGCACTCAGCGGCAGACCTTTTCGACGTCGACGGGTGTGTACTCATGTACAACCTTGGAAGGGCTGATTCAAGAATCAGTTTCCACTGCAAGCACTTCTACAAGGGTGAAGAGGATCGTGCAAGGCAACAATTGATGGCTACATTCGCCTGCCCAATTGACGAAGCCACCGCCGGGAGGTTCGTGAACGGCCAGTATCTTCAGAGCCAGAAGCTGTTTGATGCAATACGAACACATTTCGACGAGATTCGGAATGCAAGCAACACTCTTCTCGCGGAGAAGGGTTACGGTCTGTCAATCGAACAGCTCTCACTGGTTGACGAAATAATCGACACTATTCGTGATCGAAGGGAGGGCACCTACTTCATTCAAGGTGCTCCCGGTTCCGGTAAGACTCTGGTTGCATTGCATTTACTGTTGAGGGGCTTGTCCGAGGGAAAGCAGAGCGTCCTGACATATAGAAACAATCGACTAATCGCGTCGCTGAGGAAGGCCACGAGCGAGCCATCACGAGACGCGCACATCGACATGCCGATCAAGTTCTATTCTACAGGAAGGCCAGGAAATCCCGGTCTTGCCGAGGCTGGGTACCGGGGTCAGAAATTCGACCTCGCCATATTCGACGAAGCTCAGCGCATGACAATAGAGAACATTGATCTCGCTCTCCTGCGCGCGAATGTGACTGTCTTCCTCTATGATGAGAGCCAGATTCTAAACGCTGATGAAGAAGGGACAACCTACAACTTTCAAGAAAGGGCTTCGAGTCAAGGAAAGGTGCCAATCATAAGGAATCTGACCGGTATCTACAGAGTACTTGGCGGTCGAGCCTATCATGGCTGGGTTGAATCGCTACTCTCGAACCCTCGGTCAACCGAGGCTCCTCCAATCTTCGGCGGCTACGATTTCCGTGTTCTACAGCTTCCTCAAGACCTCTTCGGCATTTTGAAGGCAAAACGAGATGGGCATGACAAACCGAAGGTGGGTCTGATGGCCGCTTTCACGGAAACTCCGGGTGACCCCAAGGACCCCAGGTCTACTAGGAACTTGAGAATCTCAAGTCAGCTCCCAACCGACCTCGATGCGTACTCAGGTTTCAGCGAAAGCGTTTACTGGCTCATGGACCCAAAGAAGGACTACGTTCCTTTCTGGGTGAATGGTGGTTCGAACCAACTCAATCAGTGCGCTTCGATTTACGGGTGCCAGGGTTTCGAGGTCGATTATGCCGGCGTCATCTGGGGTCGCGACCTCGTCCTCAGGAATGGCGAATGGGAAGTAGGCAACTACTGCGAAGACGGCAAAACAGGGAGGCCTTCTCTCAAGCAAATCATGAGAAGAGCAAAGGAGAACTCTGATAGCAAAGACCTGGCCCTTCGGCTGCTGAAGAATCGGTACAGGATCTTTCTTACGCGTGGCATCAAAGGGACGTATGTGTTCTGTGAGGACAAAGAGACTTTGCAGTCTCTTCGAAACCTGACGGCAATTCCTGCGCCCGTGAGCCAACTGCGCGCTTGAACTCAGAAACCAACTCGAGGAGCACCTCGCAATGGCACTCGTTGATCTCGCCGCCTCCACCCAGATATATTCTCTCTGGAATATATTCCCGGCATCATATGGCTACGGATTCAGCTTCAGGTAATCCGCGACCACCCGGTCCACCAGGGAGTACACCTT
Organism: Nitrososphaerales archaeon; assembly: GCA_050011055.1. Classification (GTDB taxonomy): domain Archaea; phylum Thermoproteota; class Nitrososphaeria; order Nitrososphaerales; family Gagatemarchaeaceae; genus UBA183. Next base: position 4,769 of record JBEKJV010000010.1, on the reverse strand, counting down.
CCCATCCTTCTTCACAAGGTCCATCTCGATCAGCTGGTTCAGGAACTTGGGCAGGGACGTCAGTTTCACCTCCGCAACCCGAGCAATCTCTCCGACGCTCATCGGCTTGCTCGCCAGTGCCCTGAGCACCTGCGACATTATCGGACCCTTTGCGTATGTCCCCGTATCCTCGGTGAGCACGTACTTCACGTAGAGGTTTAGCGAGCCGGCGGCCGACGTGAGGGAGCGGAGATACGCCTCCTTCATAGTCTCTCCCTTTCTCCTCGACGTGGCCAGGGCGATGAGGTAGAACGGATGCCCCGAAACCAAGTCGTACGCCTCCTTCGCTTCCCTGTCGCTCGCCGAAGGGTCGTTCATCCTGAACAACTCCTTGGATGGTTTTTCCTCCAGATACGAGATCTCCATGATGTTGAAGAGCCCGAAGAGCGGACTCCCGCCAGACGAAAGCAGGTTCCGCATGAAGTGCGCCCGCGACCCGCTCACCACGTAGCAGACGTTCCCTCTCGCCTCTATCACGTGCTTGAGGTGCTCAGTGATCGCCTCGAGGCCGGCGTACCTCTTCCACTCAGTAATAGTCTGGAACTCGTCCAGCATCACCACCACGCGGCGCCCGCTCCGCTCGGCTATCTGGCTGACGTACTCGAAGGTCGACCTGAACAGGATGGAATAGTCGCGCTCGGCCTCCTTGAGGTACGGCATCGGCGTGATGGTCGGGCTGCCGGTCGTCTGGTCGACCGAGATCTCAAGGCGAACCCTGGCGCGCGTGAGGTCCTTGAGCTTGTTGAGGCCCGCGCGCACGTCGTCGAGGACCTGCTCCTTCTTCCCCGCGACGCGATAGTCGCCCCTGCTCGTCTCGTTCAGCATGTCCTTGAAGAAGCCGGCCGGGTCGTACTTCCTGAGCGAGAAGTCGATGCTGACGACGATCAGGCCCTTGCCCGTCAGCTGCTTCGCGACTTCCTGAAGGATGGTCGTCTTGCCGATCCTCCGGAAGCCAATCAAGCCGTAGTTGACGTTCTTCGAACTATCAGCCAGGTCGGAGACGAGGGTCCCTATCTCCTGCTTTCTGTCGACTATCCGGTCCGGAGTCTTTGCGAGCACCATATTCCGCTCAGAATATATTCCGATCGGTATAGTTAAACGTTTTCGGTACCTTTCTGCCGTACTGTTTCGTTCTAGCGGATGGTGACGTCAACCAGCACGCGCGCGACCCGGATCGTATGTAGTCACCTTCGAGAATGGTGTTTAAATATGTAGTCACCCATCTGATCACGTGCACATAGAGACGCGCATGGTGAGCGGGAGGAAGAAGTACTACCTGGCGACCTCCTACCGGACGGGCACCAGAGTAGCGAAGGTCAGCGTCTTCCTAGGAACAGACCTCGGCAGCGACGAGGTCGAAAGGCTCGCCGAAAAGGCGAGGGACAGGCTGGAAGGGAAGGTCCGGTCGGCAAGGGGCATCGGCGACCCCTACAGGACCGTTCTTTCGTCGAAGGAAATGGGAGAGATCACCCTTCTGACCACCAGGGTCAAAATAGAGCTGGCCCATTTCAGCGGCGCCGACTGGAGCGCCTTCATCGAGGAGTTCACGTACGACACGAACGCCATCGAAGGTTCCACCGTCTCGAGAAAGGAAGTCAGGCAGGTCCTCGCCGACCAGCGGTGGCCAGAGAAGAGCAGGGAGGAGATCGCCGAGACTCTCGGAGTCGCGGAGGCTGTCGCATTCTTGAGACAGACCGAGGACCCGCTCTCGTTGGGACTGATCAAGGACCTCCACAGACTGGTATTCAAGAATTCCAAGCCGTTCGCGGGCGAGACGAGGCGGAAGAGCGGAGTCGAAGTGTCGGTTGTCGACGGCCTCGGCAAGCCGATACACGTGGGCGCCCCGGCGGGCCAGGTCGACGCCCTGTTGAAGAAGCTCGTCCGGTGGTATCACGACAACCGTGACAAGTATCCCCCGTTCGTCCTGGCGGCGGTGGTGCACAACCAGTTCGAAACCATCCACCCCTTCCAAGACGGGAACGGCAGGGTCGGGAGGCTCCTGCTGATCAACGTCCTGCTCAAGCACAGGCTGCCGCCGTTGAACATCGAACTGGCGAACAGGAAGGAGTACTATGATGCCCTCGGGGAGTACCAGACCACCGGGAACATACGCCCCACCCTCGAGTTGATGCTGAAAGAATACAGGCGGCTCAAGGCGACGCTCAAGAGGCACGCTACCGACGGCTGAAAGCTGTGGGCTTGTCCTTCTCCAGAGCCAGCGGAGGCACAGCAGCCCGACACTGGGTGACTACATCGAGGTAGAACGTAGTCACCTGCGACCCCAAGGCCGGAGAAGCTTCTGCACCTGTCCACCTGAAGTTCGTCACTGAATCGGGACGCTGGTCTCGAAAAGCTCGCGCAGCTTTGGGTTGTCGATGCCGGTGTATGTGATTCTGGAGCCGTTGAAAGCTATCTTGCCGGAAGCTTCCAGATACTCCAGAACCCGTGCGAAGGTCTGGTACTGTACTTCCTTCGGAAGGGACCGCCAGAGCTCCTTCTTCGTCGGGTAGGTCTTTGCATCCAGCATGGCCTTCTCTACCATCATGACAGTCCTCAGGTTTGGTTCATGCAGTATTTTCATTTTGGCCGCCTACGGAGCGTATGAAACACAGGCAAGGAGAGATATATAGATCTATACAACTGCTCCCCCCCCGCACGCGCCCCACCTGCACTGCGGATGGTTCCCCGCCTCAGAAACCGACTCGAAGAACTATTGCAATCACACGGCAGCGTGTTGTTGGGGGTGAAACCGAAGAGTTGGCCTGTAACCGGAAGGATCAGAACTTGGAGAATCGTAAGAAGCAGATCGCAAGACCTGGACACCCGGGAAACTGAGAGGGACCTGAGTTCGAACAGGAACTGGAATGACACGAAAGCATGTCTTTGAATGATATCGAACCGTCAAATGCTTCAGGTCTGAAGTTGTTGCTTTAGGATGGAGAAGGATCCCCAAGGCCTGTGGATCATGATGATGCAGATTTGTTGTCATAGCTTACCAAAGTGTTGTGTCATGGTAGAGTGTGACTGCCTAGTCGCAGGAGAATGGGGAATCGAACCCGCGGCACGGAAGGTAGTTCAAAGTCTAGGTTGGGAGCGTAACACAGGGGAGCTTGAGGCTAGGTCCTCAGAAAAATTTTCAAAAAAAACACTAGGAAAAGGAGAAGAACATCCGCATCGACGTATGGCTCTCGCTATACACTGGACGGCCTATACATTCGCATTCACGAAGTCGTGGACAAGGGTTGTCCGTAAGTGGCGAGTTACGGACAAGAGTTGTCCATAACTTTGAGCTCAAGTGGTTCTGTTAAATCTGCGGCTCAGAATCGTGTCGGTGTTAAGCGTCGGCTCATTGCATCTCTGGTTTCGGCTTCGAGTCCACCTGACCCTGATACCTGCCAGTTCCCCGCAACCACTTCGGAATCGGTCGCGTAACCTGAGAGACGATCAATTGGCAGACTCTGTCGCCGGGGTGCAATTCGAGGTTGTTGGGATTATGGTTGTAAAGCTCTAACGCGATGTGTCCTTCAAATGAAGGATGGATGTGCGGTGAGGTGATGTGGACCGCTAAGCCAAATCTTGCCAGGGAACTCTTTCCTTCGACCTGTGCGCAGAGGTTTGGAGGCATGAAGACCTCTTCATGGGTTGCCACCAAGACGAGATGATTCGGTTTAATGATTAGACGGTCTTTGATCTCTTCATCCCTGTAAATTCCTTCAGAGCTTGAACCAATGGGCCATATCGTTAGACCCTTGTTCTCGATCAATATTGTGGCCAGGTTGCCCATTCTCAAGTCGATAGAGGATTTTGTGATCTGATTCGCTTCGATGTCGGGTTTGAATTTTATGATTCCTTGCTTCCAGCTTCGGAGTAGATCGCTGTAGGAAAGTATCAACCTTTGGGAGGTCTCCTGATCGAGACCTCATCTAACCATATAGAATCCACGGTTACTGGATTGCTGACAGAGAGCAGTTCTCCGGGGAAGATTAACCCTGAATGTCCATTGTGGCGGAAGCTGACATGAACATCAACAGAGCCTTTTCTACTACTCTCGGTATTTGGTTTGGGGTCATAGACGTATCCAATAGGAACGAACGCTGTGATTGGCAGCGGTTTCTTCTCGAATCTCGCATCGACCTTGACCCATCGTTCTGTAGGAAATGTTCCTCTGGCGACAGCACATGGGAGAGCGACTTCGCTTTGTATAGGTGTTATCTTGCGGGAATCGCTCACGCGAGGGTATGGGTATAAGTGAGCTTATATTCGTTGAACAATTTTACATTACCCCTATTCGGGGACTGGGGTCTCTGAACGTGTTTGGAGATTGAGAACTGTGTCAAGTTTCGTCACCTCTCTCCCCGCCACCCGTGGAATCAGGCATGGCTCCTCAAATACCCCAGGCTCTTTGGCAAAGTGACCGACAGGTAGGTCCTTGTGACACGACTTGATGGCACGAACTCGTGGCAAGATGGCGTGAACTCGGATGATGGCGTGAACTCGGATGATGGCGTGAACTGATGGCGCGAACCCATGGCAAAGTGGCACCAACTCAATGTTTGGCGCGATCTGATGGCGCGAATCTACGCCAAAGTGGCGCCAAACTCGGTTGGTGGCACGTGCTTTGGCGTGAACTCGCGCCATGTTGGCGTGAACTCCTTGGAGAGATAGAATCTTCTCTAGGACGGACTTTCGCGCCGTTTCTTCAGGGGAATCCTTCCCCGACGGTCAGGATG